>CAZBTM010000183.1:2950-6060 GCA_964494425.1 uncultured Rhodothermales bacterium | reverse complement strand
TCGGTGTACCAGGTGTAGCCTTCATTGTAGGCCGGTGTGAGCAGCGCCTCCGCATCTTGCGGGGATACCGTAATGAAGTTTGTAACCGCACCAAACGACACCAACCCGTTGAAGTCGCCCGGATACATCAGGTTGAACCCGCAGAGCGCGTAGGTCAAAATCCCGATGCAGATGATCATCGAGTTCTTAAACAGGATGTTGACCGTGTTCTTTGACTGCGTCATGCCCGACTCCAACGCCGCAAAGCCCAGATGCATGATGAACACCAGCATCCCGGCGATCATGATCCACAGGTTGTTTATCATCCACTCGGCAGACGCCGCAGCCTCTGCTGTGTCTTGCGCCATCGCATCAGCAGGCGCGCCCAGCGCCAGTGCGATCAGTCCCAGTACTACTATCCCAAATGCTCGCATGTGTCGTTTCTCGTCTTGTGAGTACAGCCATCTACATGCATCGAACTGGAGCTATGGAGGCCCCACTGCGTGATCCACAAGACGTATTTAATTGCTTGTAATGACTATTTCAACTCAATTATTTTTGGAAAGCGCTTCCAAAAGCGGAATAATTTTGTTTTGCGACTCGAAATACCTTAATTGTCTTTTTCGTTACATTCTATGATAATAGCATAGGGGTCGACGTTGTGCGGGTTCTATGTTGATGCTGTTGGGCTGCGTACTGTACGTTGATGGTCTGCTTCCATTTTTGCTCTTGCCCCAACGGACTGTATGGATCTGCTTGCCGATGCCCCGCACGTTTCGATTTCAACGCTCCATACCGATCTGGATGCCCGTCTTGCAGCGCTGCGCGACGACGCTACAGCCGTTGCGCAGTCGCGCACCCATGTTGATGCGGCCCTGTCCAGCGACACCGCCCATTACGGCATCAACACCGGATTTGGCGCGCTCGCCCAGCAGCAGATTCCACCCGATCAGGTCGAGGCGTTGCAGCGCAATCTGCTGCTCAGCCATGCGGTGGGCGTGGGCGATCTGGTGCCGAAGCCCATCACCCGGCTGATGCTCCAACTCAAAATCCACGCGCTGGGGCTGGGCTATTCCGGCGTGTCGCGCCGCACATTCGATCAGTTGCTCCAGCTGGCCGAGCACGACCTGATACCTGCTGTGCCCAGCCGGGGCAGCGTGGGGGCCTCGGGCGATCTGGCTCCGCTTGCGCATCTGGCGCTGCCGCTTATTGGACACGGCGCGTTCTGGACTGAAGACGGCACCGACACGCGTCCCGCCGCCGATGTTCTTCCGGCCCACGATCTGGATCCGATCACGCTCCAGGCCAAAGACGGACTCGCGCTCATTAACGGCACGCAGCTGATGGGCGCGTATGCTGCGCACATCTTGCATGCTGCGCACCGGCTGCTCCGATGGGCCGACCTGATTGCTGCTATGAGTTTGGAAGCGCTTCAGGGCAGCATCAAACCGTTTGATAAGCGCGTGCATGCCGTACGCCCTCATCCCGGCGGGCAGACCGTTGCGGCCAATGTGCGCATGCTGCTTCAGGAGAGCGAGATTCTGGAATCGCACCGTACCTGCGGCAAGGTGCAAGATCCGTACTGCCTGCGCTGTGTGCCCGCCGTGCACGGGGCCAGCCGCGACGCCCTGCGCTACGCCACCACCGTTACTGAACGCGACATTAACAGCGTGACCGACAACCCGCTGGTGTTCGACAATGGGGATATTGTAAGTGGCGGCAACTTCCACGGGCAGCCGCTGGCGCTTGCGCTCGACACCGCGGCCATTGCGCTGGCCGAGCTTGCCAGCATCTCGGAGCGGCGCACCTACCTGCTGCTCAAGGGCCACGACGGACTCCCCAAGCTGCTTATGGAAGACACGGGCCTTAACTCGGGCTTTATGATCCCACAGTACACCGCTGCCGCGCTGGTTTCCGAGAATAAGAGCCTGTGCCATCCCGCCTCAGTCGATTCGATTCCGACCAGTCTGGGCCAGGAAGACCACGTCAGTATGGGCAGTATTGGCGCGGTGCAGGCGCTTCAGGTGCTTGCAAATGTTGAGAAGGTGATTGCCATCGAACTGCTCACCGCCGCGCAGGCGCTGGACTTCCGCCGTCCACTGCGTCCGGGGCGGGGCGTGGAGTTGGCCCACGAGCGCATTCGCGCTGCCATCCCCCACCGCACCGCCGATGCCGCGTTCGACGCCGACCTCGACCGCTGCCGCCAGTTTGTACGCCGTCCTGCGCTGTTGGACACCATTGGCAATGCCCTTGCTCCTATTCAGTGAGATCGAAGAACGGCCCCCTAATCAGATACGCCGCGCGGCGCTCCCTGTCTCTGGCGACTGGTATGTTTCCTCCATCACGTAGCGTTGAACCGCTACCAATGGATGTTTTTCATCCACCCGTTTTTCCTTTCCTATCTCCGTTCTGCCCCATTTCTTCCCAACGGACCATGCGGAGGTGGTATAACCCACAGGATGCACACGAAATCTACACAATGAGCCGCATTGTGCTGGCACACGTCCTTCCTTTTTGGTTAGTTTACGTGCTTCCACCATCTTCCTTTGAATGCCCGCTCTGTTATGGCCGATTCCAACGCTTCGCTTCCTGCTTCCTGGTCGCGCATTATGATTCCCTGGGTTGAGCCCGTTATCGACGGGGGGCGCTGGCCCATCAAGCGCGTGCAGCACGAGCCGGTGACCGTGCGTGCCGGGCTTATCGTAGACGGCCACGACCTCATTGCCGCCGAAATCGCGTATGGGCTGGAGGGCGACGATACCACGCACACCGTACCGCTGGAGGCCACGGGCAACGACACATACGAAGCCACCTTCACACCCACGCAACTCGGACGCTACACCTATCAGGTGCGCGCCTGGCTCGACCGCTTTGGCACCTGGCAAGACCAGTTTGAGCGCCGCGTGCAGGGCGATGCGCCGGCTGAGGAAATTGCCAGCGAGCTGCAAGACGGCGCAAACCTGCTCCGCCGCACCGCCACCCACACCGACCACGAGGGCGTGGCCGCCGACCTGCGGGCCGCCGCTGATGCGTTTGAAAACGGCGATACCGACCGCGCGCTCAGCCCAGAGCTTACCACCATCATGCGTGCTCATGCGCCGCACGACATGGAAGTTCGTAGCGAAGCCCAT
>CAZBTM010000183.1:0-2880 GCA_964494425.1 uncultured Rhodothermales bacterium | reverse complement strand
CGCGCGAGGCCGCCTGGTACGAGTTCTTCCCCCGCTCTGCAGGCCCCGCTGACGCCCACGGCACCCTCGACGACGCTGCGAAGCTGCTGCCCCGCATCCGCGAGATGGGATTCGATGTGGTGTACCTGCCGCCCGTGCATCCCATTGGCGAAACCAACCGCAAGGGCAAAGACAACGCGCCGAGCGCCGAGCCGGGGGATGTGGGCAGCCCATGGGCCATTGGCGGATTCCTGGAGGACGGCACGCGCGGCGGCCACAAGAGCGTGCATCCCGAGCTGGGCGGCCTCGATGCGTTCGATCGCTTTGTGGAGGCCGCTAACGACGTCGACCTCGATGTGGCTATCGACATTGCGTTTCAGTGCTCGCCCGACCATCCGTACATCGAGGAGCATCCCGAGTGGTTCTATCAGCGGCCCGACGGCTCCATCCGCTATGCCGAGAATCCGCCCAAGAAGTACGAAGATGTGCATCCGCTCAACTTCGAGTGCGACGACTGGCAGGCGCTCTGGATGGAGCTAAAGAGCGTATTCGAGTTCTGGATTGAGCGCGGCGTAACAACCTTCCGTGTTGACAACCCGCATACGAAAGTCATTCCGTTCTGGACGTGGTGCCTGCGTGAACTCCGCAAAGACACCCCCGAACTGGTGGTGCTGGCCGAGGCGTTTGCCCGTCCAAACACGATGTACAGTCTGGCTAAGCTGGGATACAACAACTCGTACACGTACTTTACCTGGCGCAATACCAAAGCGGAGCTGCAGGAGTACGCTCGCGAGCTCTTCCACACGGAGAGGGCCGAGTACTACCGCCCCAACTTCTGGCCCAACACGCCTGATATCTTGCACGACGAGCTGGCCCACGGCGGACGCCCGAAGCACATGACCCGCTTTGTTCTGGCCGCTACCATGTCGCCGGTGTACGGCGTGTATGGCCCGCCGTATGAGCACGTGGACAACCGGCAGCACCCCGACCGCGAGGAGTACATGCAGAATGAGAAGTATGAACTGCGCACCTGGAACTGGAACGCCCCCACCTCGCTACAGCCGTTTATGACACGCGTCAACCGCATCCGGCGCCATAACCCGGCGCTGAAGCAGATGCGCAATATCGAGTTTCTGGAGACGCACAACGACCAGATCATTGCGTACGTGAAGTGGAGCGACGACAATGTGATTCTGGTGGTGGTGAGCCTGGACCCCTACCACGAGCAGTTTGGGCAACTGGTGGCAAGCCCGTACGACCTGCATCTTCCCGAAGCCAATCGCCTGCGCGTGTACGACTTGCTCAACGAGGCGGCGTACGAGTGGGACGGCCATGAGCACTATCTGCACCTGAAACCGGAACAACCCGCCCACATCTTCCGCGTTGAACCCAACCATCGCCTATAAGCATCAGCTGGCACGGTTGGCATACCTCCATGCATACCGTTGGCACTTGGCGCTTCCGCATTGCGACTGATTTTCGGTGCGGGAGCGCCTGCGTTTCGTATCCCTTCGTACTCAATACCTCCGCGCTGCTTCTATGCCCAACGACTTTTTGTCCGACCCGCTCTGGTACAAAGATGCCGTCATTTATGAGCTGCACGTGCGCTCGTTTTACGACGCGAATAACGACGGCTTTGGCGACTTTGCAGGGTTGTGCGAAAAGCTCCCCTACCTGGATGCGCTGGGGGTGAACACGCTGTGGCTGCTTCCTTTTCTGGAGAGCCCGCTCAAGGACGACGGCTACGACACCGCTGACTACTTCAAGGTGCTGCCGATCCACGGCGACCTGAGCGACTTCCAGCATTTTATGGACGAGGCCCACGATCGGGGCATGCGCGTGATTACGGAGCTGGTGCTGAACCACACCTCCGACCAGCATCCCTGGTTTCAGGAAGCACGCGACCCTAACTCTGACAAGCACGACTGGTATGTGTGGAGCGAGACGGACGACAAGTACGAGGATGTCCGTATCATCTTTACCGATACCGAGGAGTCGAACTGGACGTGGGATGCGAAGGCGCAGAAGTACTACTGGCATCGCTTCTTTAGCCATCAGCCCGACCTCAACTTCGACAACCCGGAGGTGCGGGCGAAGATGAAGGAGGTGATGTTCTTCTGGTTTGACATGGGCGTGGATGGGCTGCGCCTGGATGCCGTTCCGTATCTCTACGAGCGTGAGGGCACCAGCAGTGAGAATCTGCCCGAAACCATCGACTACGTGAAGGAACTGCGCGCCGCCATTGAGGAGCGCTACGGCCCCGGCAAAGTCATGCTGGCCGAGGCCAATCAGTGGCCCGAAGACACGCTGCCGTACTTCGGCGAGGACAACGACGGCACCAGCACCGGCGTGCAGATGGCGTTTAACTTCCCGATTATGCCGCGCCTGTTTATGGCGCTGCGCCGCGAAAACCGGCGTCCGTTTGTGGAGATGCTGGAACGCACCCGCGACATCCCCGAGGATGCGCAGTGGGCCATCTTCCTCCGCAACCACGACGAGCTAACCCTCGAAATGGTGACGGACGAGGAGCGCGATTACATGTACAACGAGTACGCGGCCGACGACCGCTTCCGGATTAACGTGGGCATTCGGCGCCGTCTTACACCGCTGCTGGAGGGCGAGCGCAAGCGCATTGAACTGATGAACGCGATCCTGTTCTCGCTCAAGGGCAGTCCCGTCATCTACTACGGCGACGAAATTGGGATGGGCGACGACCCGTTCTTGGGCGACCGCAACGGCGTGCGCACCCCCATGCAGTGGAGCCCCGACAAGAACGGCGGCTTCTCGCGTGCCCCGCACCACAAGCTGTTCATGCCGCCGATTAACCGGGGCGAGTACGCGTTCGATGTGGTCAACGTGGAGGATGCCAACAACGACCCGCATTCGCTCTTGCACTTCATG
>CAZBTM010000182.1:5501-6165 GCA_964494425.1 uncultured Rhodothermales bacterium | reverse complement strand
TTACGACCTACGTATTCCTTGATCCTGACGATGAAACGGTGCTGGGCGGAGACGTCCGCGTTGAAATCGATGCCGAAACCGGGTCGATACGCGGAAGCCAGCGCCTCCACAACGAAGTGGTTCCAATGAGCGGCTCTCCACAGAATTCGAGGGCAAGCGTGCTAACCGCCGTCCGTACCTGTGTGCCCACAGAGACGGATGTCTTCATGGTGCTTCGTCGCGAGCCACGGATCCCGCACATCGTCATAGCGGAAGCGTGGATCTACGGCATCGAACCGAATGGAGCAGTCAAGGTGCTCCGTCGCCGAGAGGAATAGCGCGCGGGGTCCCGTTCAGCATCCAGTGAAAAGACCGCGGCGACCTACTTACACAGTCCGTTCAGATCAGTCGTTGCGGCCAACGTAGAGGAGCGCGCCCCTACGCAGTTCTCAACAGCGACGTGCTTTTGGGATCTATTTGATCTGAACAGAGGTTTGCTTTTGTCATTTTTCCTACACATTCCAAATATGTGAGGTGTGACATGAAGCTCGTTCTTGCTTTCGTTCTTGCGGTCTTGCTCATTCCCGGAGCGGCCAATGCCCAATTCACCGGCCCCGTTGTTGATCGCGCAGAGCTTACCGTCGACGAAGTCCGTGAGGTACGCGTCGGGACGTATGCGGTCGTG
>CAZBTM010000182.1:3433-5491 GCA_964494425.1 uncultured Rhodothermales bacterium | reverse complement strand
CATCTGGAAGAACCGATCCGTGGGCCCGGAAACCATAGTCCGACTCGTTGTCGAGGTCGACAGCAATATGGTTGGAAGACGCTATCTATGGGTGGAATCCATGGAGATTGTAGACCCCCAGTCCTGAGAGATGCGCCTGTGGCCGCCCGTCCTGTTCCAGAACGTCTGGGTCAACACTGCACACCGGTCTGCCCGTCTCTTGACGGCTTGTTCAGGGACGGGTCAGCCCGAAGGATTCGCACGCGACCAGCTCAGATCCAGTCGTTGCGGCGAAAGTAGAGGAGCAGGCCGCCGGCCGTGGCGATCATCACGGCCCACATCGTCGGGTACATCCACCAGATGCGAAGTTCGGGCATGTAGTCGAAGTTCATCCCGTAGATGCCCGCCACGAAGGTCAGGGGAATGAAAATCGTCCCGATGATCGTAAGCACCTTCATAATCTCGTTCATCCGGTTGGAGAGCGAGGTCATGTACAGGTCCGTCAAGCCGCCAACGACGTCCCGGAGCGACTCGACGAGGTCCAGGACCTGCACGGCGTGATCATAGGCGTCGCGGACGAAGGGGCGCGTTTCCTCGCTCCAGACATCGGATTCGAGGCGTTCCATCTGACTGAGAATCTCGCGCACGGGCCACGTCATCCGTCGCATCGTTACGAGGTCGCGGCGCACCGCGTTGATCTTTTCTTGCGTGCCCGTTGCTGCACCGGCCAGTACATCATCCTCAAGCGTCTCAATGCGATTGCCAAGGTGCTCCAGCACGATGAAGTAGTGGTCGATGATGACATCCACAAGAGCATAGGCAAGGTAATCGGTTCCGACCTTGCGGACGCGTCCGAGCCGACTTCGGATGCGTTCGCGCACCGGATCAAAGACATCGCCGGGATCCTCGTGGAAGCAGAGCAGCCAGTTTGCACCGACAACAAGGCTTACCTGCTCGGCCTTAAGCTGAGGCTCGTATGCAGCAGGATCGTCGTCGGAATCCAAGTCGCCGGGACTGGAGAGGGAGAGCATTTTCAGTACGATGTATACGTGATCGTCGTAGACCTCCAGCTTCGGGCGCTGGCCGGTGTGGACGATGGCTTCCTGTATGAGGGGATGCAGGCCAAAATGGGCACCAAGATCCTGAACGATCGCTACGTCGTGGATGCCGTCAATGTTGATCCACGACGGTCCAGGGGCGTCGCGCTGTTGAAGGGCTGTGTCGATGGGCACATCGGTCGCCTCATGCACATAGTCCTCTGCATAATTCAGCACGGATAGCGTAACGGGGGCGGTCTTCTCGTGGCCCGTAAACACAACTGCTCCGGGGGGAAGCCCCACGCGCTGGCGCTGGTGGGCAGAGGGGCCCAGGGTCGAGGACGTGAAATCAGGTGTGGTTGAGTCTGAAGACGCGGACTCTGAGGAGGGTGGGTGGGCCATGAGCGGGTCACGAGAAGAACGGGAGTGCGACGATACGAAAACAAAATGGCAAGCTCAGCCCTCCAATGAACTCGGCGCGCCTCTGGCGCATCACGCTACAGGGCCGACTGGAGGCGGCGGCGTGCAACGACTGCGGCCCCGATGGGCCCGGCATCGTCGCCCAGGGCAGCGGGGACAAGACGAATCTTCTCGGCGCCCTCGCGCTGCAGGTAGTGCTGGCGGGCCGTCCGGCCAATTGGGTCGATGAAGTCCTGGCCCAGGCGCTCCACCACGCCCCCGCCAAAGACGACGACCTCCGGGTCCAGCACGTTCACGAGGTTGGCGGTGAGTAGGCCGAGGTAGTACTGCGCGTTCTGGATGGCTTCCTCCATCAGTGCATCGCCCGCCTCCAGCGATGCCTCAATGACGCTGCTGGTAAGCTTCTTCTTGCCCTTCTTGTCCATGATCTCAAACACCTCCGTGGAGCGGCCCCTCTCCATCTCCTCGCGGATGATTGCCTCCATAGCGGTCTTGCTGGCGTACGCTTCTACGCAGCCGCGGCGTCCGCATCCACACTTGCGTCCGCGGGGCTGCACCACCACGTGCCCCACCTCGCCGCGCTTCAGGTGCCAGACCTCGGTCCGCGACGGGAAGCGGTTCT
>CAZBTM010000182.1:1005-3423 GCA_964494425.1 uncultured Rhodothermales bacterium | reverse complement strand
CCCCGCGCCAGCCGTAATGCGGCGTACCATTGATGACCATGCCGCCCCCGATGCCGCTCCCCACGAAAATGCCGATCATGTTGAGCGTGCCCTTGCCGGCCCCATACACGTGCTCGCCCAGGACGCCGATGTTTACGTCGTTATCAACGATCACCGGCAGGTCCAGGTCGGCCTCCAGACGCTCGCCCAGCGGAACGTCTGTCCAGTTCAGGTTAGGGGCCGAATGGACGACGCCCGACTTCGCGTCGACCGCACCGGGTGCGCCGATACACAGCGCGCTGTAGGCACTGGCGTCGTTGTCCATTTTATCCATCACCTTGCGCACCGTCTTCCCAATGCGCTCAATGACCACGTCAACCCCTTCTGGCGCGCGCGTTTTCTTTTTCTTCGAGGCAAGAATCTCGCCTCCACGAACCGCAGCAGCTTCTATGTTGGTGCCACCAAGGTCGACGCCAATAATCAGAGGATCAGACATACGAGTCAAGATATTGGGTGAAGGAACGGGTGTAGGTATGTAAGAAGGAAGCCGCCAGACGCCACAATGGCAAGCGCATAGGCAGATACAGATAACTTTCTGCGTTCTGTTGCTGCTTGATGCTTCTCGTGGCCGATCTGGTGGGGCCCCTTAGGCATTTCCAGAAAGTCTTCCAACGGCTTCCTCAACCACATACGGAGACGCGACTCAGCATCGCGCCTCCGCAGGGGGCCAGATCCAGTGATGGCTAAGCTATACCGTACGTTGTTACCGCACCACACGTTGTTACCGCACCACCGTCACCCGGTGCGTGTCGACAGGTCCGTCTTCAGTCTGCATGCGCAGGAAGTAGGTGCCGCTGGCCAGGCGGCTCACGTCAAGCTGTGCTTCGGTGCGGCCTTCTGCGTTCGTGTCCACCACCGTGCGGATACGCCGCCCCAGCATGTCATACAGGTCGATGCGCACGTCTTGGCGGTTGGGAACCGCAAACCGCACCGTGGCCTGACTGCGCGCCGGGTTCGGGTACGTGGGGAGCAGCTCCGCCTCGGTCACCTGCCGCGCAATGGTCACCGCTTCGCTGAAGGATTCGGTGCCGCCCGTGTCCACCTGACGGAGGCGGTACGAGAGGCTATCGGCGGCGTAGGGCAGGTCCGTATCTTCGAATCGGTAAGACTGCGGCGTGTCGGTCGTGCCCGCGCCGCTTAGATGCGCAATCGTCTGCCACGATTCCCCTGTAGAGACGGGGCCATCGGCGGATGCGGCCGCACGCTGCACCTCAAACCCGGCGTTGTTGGTTTCCGAAAGCGTCTGCCACTGCACCGTCACCGCTTCGGTGCCCGAGCGCTGCGCGTCGAATCCGGCCAGTTCGACCGGCAGGGCCTGCGCATCGCCCGCGACGGCGTACTCGCTGAAGCTGCTCACCCCGCTGCGGCTAAAGGTCTGCGCCTCCACATCCAGTGTCCACGTGCCAGTCACGTCCTGCCAGGGTGCACCAGGGGCCTCGCGCTTGAGCAGCAGCACGGCGCCGGGATCGCTCACGTTGGATAGCCCGCTGAAGTCAAATGTCACATCAGCCGCGGCGCTGCTTCCGACCACCGGCTCAATGCCCCATACCACATTCAGCCGTTGCGTCACGCCGACATCGCCAAAGTCCTCACCGGGCGCACCGGCCCCAACCAAGTCGCCATTTGCCGCGCCGTACTGATAGACTGCAAGCGGATCGGCGTCGCTCGGGCCGGTGTTGAGGACCTGCACGGTGCCTCCACTCGGACCGACGGTGACGTCCGCCCCGCCGCTGGCCAGCCCCGCCGCTTGCCCCAGTCCGGCCCCGCTGATGCCCCGCTGCGGAACAGGCGTGCCTCCGAGGCTACCGAGGGCCGAACCGGCGTGGTCGTAGACGACGTCGGCGTCATCTGCGTCGAAGCGCCAGTAGGACGCAAGATTTTCTTCGTCGCCGGTGAGCGTCTGGTGCATCGAAGCGCGGATCTGCTGGGGCGTGCGCGCCTCCGTCCACAGGCGTACCTCGTCGATCCACCCTTCAAAGAAAGCGTTCCCGGTGTCCCCATTGCCTCGGTGCCCCATTGCAAAGCCGCCTGTAGCGCTCGGGCGGTCCTCCGTGGTAAACGTGGCCGCCTCTTGCCCGTCGATGTAGAGCACACCGCGGTCGTCTGGCGCCACGGTGGCAGCGACATGGTACCACGTGCCCGTCGGGGACGCCACGTTCGCTTCCTGGAATCCGGTATTTGCGTCGATGTAGCCAAAGGACTCCCTTTCGTGGTAGAGAACGATGTCGAACCCGAACGCAAGCACGCTGACCGGCTGGTTTATGTCGCCTTCCGGACGCACCCATGCGCTCATCGTGTAGGCACTTGCGTCGGCGAGGCCATCGGAGGCGGCGGAGACGCGCTTTCTGGTGTCGAAGTCGTTGTTGGTGAAGACGAGCG
>CAZBTM010000182.1:0-995 GCA_964494425.1 uncultured Rhodothermales bacterium | reverse complement strand
CCGGAGGGCGTGCCAGCCACACGAAAGTCGAGGGGGGCGCTGGTGCGTTCCGTCGTTTCCACGACCACAGGGGCCGGGCCAGAGGATAGGCCGGGCGTCACCGTGGCCGTGATTCGCGTGCTCGACTGGACCTCGTAGGAGACGGTCGCGTCGCCGATGGTCACAGCGGTCGCGTTGGCAAGGTTACTGCCCTCAATCGAGATCGTGCGCCCCGGCGAAGCGGCTGTCGGGGCGACGGTGCTCAAGATGGGGCCTGTGCGGTCAGCGCCCTCATACGCGCCCAGGTCCACCGCGCCGTTCTGCACGCGATCCGCGCCCGTCAGGTCCTTCTCAGGAAGGCTGGCCCCGCTATCGGTACCGGCATCCAGCGCCCGGCTGCCAGCCACGAGGCGTAGGCCGTCGTCGCTGGTGGCAAATGTGCCGTCGGAGCCCGCCGGCGTGGTTGCATCCACGAATGCTGGGACGCCTCTGATGAGGGTTGCACAGTCTGCGCTGGGCGTGCAGCCCCCCTCGATAAGCGAGAAGGCGACCTGGGGGGCCGCAACGCCCGAACTGGCCATCTCGGCCCCGTCTGGGGCGCTGTTGCCGAAGAGGATGCTGTTGGTGATCTCTGGGCGGCTCTCGTTTTCGTAGGGGCTGCCGGTATCGTTATAGGCATCGTTATAGAGCGCTCCGCCTTCTACAGAGGCGCTGTTTTGGGTGAAGGTGGTGTTGGTAATAACCGGGCTGCTTTTCCCGAAAAAGCTGCCATCATTGTATAGCGCTCCACCGTAGTCCGCGGCGCTGTTGCCGATGAAGACGGTGTTGGTGATGACCGGGCTGCTGTCTCCGCCGACCCTGCCATCGTTGTAGAGCGCTCCGCCGTCGCGACCGGTGCTGTTGCGGACGAAAAGAGTGTTGGTGATAACTGGGCTGCTTTCACCGCGGACAGAGTTGGAACCGTCAGTGGCATTGTAGATCGCGCCACCGTAGGCCGCGGCGCTATTGCCGATGAA
>CAZBTM010000181.1:0-6175 GCA_964494425.1 uncultured Rhodothermales bacterium | reverse complement strand
CAGTGCCAGGACGAGAAGAGTCAGCACAAGAACAAGGCCAAGGCCCTGTCGGTGCTGCGCTCCCGCATCCTCGAGGCGGCCATCGCCAAGCAGGAGGCCGCCATCGCCGCCGAGCGCAAGAGCCAGGTGGGCACCGGCGACCGCTCGGCCAAGATCCGCACCTACAACTTCCCGCAAGACCGTGTGACCGACCACCGCATGGAAGGCGACAACAAGAACTATGCGCTGCAAGACATCATTGAGGGCGATCTGGACCCGGTGCTCAATTCGCTAAAAGCCCAGGAGAACGCCGAGCGGTTGGCGCGGCTGTAGCACAGGCCGTCCGAAATAGGGCTTCATGCACTCAATTCGCGGCTATTTCAACGCGTGGGGGCCACATTCTGTACGGGGCACGGTATGTATACGCTGTCACAATGCGCCGCAGATCAGTGGTTTGGACTGAGGTGGCATCTGTGATCCCTGCTCCGACGGGCTCTGCATCTGCGTTCGCAGCGTGTAGGGCTGCGCACCGGGGCGTGAACATCCGTTTCATTCCACAGGGATAATTTTCTCTTATGGCTTCCGAAAACATGTACGAGCTCACCTACATCATCAGTGGGGTGGCTCAGCAGAATCAGGTTGACGACATCGTCAACTCCGTAAACAAATTCGTTCGCGAGCACGGCACGCTTGAGTATGTTGATGAGTGGGGCAACCAGCGCCTCGCCTACGAGATCGACAAGAAGCGTAGCGGCTACTACGTGAACCTGTACTTCAAGGCCGAAGGCAAGGTCGTGCCGCAGCTCGAACGTCAGCTGCAGCTCAACGACCAGATCCTGCGCTACCTTACGCTCCGCATGGACGCGAAGATGATTCGCCACTATGAGCGCCAGCAGAGCACCTCGGCGGTCGAGGAGGCGGCTGAAGCGTCCGAAGATGCGTAAGTAGGCCAGGGATGCGCAGATATGCGGCATCCGGCTGTCTCGTTTTTTGTATCCTGATTCTCTGATTCACTGTTATGGCTCGTAACGACCAAGATTTCGAACACGTTGAGTACGTTGACTACAAGGACACGGAGTTCTTGGAGCAGTTTACCAACAACCAGGGCAAGATTCTGCCCCGCCGCGTAGGAGATGTGCCCGCCCGGGTGCAACGCCAGATTACGCGCGCCATCAAGCGTGCCCGTCACCTGTCGCTGCTGCCGTACGTCTCCGATAACGTGCGATAGCGCACGCCCTGGATTCTGCTTGTTGACTACTACTCATTTTAGCACGTTATGGACGTTATTCTACTTCAAGACGTTGACCACCTGGGCTCGAAAGGCGAAGTCCACGAAGTGGCCAACGGATACGGACGCAATTACCTGATTCCGCAGGGCATGGCCCGCATTGCCACTGACGGCGCAATCAACCAGCTGAAAGAGGAGCAGCGCCAGCAAGCGCGCAAGGTGGCCGCAAAGAAAGAGGAGGCCGAGCGCGTGGCGCAAGAGCTCGAAGAGATGCAGGTGGTCTTCACCGCGAAAGTGGGCGAGGACAATCGCATCTTTGGTACCATTACCACGCAGCAGATTGCAGTAGAGCTTGCCAACCGCGGCTTCGAAATTGACCGCCGCGACATTGAACTGCACGAAGACATCCGCGTGATTGGTGCCTACAAAGCCAACGTGAAGGTGCATACGGATGTGGATGCTACGCTCGACATTCAGGTCATTCCGGAATCGTAAACTGACATCGCAACGCCGATGTGTGGTCCGGCCACACATCAATGCCAACGCGCCTGCTGTGCATTCCGCATAGCAGGCGTCTTTTTGTTGGGGCGTTCCCGTCGCGCAATGTCCTGTAGAAGCACGGGCCTCCACGTTTGAGATGCAGAGACGCGCTGATTGCCCCGGAATACAACATGCAGTAAAGGATTTGGGACATGGACGCAAGCATTTGGGAAAGCCGATGGGTATGTTTTGCAACATGCATTCGTTGCTACTACGCAAACCAGACTTCAACGCTACTCATGCTGCAACTCAACAGACGCTTTCCGCCTTTGCACCGGACCGGCTGGGCTCTGCTTTTTGCTGTGCTCATGCTTGTCGGAACCGCATATACTTCGCACGCCCAAATCTACGTAGACGCTAACGCGACCGGTGCCGACAATGGCACCTCGTGGTCCGACGCGTATCCCACCCTGCAGGATGCGATAAGTGCCGCCAGCGGCTCCGATGAAATCTGGATAGCCGAGGGTACGTACTACCCCGATCAGGGTGCAGGCGTTACCCTGGGCGATCGCAATGCGTACTTCGAATTTGATGGCACAAAAGATGGGCTTGCCATCTATGGCGGATTCCAGAGCGGCGACACGTTCGCTGACCGAGATCCGGCAGCAAACCCGACCATCCTCTCGGGCGATATCGGCACCGCAGGTGATGCTTCCGACAATAGCTACCACGTCGTTTTCCTGAACGGCTTCTTTACGCCGGTCACCACAAGTACCGTGCTCGACGGGCTAACGATCAGAGCCGGAAACGCCAACGGTAGCGGGTTGGAGAGTCGCGGCGGCGGCCTGCTCTGCGAGGGTCGTGGCAATAGTGGGGGGGCATGCAGTCCGACCCTTACGAACGTGACGTTTGCGGACAACCGGGCCGCTGAACTGGGCGGCGGACTCTACGCGTTTGGACAGAACGGCAGCCCCGTCATGACCAACGTCACCTTCGAAAACAATACCGCTGGGAAACTGGGCGGCGGACTCTACAGTGATGGGAGTGGCGGGATGAGCAGTCCGTCTATCATGGGGAGCACCTTCGCATCCAACACCGCCAACAGCGGCGGCGCCATCTACAACGACGGCGGATTCGGCGGAACGAGCAGCCCAACCATCAACAATGTGCTGTTTGAGAGCAACACCGCGCTCGAAGACGCAGGCGTTGACGGCAACGGTGCAGCAATTTTCAACAACACCAGCGACGGAAGCGCCATAAGCAGTCCCGAAATCACAAACAGCGTATTTGTTGGCAACACCGCCCAGCGCGATGCGGGGGCCATCTTTAACGATGCACGCAACGGGGGGATAAGCAGCCCAACCCTCACAAATCTGGTGATTGCCAACAACAATGCCGATTCCAACGGAGGTGGGGTCTACAACCTCGCGGGAAACAGCGGCACAAGCAGTCCGGTCGTGACTAACGTCACCTTTACGGGCAATACAGCGGGATTCGATGGCGGGGCGATGGTCAACGATATCTTGTCCAGCAGCACCGGAACGGCCCAGCCCACAATCACAAATACGATCTTTTTCGATAACGTAGCCCCCAATGTAGGGGATGCGATATTTAATCGGGGGAACGGAGCGGCTCCTGCTATCCGGCATTCGCTGTTTACGGATGGCGTCAGTAACGACGTGAACGGGACGCCGGCAGTCAACGAGAACAACCGTGCAGGCGACCCGCTCTTTGCAGATGCAAGTACGCCAGCCGGGTCCGACGGTACCTTCGCCACCAACGATGATGGCCTGCGCCCCACCTCGAATTCTCCGGCGCTCGACCGGGGGAGCGCCGACGCGCTTGATACCGACGGCGATGACACGCGTGATCTCACCACCGACCTCACGGGCAGCGATCGCGCCTTTGCAGCCACGGTTGACCTTGGCGCCTACGAGCGCCGCCAGTATGAGTCAACCGGCAGCACCCCCGCAACGGCTGGACAGACTGGCTTCTTCCAGCTCGGCGGCACCGATGCAACGGTGCTCTTTCGCGAAAACACGAACAGCAGCGGAGGGCTCGAAGCCATAAAAAGCGAGGAAGCACCCTCCAGCCCGGACCTGCCCGATAATCTCGTGCCCGCAACGTGGGAGATCAACTCGACCATGAGCGGCGGTACAGTGACCTACAGCGTAACCTTCGATCTGACGGGCGTCTCGGGCATCGACACCTTCACCGATCTCTCGATCTTTAAGTCTGATGATGGGGGCAGCACCTGGACCGACCTCCAGGGCGCTGCAGGCGTGACGCTGGTCTATGACCCCGTACGCAATCGCATCGCAGCAGACGGCCTGGATAGCTTCTCGCTGTTTGCTGTGGGAGGCGGAAGCAACCCGCTTCCCGTCGAACTGGCCGGATTCGAGGCGCAACGCTCGGGCCACGAAGCGGTCTCGCTCCGATGGGAGACGCTCTCCGAGACCAACAACGCCGGCTTTGAGGTGCAGCGCAGTGTCGCATCCAGCGTAGAGATGCCCCAACGGGACGTCTCCACAGGCCAATCGTGGCACACCATCGCGCGCCTTGACGGGGCCGGTACTACGGACACTCCGCAGTCCTACCGGTTTGAGGACGCGGATCTGCCCTATGCGGCGGACAGCCTCAGCTACGCGGCAGGTAACACAGGCTGAACTGATGCCCACATATCCGAACCCTGTGCAAGGGCAGGCTACCATCCGGTATGCGGTTTCGGAGCGCCAAGACGTGCGCATTGCGCTGTACGACATGCTCGGGCGGCGCGTGCAAACGGTGATCAACGGCCAGGCGGAGGGCCGCACCGAAGCCCAACTCGATGTGCGTGGGCTGGCCAGTGGCACGTACTTCCTGCGGATGCAGGCCGACAGCTACACCGAAACGCAGCGCGTAACGGTGGTGCGGTAGTATAGTGCTGGATGCGGACCGCGGTGCATCCACAAACGGTCTCATAGACGCAAAACGGGCCCTGGCCGAAATGGCAGGGCCCGTTGTTATGTGATGGGTGAAGCTCAGAAGTGAGCCCCGCAGTATGTTACTTCTCCAGTCCCGGAGAGCGGTTCAAGAACTCTTCGTAGAGCTCGGTGTGGCGCGATTCGAGCGGCACGTTGTATCCGTTAATGAACAGTCGCGTGATCTGCGTTGCGGGCTCAAACGGGTCGCCATCAGCTACAAAGAGCGTGGCTTGCTTGCCCACTTCGAGCGAGCCCAGGCGGTCGCCCACGCCGAAGATGCGGGCGGGCGTCAGCGTGATGGCTTCGAGGGCGGCCTCCGTGCCCATGCCGTACGCCGCAGCAAATCCGGCATGGAAGGGCAGGTTGCGTACGTTGCTGGACTCTCCACTGCGCAGGGCCACTGTCACGCCTGCGTCGTGCAGACGACCCGCATTGGCGTAGGCCGTGTCGTAGCGGTCGGAGGCGCGGGTGGGCAGCGCAATGACGGGCCCGGTAAGCACGGGCACCTCGGCATCGGCAATGGCATCCGCCACGCGCCAGCCCTCAGAGACGCCGCTCAGTACGATCTGATCCAGAATCTCACGCTCTTCGGCCCATTCGAGCGCATCCAGAATGTCGGCGGCCTTGTCGACTTTGAGCATGATGGGCTGCTCACCGGTTACAACGGGGACAAGAGCATCGTAGGCCGGGGCGTATTCGGGCAGATGCCCGGCGTCATCGTCGTTGCGGTTGGCCTGGATATCAGCATAGAGCGTAGCATCCTCCCAGAGCGTATTCAGTTCGTCGAGGGCCTCCTGGGCTTCCTCTTCGATCTCATCCTCGGAACGCGTGTCGTTCGTGCCGCGGCGCCCGGTAGAGGGAAAGTTCAGCACCATGTAGCGCACGCCATCTACGTGCATCTGCTCGGGCGTGTATCCCAGCAGGTCAATGAGCGCGGCCTGGCCGGGCCACTGCCCGCCGCTGGGCTCCGCAATGACGGTGGTGACGCCATCCACGCGTGTGACGGGAATGGAAATCGAGTTCGGGTTCACCGCCGTGAGGGCGTCCATGTGCGGGGTGAGGGAGCCAATCTCGCTGTAGTCTTGGGTTTCAGAAAGCGAGCTCACTTCCACAAGTCCGAGGCGCGTGCCGCTGTCAATGAAACCCGGATACACCGCGTGGCCCTCCGCGTTATAGCGGGCATTCACACCGCTGGGGATGTCCACGTCGGCACCAAGCGCTGCAATCGTATCCGCCCGAATAACAAGCGTGCCGTTTTCGATGATGCCGTCAGATACGGTAACGAGGCGTGCGTTGGTGATGGCAATGTCGGTGCGCTGGGCGGGTACGTTTTGAGCGTGGCCAAGCGTGGGGAGGCACAGCAAAGCGCCCAGCACGAGGGTGCAGAGTCGAAGCATGAGAGGGTGGGGCAAAAGCAAATGGAAAAGCGCGAAGGCAGTGGGAGCGGATTAGTTGTGCAGACGCACCCCGGTTTCGTTGGCGTGCAAATGCATGCCGGTCTGTTGCATGCAGGCGCCGTGGCGGG
>CAZBTM010000180.1:0-6229 GCA_964494425.1 uncultured Rhodothermales bacterium | reverse complement strand
GCGCACATCCTCCATGACGTCAAGGAGCGTCTCCTTCGAGGCGCCCTGATCGCGCAGCGCCTGCCCAACGGTGTCTTTACCCTCGACCAGTCCTACGAGCAGGTGCTCGGTCGATACGTATTCATCGCCCATCACATCGGCTTCGGCACGGGCCCGGTCGAACACCTTCTTCAGGTCGTCGCCCAGGTACTGCCCCGACACGCTGGCCCCCGAGACTTTGGGGAGCTTGCCGAGTGCCGTATCCGCCTGGTTCTGCAAGCGATCGATGTTGGCCCCAATGCGCCGCAAGATGGATACGGCAATGCCTTCCGGATCGCTGAGCACCGCCTTCAGCACGTGGGCAGGCTCTACGCCCTGATGCTGATGCGAAGCCGCGATCTCCATCGCGTTCTGCACCGCTTCTTGCGCTTTGACTGTAAACTTCTGCAGATTCATGTGTGTGCTGTGGTTATCCAAGGAAAAGCCGCAATATCAGTACATGAGTGGCTTATCGTGCTCATGCATGGGGTGCACAGGTCGAAAAGTATACCACTGGCTCGTACGCTGCCATGTTGGCAGGATGCAGAGGCCGCCGCTTCGGTGTGCGCACACCCACTCGCCCCAATGGCACACCACCCGCCGCAGCGTCAGGGGGGATACGTCAGGGCGGCGCACCCTGGTAGGCAGGTCGGCAATTCCGACAGAGCGGCCCGCCCCGCATCCCCCGAAATTCCACAATTCTTTGCTGCCTTTCCGCACTTTGACCACGAAGCACGGAAGCAATTGGATGTGCGCTCTGCTATGTTCATGACCGTACCGCGTGTGCCGTGTTCTGGCGCATCTGTGCGGTTGCGACGCGCTGCCGACGAATCACCTGGACCTGACCATCTCCTCATGGACGTACAAACTGCAACAGATACGGGCTCTATCGTTGAAATCGTAGGCCCGGTGGTGGACGCCGAGTTCCCGCCGGATGCGGTGCCCAACATTTTGGATGCGCTGGTAATTGAGCGCGAATCGGGCGATGACCTCATCCTTGAGGTGCAACAGCACCTGGGGGAGCACCGCGTTCGCTCCATTGCCATGGACACCACCGACGGTCTGCAACGGGGCCAGGCGGTGCAGCAGATGGGCCGTCCCATCTCTGTACCCATTGGCGAGTCGATTCGCGGACGCCTCTTCAACGTGACTGGCGAGGCCGTGGACGGCCTGCCGCAGCCTGAAACCGACGATCGCCGCGCCATCCACCAGCCGTCGCCTTCGTTCGACCAGCTGGCCTCATCGGTCGACATGCTCGAAACGGGCATTAAGGTAATGGACCTCATCCAGCCCATTCCCAAAGGCGGGAAGGTGGGGCTGTTTGGCGGTGCCGGTGTTGGAAAAACGGTGCTCATCCAGGAGCTTATCAACAATATCGCCAAGGCGCACGAGGGCCTCTCCGTATTTTCGGGCGTGGGCGAGCGCACCCGCGAAGGCAATGACCTCCTCCGCGAGATGCTGGAGTCCGGCGTGATGACCTATGGCGAGGAGTTCGCCGAAGCGATGGAAGAAGGCGGATGGGACCTCGACAAAGTCGACATGGAAGCCATCAAGACCTCAAACCTGGCGCTGGTCTTCGGCCAGATGAACGAGCCGCCGGGAGCGCGTGCCCGCGTGGGCCTCACGGGCCTCACCATTGCGGAGTACTTCCGCGATCTGGGGGGACGCGATGTGCTGTTCTTCCTCGATAACATCTTCCGCTTCGTACAGGCAGGCTCCGAAGTGTCAGCGCTGATGGGCCGTATGCCGAGTGCTGTGGGTTACCAGCCGACCCTCGCCAGCGAAATGGGCGACCTACAGGAGCGCATTACCTCGACCAAGAAGGGCTCGATTACGTCGTTCCAGGCCGTGTACGTCCCAGCGGATGACTTGACTGACCCCGCTCCGGCGACCACGTTTGCCCACCTCGACGCCACCACGGTGCTCTCGCGCCAGCTGTCGGCTCAGGGCATCTACCCCGCCATTGACCCGCTCGACTCCAACAGCCAGATTCTGAACGAGCGCACCGTTGGCAAGGACCACTACCAGACCGCGCAGGAAGTGAAGCGCATTCTGCAGCGCTACAAGGAGCTGCAAGACATCATCGCCATTCTGGGGATGGACGAGCTTTCTGACGACGACAAGCAGGCCGTAAACCGCGCCCGCCGCGTGCAGCGCTTCCTGAGTCAGCCGTTCTTCGTGGCCGAGCAGTTTACCGGCACCCCCGGCGCCTACGTCTCCATCGAGGAGACCATCCGTGGCTTCCGCATGATTCTGGATGGCGAGCTCGACCACCTGCCCGAGCAGGCCTTCCTCCTCAAAGGCACCATCGACGAGGTGATTGAGGACGGCGAAGCAATGCTTGCCGAAGACGACGCGTAATCGTACATCGCACGTGGCGCCGCCTGTCTGCTTCAATGCTGCACGCAGGCGCCGCGCTGCCCTAACCCTTTGTGCTCATGGCTACCCAGCTCAGCGTTGACATTGTAACCCCTGACGGACGCGCCTTCGAAGGCGAAGCCCGCGGCGTGCAAGCGCCCGGCATCGAAGGCTCGTTCGAGGTGCTGCGCAACCACGCGCCCATGATTGCGGCGTTTGACGTCGGCAAGATTGTGGTGAAGACGCAGGATGCGTATGAGGACCTCACCGCCCGCAATGGACACATTGACTTTGCCACCAGCGGCGGCTTCCTGGAGGTGCTCGACAACCGCGTCATCGTACTCGCGGAAACCGCCGAGCCGTCGTCGGCCATCGACACCGAGCGTGCCCAGAAAGCCGAACAGCGCGCCCTGAAGCGCCTCGATGCCAGCGCCTCGCCCGAGGAGCGCAAAGAAGCAAAGAAGGCGCTCGACCGCGCCCGCAACCGCCTGCGCGTGTCCATGGGGGGCGTGTAACGCATGCTCCATCGGCGTGCCGCGTGCAGCAGCACCGCAACACATGCAACGCCCATCTCGCTTCTGCCGGGATGGGCGTTTTTCGTGGATGCCTGACAGACTGCATATTGGGTAGAGACGTGCCACTGGCGCGTCTCTACCCTCACAGCAAACCTGAACGCCCAATCCTCTGCTGATTTCTCCCACGCGCTCCTTGCCCCATGCTGATTGACGACCTGCCTACGCCCGCGCTTCTGGTGGATACAACACGCCTCGCTGCAAACATCGACCGGATGCAGACGAAGGCCGACACCCAGAACGTCAACCTGCGCCCGCACGCGAAAACGCACAAGTCGCCCGACATCGCGGCGCTGCAGCACGAGGCGGGCGCTATCGGGCTCACCGTGGCCACGCTCGACGAGGCGGAGCAGTTTGCGGAGGCGGGCTTTACGGATCTCACGATTGCCTACCCGATGGTGGGCGCCATTGCGCACGAGCGCATTCGGGCCCTGCGCGAGCGCGCCTCGGTGCGCTTCTGTGTGGATACGGAGGCCGGCATCGCACAGGCGGCCCACGCCTACTCCGCCGACGATCCCGTCGAGGTGCTGCTCGAAATCGACACCGGGCATGGGCGCTGTGGCATCCGGTATGACAGCGATGCGATTGTCCCCCGCGCACGACAGATTATCGACGCCGCCTCGCTGCGTCTGACGGGTGTGCTGACCCACGCGGGGCAGAGTTATGCCGGCCCAGATGCATCCGAAACGCCGGAGGAGGCGCTGCGCCGTGCTTCCCACCAGGAAACCCATCGGATTCTGGAGGCTGCCGCGCGTATCTACAACGAGGCATCACCGCCCATCTCGAAGGCCGATTTTACGGTGAGCATTGGCTCGACACCGTCGATGCGCTACTTCGAGAACACCGATCACGAGGGTCTGCGCATCACCGAGATTCGTCCCGGTAACTACGTGTTTTACGATGCGATGCAGCACACCCTGGGCGTGTGTCCGCTCGATCATTGCGCGCTGACGGCGTACACGCAGGTGGTGAGTCGGCATCGCATGCCGAATGGCACCGAGCGGGTGTTTGTGGATGCCGGGAAGAAGGTGTTTACGACCGACACGGGGGCGCGGACGTCGGGGTTTGGGATTGCGCTCTACAATGCGGCGTTTATGCGTGAGCATCCGCACGTGCAGATCACAAATCTCTCGGAAGAGCATGGCTGGATGCAGGTGCCTGGGGGCGCCACGATGGGCGTGGGCGACCGCCTGCGCATTGTGCCGAACCATGCGTGCGTAACCGTAGCTACGCAGCCGGTGCTCTACGCCGTAGATCGCGACGAGGTGGTGGACACGTGGCCGGTGCTTCAGCGCCAGGTGCATGCGTAAACCGGGGCATATCTGCTCATTTTTGGACATCCATAGCCGGGGACTGGAAGCGATAGCGTACGTCCCCGGCGTGCAATGGAATCACGATGGTGGCCTGCCCCCTTCTCTTCTTTTCAGCACTGCCGGGGACGTACGCGCGGAAGCGGCGCTCCCAGTCCCCGGCTACCGACCTGCGTCTACCGTCAGCGAACCCTGTGCACCGAACGTTTTCGGGCGCAACACGTGCGCGTATGCTGTGCACTGACCATTTGTACTGACCCGCTGCCCACCGCCCCATGTCCACCGAACTGCGCGCTGCCCTTCGCGACCGTCCGTACGCCGACCTACTGAAACGCATCGGCGAGGTCGCGGCCCAGGAAGACATCGAAGCCTACGCCGTGGGTGGGCTGGTGCGCGACCTGCTGATTGGCCGTCCGACCACCGATCTCGACTTTGTGACGGTGGGCCCAGACACCGGCATTGCCCTGGCTGAGGCCGTCGCCGACGATCTGGGCGGCACAAAAGCACACGTCTATCCCAACTTTGGCACCGCGGCCATTCGCCTGCCCGCGCCGTGGGCCCCGGGTGTGGAGGAAGATGCTGACCCGCTCGTGCTGGAGTTCGTGGCCGCTCGCAAGGAGAGCTACCGCCGCTCCTCGCGCAAGCCCATCGTGGAAGACGGCACGCTCGAAGACGACCAGCACCGGCGCGACTTCACCATCAACGCGATGGCCATGCACCTGCATCCGGAGCGCTTTGGGCAGCTCATTGACCCGTTTAACGGACAGCGGGACCTGGATCGCCAGACCATCGACACCCCGCTCGACCCGGTGGAGACGTTCGACGACGACCCGCTCCGCATGATACGCGCCGCCCGCTTTGCCACGCAGCTTGAGTTTCGGGTGTCCGACCGCGTGTTCGAGGCGATGGCCGACCGCGCCGACCGCGTGGAGATTCTGAGTCAGGAGCGCATCACCGAGGAGCTCAACAAGATGATCGTGGCCGATCAGCCGTCCATTGGCTTCAAGATGATGGAGGCCAGTGGCATCCTGGCGCACATCCTGCCGCTCGTGCAGCGCCTGAAGGGCATTGAGGAGCGCGATGGGCGCGGCCATAAGGACAACTTCTACCACACGCTCAAAGTGCTCGACAACCTGGCCGAGCGCACCGCCCACCGCGACGCCGACGCCACCCGCTGGCTGCGCTGGGTCGCGCTCTTTCACGACATTGCCAAGCCCGACACCAAACGCTACTCCAAGCACGACGGCTGGACGTTCCACGGCCACGAGGACCGCGGCGCCCGCATGATTCCGGACATCTTCCGCCGCCTCAAGCTGCCCATGGACGAGCGCATGCAATACGTGCAGAAGATCATCCGCCTGCACCACCGCCCCATCGCGCTGGTCGACGACGACGTCACCGACTCCGCCGTGCGCCGCCTGCTCTACGAGGCAGGCGACGATGTGGACGACCTCATGACCTTCGTACGTAGCGATGTGACCTCGGGCAACCCGCACCGCCGCCGGCGCTACCTGAACGCGTTCGACCGCGTGGAAAAGAAGATGGCCGAAGTCGAAGAGAAAGACCGCCTGCGCAACTTCGAACCGCCCGTCGATGGCTACGAGATCATGGAGACGCTCGGCATCGACGAGGGCGTGGCCGTCGGCATCGCCAAAACGTGGATTCGCGAGGCGATCTTAGATGGCGACATTCCCAACGAGCACGACCCTGCCTTCGACTACCTCATGCAGATCAAAGAGGAAGCGCTCCGCCGGGGCAACCTCTTCGAGACGATGCTGCACCGCCTCAGCGGACCCGAGCGCCGCGCTACCGGTGCTATCAAAGACGCCGTGTTCAACGACGACCTGCCCAACGACGAAGAGGCCGCCCTTGCGCATCTCGACCGCGTAAAACGCGACACGCTGGCCCCCGCCGAACCCGCCTCGTCCGACTGACCTCGCCGCCATGCCCGATTCCAACACGTCTCTCTCC
>CAZBTM010000179.1:0-6238 GCA_964494425.1 uncultured Rhodothermales bacterium | reverse complement strand
GCTTCGAGGTATCCCACGCGTCCCACCCATCGGTCGCGCTCTCGTGAAAGCGCACCCCAATCGCCTGGTCGGTGGCCACCGGGTCGCCCGACGCGCCGGTCACGACCCCTTCCAGCCACAGCGTGCCGCGCTCGGCATCTGATGCGGCGGTAGGCCCTTGCACCTGGCTTCCGATGAAGGGCGCATTGGGGGCGGTGCGCCCACTCGGATCGAACGTGACCGTCGTCGGACCGCTCCCTGGGTTGCTCCGCTCGATGAACGCGCCCTGCCATGCGGCCAGCGTTGCGCTTCCGGTGTCAATCAACTTCCAGCTGCCCACGTTTGCATCGTAGACCTGCGCGTCGGCCTTGAAACCGTTGCCGACCAGGGGACTGCCGCTGGTGGTGAGCGACGACAGTTCGTAGTCGGTCGGATACGGGTTGCCAATGAGATGCCATTGGGCGCTCTGGGCCAGATCATCGCGCTGCACCCCAATGATACCCTGACGCGTAGCAGACGTGGTTTCGCTCAAGGAAATGGTGAGCCCCTCGGGTTCAACAGGATCGCGCAGATCATCGTCGAGATAGAGCAGCACGGCATGTCCGTTTTCGAGGGACGTAGCAGGGTCGGCCACTACATAGGCCCCCGTACCACCGGTGCTCCCGTCCGGGTCGCTGTCGTCCCACACCGCTGCAATGTTGCGTTGGAGGCGCGGCACATTGGTCTCGGAGCCGTGCGTCAGGCGCAGATCACCCGCCACCGCTCCCGTGTAGGGCGCGCTCACAATGCGCCACCCCGCGTCGGTGCCAATGCCGTCGGTGCCCGTGATGGTGACACTCGTAGCGATGGACACCCCCGGCGTCTCGTACGCCCCGATGTTCACCGTCGCCGTGCCGTCCTCGTTGCCGTCTTGGATGCGCTCATCTCCGATTGCATCGACAGCAAGTTCACTGGGGACCAAGCTGTTATCGCCCGCATCTACGACGGGTGAGTTGGCTGCGGGACGGAGCCCGTCGTTTGAGGGATCAATCACGGGGTTCGTTGTGCTGACGGCACGGGGATTCACAAACAGCGGATCGCCGGCTCCATTGTTATCATCGACGGCAAGTGGGCCGCTTACATCAGCGTCTACGCCATCGGTGAACAGCGAGTGGCGCACCCCAGGTATCGCTCCGGAGCCCTGATTCGAGATGGCGTCTCCGGCATCAGGCGCCTGGTTCTGAAAGAATATGGTGTTCGCGATTTCCGGCTGGGCCCCGCCGCTGCTGCCTTCGGGAATTGCGTTGGCGATGGCCCCTCCGTTGGATGCCGCCTCGTTGTCGAAAAAGGTGGCGTTCAGAATGGCAGGACTGCTGGATGCGGCGTTCTCAGCCCGGTTGTAGATCGCACCGCCATTTGATCCGGCGCTGTTTTTCGTGAGCACGACGTTCGCAAGTTCGGGACTGCTATCTTGGCCGCTGCGTGCGTCGTTGTAGATCGCTCCGCCGTTGCGATCCGCCGCATTCTGCCAGAACACGCTGTTTGCGATGATGGGACTGCTGGACTCGTTGAAGAGCGCGCCTCCATGACCTGCTGTGCTACTCGGAGACGTAGCGCGATTCTGGAGAAACGCTGTGCGGCTCATGGCGACCGGGTTGCTTCCTTGCTCGTTATACATCGCGCCGCCACTGGCAGCACTGTTTTGAATGAACGCGACCTCGTTGAATGTCGTTGATGAGCCGGTGAATCCGCTCGCAGATCGATACATTCCGCCGCCTAAGGTACCAGCGTTGTTCTCGCGGAAGACGACCTGGTTGAAGGCCGGCGTGTTCGGGGTGCCTCCGCCCCCTTCGCTGTACCACCCTCCACCGCGATCTCCGGCCTGGTTGTCTTGGATCACGACTTGCGTGACGGTGGGACTGCATGCCCCGCTGGCTCCTGACCCGTCGCAGAATATGCCGCCCCCTCGGCTGTCGGATCCGCTTCCCGTGGCTGCGCCGCCTGCGATGACAAATCCGTCCAGGACCGTATCCAGCGTAATGGGGCTGGTGCTTCCATCAAGAACAAGCACATGGTAACTGTTACCCGCAGGTGTGCCGTCCCCGTCGATGTCGCCGGAGAGGATGGTCTCATTGGCTCGTGGGTCGCGGTCGCTGAGTGCTGTTTCGTCTCCAGCAAATCCGCCGTAGACCTTTAGCCCGTCCTGGGTGCCGCTCATCGTGAAGCTGTCGTTCAGGGTTGGACCGGGGAGGTAGGTACCTTCTGCAATCCAGATTTCATCGCCTCCGGCAGCCGCATCGAGCGCATCTTGTAGATCCGTGAATGCATCGGTCCAGGAGGTCCCCGTATCGGCTCCACTCGCGTCTGCATCTACATAAAAGGTCTGGACTACCTCACCGTAGAGCGTAAACTCCTGGGGATCAGTCTGGCCGGATAGTGTAAACGTCTCGCTGGATGGAGTCTTTGAGCGGTCAGTCCAGGACTGTGTCGGACGTGGGCGCTCGGCCAGATACACGGCACTGGGATTCGGTACCGTCACATTGCCATAGGTGAGCTGGAGGTCTGCGGTTCCAGACGGAACTACGCCCCAGACAGCCGTGCTACGCTCGGTGCCCAGGGGAACGCTCGGGTCCTCAAATATCTCTGCATTAGGATCTCCGTAGCGGTAGAGCGTGGCGTGTGCATCTGTGCTGGTGACCGCAAGTTGCGCATCGATAGGGCCTAAGGCACCCGTCTCTCCCGTGCTAATGACTACACTTTCTTGTCCGAGTCGCGTGCTACTGGCGATCCACTGTGGCTCCCCCACGTGCGTTGCATTGCGTCTGCCAGTGAGGTCGTACGCAGTCGTGCCCGTAAAGCTGTCATCGAAGCGCTGATCCGCCTGAGCGGCGTCGAAACGATAGGAAGCGATCAAGCCCGGCGTATCCCCCGGAAGCGTCTGGTGCATCGTGGCCCGAATGTCCGCCTGGCTGCGGGCGGTGCTCCAGATGCGCACCTCGTCGACGGCGCCTTCAAAAAAGTCAGATTCTGCGTCATTGTCCCATTCCTGCCCAATGGAGAACCGATCTCCTTTCACCGGGTGGACGTCGGTCGTGAAGGTGGCTGTTTCGGTGCCGTTCACATAGAGGGTTCCGTTGTTCACCGCATCGATGGTAACAGTAACGTGATGCCACGCCCCAGGCGTAATTGAGCCAGACTCTTGGTAGCCAATGGCGTCATCGTAATACGCAAACGTCTGATCTCGATAGAACAAGATGCTTCGGTTTCCGCCCGTGCTGGTATTAAAACTCAAGACGCCTGCCGTACCAGTCGCGCTGGCGGGTCGTATCCATGCACTCACCGTGTATGCGTCGGTGGCGGCTACTGCATCGCTGACGGCATCGGCGCGCAGGTAGTCGTTAGTGCCGTCGAAGGCAAGTGCCGTGCCCGGACCGTAGGGCGCCTCAGGGAGGCCCCAGTTTGCTTCGGCATCGCCGGACTGGGTGACATCTGGGAAGCCGCCCTCCACGGTGTAGCTATCCGTATCGAGCTGGGCCGTGCCGCTTAGCAGTCCAGAGTCAGCGCTGTCGCTGCGCTCCAGATCAACCGTAACGCGGACGGTGGTCTGCGCGGGTACATCGACCGTCCAGGTGCCCCCGGTCACGCTTCCATCGCCCGTGCTACCGATGGCGGAGAGTTCGGAGGGCAGTCCGAGGCTCACCTCGGCCCCGGTGACGCCCTCACTTCCAAGATTCGTGAGCGTGAGAACGGCGGTTTCCGTGTCAGGACGCCCAGCTACCTGTAAGCGTAAACGAGCAGCGCGCTTAGCAGCCTCGTACGCACCGAGGCTCACTACAGCAGTTCCATCACCGTCATTGTCCTGAATACGATCCGCCCCCGACAAGTCGGTGTCTACATTTTCAGCAACGCCGCCCGATGCAAACGGAGCATTGCTTCCCGCATCCAGTGCGGGCGATCCGGGGGTTAGGCGTAGCCCATCGTCTTCAGTAGCGAGTACACCGTCAGGGCCAGCCGGGTCACTTACATCTGCAAAAAGCGGATCGGTAGTGAAATTGTTACCGCCGTTGGTCGTTGACCCACGAATGCTGCTGAACCCGCCTTCAAGAAGCGTATGGCTGAGTGTAAGCGTGGCATCACTATTATAGATTGCATTGTCGTCGTCATCTACGTTCCATAGAATCGTATTCGTGATTGTTGGGCGGCTTGTACCGTTTAGACCAAAACTGGCAATGTCTCCCCCACCAAAGGCACTTACGGAGTTTTCGATGAAGTTTGAGTTAACAATATATGGGCTGCTTGTGCCGCTTGAATTGCCTCTGTTGTAGATTGCACCGCCGAAATCGCGTGCGGAGTTGCCAATAAAGATAGACCCGGCAATCTGTGGATTGCTCGTGCCGCCGAATCCGCTATCGTTATAAATTGCGCCGCCCTCGGCAGCAGTGTTGCCCCTGAAGATGGTGTTTGTGATTCGCAGACTGCTGATGCCATAGTCAGTTCCGTTGCTATAGATTGCACCTCCTTCAAACTGTGCGGAGTTCCCCGTGAACGTGACATTACTGATTGTGGGGCTACATTCATTTCCGCCTCCCTGACCGTCGCAATAGATTCCCCCTCCATTCCCAGAGAATGAACCCTCTGTGTCCCCTCCAGTGACTGTTACACTGCCTAGCACTGTGGCAGTCGTAACGTTTGCACCTACACTCGGCCCGATTCCTTCACCCCCATTGAAGAAAATCACATGATGGGCGTTTTCTTCGCGTCCGCTGTCGGGGACCCCATCATCATCAAAGTCAGATCCATCATTGTTTCCAAGATCGCCGCTGAGCACAACTGGATTCGCCGTCGGGTCGCGCTCGCTCCGACTGGTTTCACCTCCTGCAAATCCGCCATAGATCTTTAGGCCGTCTTGGTTGCCCGTAATCGTGAAGCTATCGCTTCGGTTGGTGCCAGGCGTGTAGGTGCCTTCCGCGATCCAGATTTCATCGCTGCCGGTGGCTACAGCTAATGCATCTTGCAGATCGGTGTAGGCATCGGTCCACGACGAGCCGTCTTCAGTGCCCGTTGCTGCAGCATCTACGTAGATCTGAGCCGTGGCGATGCGGGGCCCGGCCAAGATGAACAGAAGCAGTGCAACCATCAGGCTACCGGTCATTACGGCCGGGCGGGCTGTGGTCGGGGGGCGCGGGGTGTCTTGGTTGGGTATCGGCATAATGTGGGGCTATGCGCCAATGCGTACAGGCAATTCGAAGGACGTACAGTGAGAGACCGTAGGTTCAAGTGTTATGCTGGGATATCTGCCGCCCGCAGACGGCGCAGTCCGTAGGCAATGCTCTCTGCGCTACGCGCAATCGACTCCAGTTCGCTGCGTTGCGATGACGGCACTGCTCCCCACGAAGGCTGCTGCCACGTCATGGGTCCGGCTGAGATATGTCCAGATGAGGCACCTCGGCCCGCTATTCCGGGCGCGTCGTAGAGCGGATTGCTACGCAGAAGACGCGATCCCCCGCCCGTTGCACCTGCTCCGGGCATGCGAGGCGGACGTTGGGCGATGCTGGATTGCTCGGGGGATGCATCTGCGCTGCTCCATGAGGACGGAGTGGGCGCATCCAAAGTCGGATACAGGAAGATGGTCCCTGCTCCGATCACGAAAAGCACGAGGACGAACAGTATTGTATCGGTCTGGGGGGAGAGCGACATATAAGCGGGGTTGAAAGGCGATAAATGAAACGACACGTGCTGGCGCTGCGCGCAACCGCCTGATATCAGCAGTCACGATGCCCGTTGCATGTGACCGCATGTAAGCAGGACGCGCGCGCTGTTTGTCGGAGGCTCTTATCGGATGATGGTGAGGCGCTGTGTATCTACGGAGGCGTTATCAACCTGCAGACGCAGGAAGTAGGTGCCACTGGCCAGGCTGCTTACATCGAGCGTGTGTTCGGTACAGTTTTGAAATTCAGTGGTATTGGGATTGGCCAACACTGAATACCGGGCGTTGTGCAGGTCAGAATATATTGGGCTGGCAATAACGCTGAGCAGTTTTTTCTGCAATCTTGCGTCGGGGATGATCACTCCCGCATCCAATTCGTAAACTCCCGCGAAGAAGTCAGCCGGGCTATCTTGCACCAGTCGACTAAGGGATTCGTGGTCCGCTTGCTGATATAGATTGTAGACCCGGTATCCTTTAAAGGTCGTGCCGTCAGCGCGTTGCATTTTGGAATAAATCCAATAGGCAACGTGCGTGTATTCAATGCCGTCAGGCAAGTCGGAACGGTCACGCCCC
>CAZBTM010000178.1:2695-6257 GCA_964494425.1 uncultured Rhodothermales bacterium | reverse complement strand
CTTCGAGATGCTCCTGGAACGGCTCGCTGTTACAGTATTCGATGGAGGGGGAAAGTTCAACGTCATCGTTCAGGCTCTGCCCAGCCCATCCTGTAATCATGCGATCATAGGTTTCTGTCGAAAAATTAAATGCAAAAGCGAAAATTCGACTCATAGAAGTCACGTTAGAAGCATCCCAGTTGCCAATGTCCTGGTTGAAGTCTGTATTAGAATTGAACACAGAATCCATGTCTTCGACATTTGAGACATCCCAAGTGCTTATGTCTTCATTGAAAGAGGATGCATTACTGAACAGTGAGGACATATCTGTAATCCCGCTGGTGCAAGTGGTGGCAGCATTATCGGTAGTAATTTGGTCAGCGGTGCGCTTGGTGTAGATGACGCCGTCTACCTCGCCGGTGTCGCCCACGTCCGCGTTATCACAGAGCACGGTCACACCATTTTCGGCTAACTCGAAGTCGGGATTGTTCTGGGCGTGCGTAGCCATTGGAAGAACCAGCGCCCACAGGAGCAGTGCGCTCAGCGCCCCCACAGTGGCGTAGATAGGCCATGCCATTAACGAAAGAGGGGAGTGTTGCATAACGTAGCGGCGTGTGCGCCTGAACAGAAGAGAGAGCGTAGATGCACGCTGGAGCCGTTCGCTGGCACGAAGTGCCAGGTGTGCGTTGGACACGCCAACTGAGAGCGGGAAGCGCGGTTATACCGAAGCGTGTAGAAGATGCACTATTTGTATAGGTGCATGGCACAAAAGGAAAGGTAATTAAACAAATGCATCCGCCAACAAGCCGAAAAAGGCGAGACGAACGGAACGAGGTGCGGACGGATCAGGAAGATTGTTCTACCATTGTTCTATCCCTATTTCGCTAAAGGGCTATTCGGTAGAGACTTAGTGAGATGCGTTGTGGGCCTTCCTGGATTTGAACCAGGGACCTCTCGCGTGTGAGGCGAGCGCTCTAAACCGCTGAGCTAAAGGCCCATGTGTCATTATGTGATGCGCTTAGACCGCTGCCAGATCTCGTTGTGCCGCGTGCTGCATCAAGAAGAGGCGAAAGATAGGAGGCGGCCCTTCTCCAAATGCTAAGATCATGTCAGCGCGGGGTGCGCATCAAGTGCAGGGCGGCGGGCGGCACGTGGAGCGAATCGACCATTGATGCAGGCCAGGCAGGGGACGTCCTCGTACGTTGAGCCGCACGGCGTTCGTTCTGAGCACCGATTGGCAGTAGTGGAGCCTGCACCGCCGGGCGGTTGGCCACCTGCATGTGCTCAACAGGCGCTGATTCAGCAGTTTCGGCCCCGGGTGTCACAGGAGTACCAACAACCGTTGCCCCAACGAGTACCCCAATCATGAGCGCAGTGAGCACCGACGCAACAAGCCCTGCCGAGAACTGTGGACGCTGCAAGAGCGCTTCGCGTAGCGGCAACTTCGCGCACAAAAGCTCCGACTCAACCTGATCGCACACGTCGTTTTGAGCTTGCTTCGTGGCGGCAGCATCGTTGGGGAAACGACACTGACTAAGCAGATTCCGCGTCTGCTGCAGCTCTTCGATGTGAGCCTTCAGTTCCGGATTTGCCTCTACGTACGAGGTGAACACCGCCTCCAAGGCGGGGTCCATAGTGCCATCCACGTACTCACAGAGCCACTCATCAATCCAACTGTAGGGCGGGTCGCCGTCGCCCGGTGGCGGGTCTTGGGCGCCGTCCGAGAATGATGCGTTGGTACTCATATCGATACAGACATGGTGAACCTCGCCGCTATCTTGAGAATAGATTTGCTGCAACGTGACGCAGCAGGCATCCCCCCAATGTGGTTCTGATGTAACACATCAGTAGGCATGCAGTCTGCAACACGTATGACCCGTTCCAATCTGTAGTTCCTCTTTGTCTCTCCTCGGCGTGCGGATTCACATACCGAGAACCGTTTGCCGCGAATGGCCACTGCGGGCCCGTGCTCCTGTAGCCCTTGGTACATTAACCGTACTGAGTAGACAGGTAAACAGCAACGGTTCAATGCTAAATGATAGAGAGACGGTGCCGGTAGCCGAAGACGGGGAGCATCCTTTAGCGCAGACATCTGCAGTAAGACTGGCTGAGGGACTACTTAGAACCTGTTTGGGTTTTAGTTTCCAGGCGAGAGCGAGCGCCGGAGTAGCGAAACGAGGACCACGATCGAGGTTCGTAACCGGGGCTACGGGCCGAAATCGGGGACTCGTTGCACCAGAGGCATGACTTTTTGGCCCCAGCCCAGCGACGCCGCTCGGAGCGCCCTGATCGTAGGGAAGAAGTACGCCTGAGGTGCCCAAAATAAGAAATCAAAACCGGTTCTTAAGGTCTACCGGCATATGCTCTTCTACAAACACGATTGCGTAACCTTGTGTATCCTTACACCGAACGCATGCGTAGCACAATGCACTGCTCAAGTGCTCTCAAGCGGTTCACCGCCTCAACGCGAAACCAGCGCCAGCGCCCAGCCTGTGTTTGAAGACGCACCAGCCACGACGCCCGGCGCGTGTGAGCATTCACCATGTGAGCCAGGTCGCGCATTACACGATGCATGTTTTGCCCATGTACATGCGTAAAGAAGTAGGGTTCAATCTCGTCATGTCCACGGTACCCCAGCATGCGTCGTGCTGCCAGCGAAAGCGCCTGAATCGTGCCCGTATCATCTAAGGCTATCACAGGTACGGGAAAGTCGTTCACTCCTTTTCGGAAGCGCTTCCAAAATGAATCCGAAAAAATAGGTGGTGGTGTATCTTCTTTCGCTGTGGAGCGCGACGAAGGGCGCGAGGCCGGTGCCGATATAGGCGAAGCGTGCGTTGTCATATGCTATTATGGCCTTGTTGGAAAAGAATGCTGGGAAGCGTGCGTTACAAGACGCGGCATCGTCCAACAGGTTGCATCGCCTACCCGAACGATCTGTTTGAATGAATTCGGTGTAATGTTGAGACATCACGTAGGACTGTGTAATGCTGAACGCATGGGCTGATGGAAGCAACGGGAACATCGCTTCAGCGCAGAGGCTCCTGCCCCAAATGGCTCGTTATCCCATTATATACCATCAGGCAACTGCCTGCATGAACATGTCAACAGTCCGAGCCGCCTCCCGTATCGCTCGACGGATGTTCTTCGACGGATGTTCTCTTGTTAAGGCGGCTGTTAATAGACTGCTGTCGATACCGTGTACGCTCGTCTTCAAATGCTTATCGCATGTTAACATAGGTACGTCTCTGGTATGATGCAATCGAGATTTGGATACTGGGCTGTGCGCTTGCGCTCTTTCTGGTAGGGGATGTTAACCCATGACCGTCGCAACGTAGTCTATATGCACCCAGTGCTACAAATGGTAACTCATGCGCATCGCTCGTCCTGGGACTGGATCCTCTGCCGGTGGCGTGGGTGTGACTTCACCATGCAACTGTCTGCTTCTCCACTAAATGTGTCTGTCTCCCTATGGATCGTGCTTCCATTCAAGAACGTTTCGGCATTGTGGGCTCGTCCGATGCCATCAAGCACGTCATTGATCGCGCGCGCCAAGTAGCCCCCACCGCCATTACCGTCCTTTTGC
>CAZBTM010000178.1:0-2685 GCA_964494425.1 uncultured Rhodothermales bacterium | reverse complement strand
AGGAGAACAGCTACAAGCTTCCGCCGACGCTGATCATCGATCCGCCGAAGGATGCGAAGGTGCTCGAGGAGGAGATCTTCGGCCCCCTTCTGCCGATCCTTACCTACCGGGATTTTTCCGAGACGATCGCCTGCGTCAAGCACGTCATCGACCGCGCGCGTCAGGTAGCCCCCACCGCCATTACCGTCCTTTTGCAAGGCGAGAGCGGCGTCGGGAAGGAGCTTATCGCAGAGGTCATTCATGAGCTTAGCAGCCGTCGCCATGAAGACATGGTGATTGTCAACTGCGGGGCCATCCCCGAAGGGCTGATTGAAAGCGAATTGTTTGGGGCTGAAAAGGGCGCCTACACCGGGGCGGTACAGCAGCGCAACGGCTACTTCGAGGAAGCGGACGGCGGCACCATTTTTCTCGATGAGATTGGCGAAATGCCTAAAGAGGCGCAGGTGCGCCTGCTCCGCGTTCTGGAGTCCGGCCAGTTCAGCCGCGTAGGCTCCTCCGAACCGCTCTACGCTGACGTACGCGTCGTAGCCGCTACCAACAAGAACCTGGCGGCCGAGGTGCAGGAAGGCCACTTCCGCAAAGATCTGTACTACCGTCTGAGCACTGTCCGCATCGACATTCCCCCGCTGCGCGATCGGCCCGACGACATCGTCCCCATCTTCGAGACCTATCTGCATCGTTTTACGCAAGAGTACGAATCGCGCCCCAAGTCGATTACCGATGACGCCAAGGAGGCCCTGGAGGGCTACAACTGGCCCGGCAATGTGCGCGAACTGCGCAATGTGGCCGAGCAGTGCGTGGTGCTGCTTCGCAGCGACACTCTTGAGGCCTCAGATGTCAATCCGCTCCTACGCGACCTGACCTCGGGCACCGAACAGGGCTCGGCTTCCACTCAACTCATGCGCATCTCAGACGCAAACAGCAGCGGCGCGTCGGGGGCTGATGCCCAGGAACGCGAGCTGCTCTACCGCGCGATCTTGGAGATGCGTATGGAGATGCGTGAGATGAAGGACCAACTGCGCGCGCTTGCCTCCAACATTGGCGTGGTCGTGCCCCGTCGCATTGCGGAACGGACAGACTTTCCGCAGGACTACAGCGACTTTGTCGTGATGCGCAATCAAGATGCGCCGTCCTCCTCGGCTGATGCTCCCCCGTCCGATGAGTACCAAGACGATTATTCGGACGACTACGATTCGCTGATTGAGGACGTAGTATATGAGGTAGAAGGCGATGCTGATGCGTCGTCGCAGGCTTCGCCCTCGGCTCCGTCGCCGAAGCCCTCAACCGAAGCCCCCAATCGACGCTCCCCTGCTGAGCGGCGCTCTGCCAAGAATGCCCCTCCCTCAACTGGCGACACATCGGCTAACAAGGGCCTTACTGCACTTGCAGAGCATCCGGCTGATGCTCCGCTGCCGACTGTGGAAGAGGCCGAACGCCAACTCATTCGCGAGGCCCTGCGCCGCTTCGATGGCAACCGCCGCAAAACCGCTGAAGCCCTCGATATCAGCGAGCGCACCCTGTATCGCAAACTCAAGGATATGGAAGACCTCGACTAATGGACTTTTCGCCTTCCTGCTACGCCGCACCGGTCCGTACAACGCGTGCCTCCGTGCTGATGCTTGCCCTTAGCCTGTGGCTGGGGGGATGCGGTGCGTATAGCTTTAGCGGCGCCACGATTCCGTCGGACATCGAAACGATCGCTATTCCCATTGTCGAAGATCGCAGCACCAGCCCATTCCCGTCGCTCAGCAATGACCTGACCGACCTACTCGTGCAGCGCTTCGTAAACCAGACGCGCCTCTCGCTTTCCACTGATAATGCTGGCGCAGATGCGCGCCTTGATGTGGTGGTGCAGCGCTACTCCAACGAACCCACTACCGTAGGGGGCGATGAGCGAGCCACGGCCAACCGCGTTACCATCACTGTGGAGGTAGAGTACCTCGACCAGGTAAACGACGAGGTCTTCCTGAGTCGCTCGTTTAGCGGAAGCAGTGATTACAATCCAATCGAAGATGACCTGGAAGGAAGCGAGGCAGCCACTCAGCGTGCCCTGACCGACCTGGCCGACAATATTTTTACTCAGGCTACCTCAAACTGGTAACCCCGTATTGCTCGCCTCTCGTATTGCGCTTCTCTTGCGCATACCGGTAGTGGATAGACGTTAAGTGACAGCTCTCCTGGTAAAAATCTTTCCTGGGGCGAACGGTCCCGACAGTGGTCGGGACAAGTTACCCCGTTCGCCTACGCCAGTCCCGCCGGAGACGTCCGCGCCGGGCGGTGCTTCCAGTCTCCGGCTACTGGCATATTTCCTCCATCACTTAGCGTTGAACCGCTACCCGCATATCCAACGCAAAAAGCGGAGCCCCTGCAGTAGGGACTCCGCTTTCCATATTGTTGGATGAAGTACAGGCTGTCCCTCTCCGAGCTTTCCACTCGGAAAGACGCGGACGCGCCTGCTTCGGTGCTACGAGTTCATCTGCTCCAGGAATGCCGCGTTGCTCTCGGTGCCGCGCATCTTGTCGAGCAAGAATTCCATGGCCTCACCCGGATCCATATCAGCAATGAGCTTGCGGATGATCCAGACGCGCTTCAGCGTGGGCTTGTCGAGCAGCAACTCTTCGCGGCGCGTGCCAGACTTCAGCAGGTCAATAGCCGGGTAGATGCGGCGGTCGGCGATCTCGCGGT
>CAZBTM010000177.1:4475-6277 GCA_964494425.1 uncultured Rhodothermales bacterium | reverse complement strand
GCCCGAGGGCGATCGCGACGATGCCACGCAGCTTACGGGCGGCGCGCCCCAGACCACCAACAACCGCATGGAACTGACGGCGGCGCTCAAAGCGCTCGAATCGCTCAACGAGCCAACAACCGTCGAGCTACACACTGATAGCGCCTACGTGTCGCGGGCCTTCAACGACGGCTGGCTTGCCAACTGGAAACAGAACGGATGGCGCACCTCCTCCAAGAAGCCGGTCAAAAACAAGGACCTGTGGCAGGCCCTCGATACGCAGAACGAGCGGCACGACGTGAAATGGATCTGGGTGAAGGGCCACGCCGACAACACGCTCAACAACTACGTCGATTCGCTGGCGGTAACAGCCATGGAGGATTACAAGTAGCAGGCAGCGCACCAGGTGGATTCCCAGCGTTGCTGGTAAAAGCCGTAGGGACGCAGCGCGCTGCGTCCCTACAGAAGGTATGGAGCCATGAATGAAGTTGACGCTTAGCTCTTCTTGGCGTTAATCAGTTCCACGGCCTCTTCCATCGTAAGGTCTTCGATGGTTTGGTCGTCGCCAAGCGAGGCGTTGGTGCCGCTGTGCTTCACGTACGGCCCGTAGCGCCCGTCCCACACCTCAATTGTCTTGCCCGTTTCCGGGTGTTCGCCGAGTACGCGCTGCGGCTTGTTCTTCGCCTCTTTCTTCTCGATCAGCTCCATCGCACGCTCCAGGTCGACCGTGAGCACGTCGTCGGTCTTTTTGAGGGAGGCGTAGGTATCCTTGGCACCGGACTTACGGTGGCGCACAAACGGCCCGTAGCGTCCGATTCCTGCGTCAATCGGGTTCCCTGTCTCGGGATGCTCGCCCAGTTCGCGTGGCAGGTTCATGATCTTGAGCCCCAGCTCGAAGTCTACTTCAGCAGGGTCTACGCCGGGCGGCAGCGATACGCGTTTCGGTTTGCCGGGCTGGTCGTCCTCGCCCAGTTGCATGTACGGACCGTATGGGCCGGACTTGAGCAGCACGGGCAGATCAGCATCGGGGTGAACGCCGAGTACGCGGTCGCCTTTGTTGGCTTCTTCCAAAATATCTTTGAGCTTCTGGCGGGTGGTGTCTCCAGGAGAAAGATCCTCAGGGAGCGAGGCAGTAACAGTGTCTTCGGGGTCGTCGTTGTCTTCGAGCGGACCCTCGACATACGGCCCGTAGCGGCCTACGCGCACGACATATGGAGCCCACTGTTTAGGGAAGTCGATTGTGGAGATGGCACGCGGGTCGATCTCTTCCTGACCGTCTTCGACGCGGGGCTGCACGCCGCCTTCGCCCAGGAAAAAGTCACGCAGATACGGCTCGGGCTCTTTCTCGCCAGTGGCAATGTGGTCCGTCATTGGTTTCCAACAGCACGCAGTCAACTTTGGCAAGTAGATCGGCGATCGAGTCGACCACCTCAACCCCCATCTCCTCCATCTCGGCGGTGAAGTGGACATCCACCAGCGGGTTGAACTGTGCCTCCATCAGGTTATTTGTGGCAAACGCGGTGAACGTGGGCACGAGTGCGCTGCCTTCTTTGCGCACGTAGCCGCGGCGCTGAATGGTGCTGATAATGGATGCGTAGGTTGAGGGCCGCCCGATGCCTTCCTCCTCCAGCATCTTCACGAGCGAGGCCTCGGTATAGCGCGAGGGCGGCTTCGTTTCGTGGCCCACCGGCTCCAGCGCCTTCACGTTCAGCCCCTCGTCGTCGGTGCGGGCGGGGATGGACTCGTCGCCGACCGACAGGTCGGGGAGCGGGCGCTCGCGGTCTTCGAGGTCGGCCTCGGGATCGTCGCTGCCTTACACATAG
>CAZBTM010000177.1:0-4465 GCA_964494425.1 uncultured Rhodothermales bacterium | reverse complement strand
TCTTGCCCGAGGCGCGGAAGCGCGCCACATCGTCGCTGCCTGCGTCGATGTACACGTTGGTGTACTGGATGCGCGCGTCGGCCATCTGCGTGGCCACGGTGCGCTCCCAGATGAGGTCGTATAGCCGCTTCTGTTGACCCGACAGTCCGATCTCGTCGCTCGTCTTCATTGCATTGCCAGCCGGACGAATGGCTTCGTGTGCCTCCTGGGCGCTATCGGAAGAGGTATACGTGCGTACGCTGTCGCTTAAGTAGTCGCTGCCGTAGCGCGCCTCAATCGAAGAGCGGCTGGCGGCAATCGCCTCCTTCGACAGATTCTTCGAGTCGGTACGCATGTACGTGATGTGGCCGTTCTCGTACAGCTTCTGCGCCACGCGCATGGTGCGGTTGGCGGTGAAGCCGAGCTTGCGGCTGGCTTCCTGCTGCAAGGTAGAGGTGATGAAGGGCGGCGGCGGGTTTTTCGTGCGGGTGCGGGTCTTCACATCCGCCACGCGCCACGGCTCGGTGGGCAGCGTATCGGCGAGGGCAGTAGCCTGCTCCTCCGAAAGCAAGAGCACGTCTTTGCCTTCTTCCAGATCGTCTTTTAGGCGCCCCGTGTCTTGGTCGAAGTCGCGACCCTGCGCCAGGCGCACATCGTTGAGGTGCGTCATGTCGGCATCGAACGGAATGCCCGCTTTGGCGAGCTGCGCTTTCAGGTCCCAGTACGTGGCTGGCATGAACGTGATGCGCTCCTTCTCGCGCATCACCAGCAGGCGTACAGCCACGCTCTGCACGCGTCCGGCCGAGAGCTTCGGCTTAATCTTGCGCCACAGGAGCGGCGAGATGGTGTAGCCCACCAGCCGGTCGAGGATGCGGCGGGTCTGCTGGGCCTCTACCAGGTCCGTGTCGATGTCGCGCGTGTTTTCGAGCGCGGCTTCGATGGCTTCTTGCGTGATTTCATGGAAGACCATGCGCCGCACCGGCACGTCGGGCTTCAAGACCTCCAGCAGGTGCCATCCAATCGACTCGCCCTCGCGGTCTTCATCGGTGGCGATGTAAAGCTCGTCGGCGTCGTCGAGCGCCTTCTGCAGTTGCTTAACGACGTCGCGCTTCTTTTTGGAGACGACGTAGAGCGGCTCAAACCCGTTGTCGACACGTACCCCGAGCCGCGACCACTCTTCGTCTTTGTACTCGGCGGGAATTTCTGAGGCAGAGGCCGGTAAGTCACGGATGTGGCCCATACTGGCCTCGATCTGATACCCGCTTCGGGGCAGAAAATTGCGAATGGTACGGGCTTTGGTAGGTGACTCAACGACAACTAATCGCTTCATGAAGCGGGGGCAGGTCAGACTCGATACGGTGCGTAAATTGCGTTCTGTGCACGCCGTGGCAACTTCAAGCGTTCCGATAGCATACGTTAACGTCTTGTTTGGAGTCGCTCAATCGTGCCCAGCAGGCTGTGGACAGCTCCCAATACGCCAACGCCCCCTTGAACGCCAGAAGGAGGCGAACAAGAGGGCGTGGCATTGCGCGAGCCCGTGATGGCATGCCGTACGGCTGGAGCTCCAAGATGGTTGGGCTACGCGGTTACGCGTGTGCTTTCTCTACTTCGGCGTCTACTTCAGCAGACGCGTCTACTTCAGCATCGCCAAAGCCCAGCTCGAGCGAGTCTTCGCCCAGGAAGTGGTCAATGTGGTGGGCCCGATCTTCGGCCTTGGTCAGCACCTTCTCGAGTTGGCGCTTCGTGCCGTGGTCGCCGTGCTCCAGGGCCACGTCAATGCTTTCGCGAACCAGCTTCGAGAGCGTGGCCTCGGCGCGCAGATCGTGCTTCAGCATATCGCGTAGGCGGTACGTACCCTCAGGCTCATGCGTCACATGCGAGAGCGCCGACTGATTTGTAGGGGCGCACGTCGGAATGCCACCCAGCGCCGTAATCCGCTCGGCAATGCGATCGATGTACTTGTGGAGTTCGGTGTAGTGCTTCTCGAAGAACAGGTGCAGATCGCGGAACTGCGGGCCTTCCACCAGCCAATGATGCTTGTGGTACTGATGGTACATGCTCCACATGGTCGACTGGATCTCGTCGAGCTTCGGAAGCAGTGCTTCCACGGCCTCGTCCGATATATCAACCGGATTCTCTTCAATCATCTGTTGCGGGCGCCACGGCTCAGCGTATTCTTCCTGGCGGTCGTCAGCGGTTACAGGGGTCGATTTATCCATAGCGGTTGGCGTGTGTTAATGAGAGGAGTGTGTACGCTCGGTGCGCTCTGGAGCGAGGGCCTGCGGTCGTGCGCGGCTGTTTTTGGTCTTGCGGATCTGTGCCAGTGTGACCCGTGTCAATGTAGGGCAAGAGCGGCACAAGCCGCGCGGCGCATGGAGCTTAGGCCCTGTCATGTTGTGCTGTACTATATGAGCAAACGGGGTGCCAAGACCCCGGTGTTAGAGGGTCGTAACACCGACTTGCGAGTTCGTAACACCGTTGGTGCGTGCGGATCCTGAAGGGTACTGGCGGCGCGAAACGATGATCGCAATTCAGGGATTCGAGTCGTATGTTGGAAGCACATCTGTTATTCTGTCGGACCAACCTGCCAATTTACGTATGCTATTTCGTCTGATACGCTCAACCGTAGCCTGGGGATGCGCAGGTGCTGCTGGAGCGGCTACGGCCTACTATCTTACCGAAGCGGCTCGTGGCACCACACGCGGTGCCCCCGGATACACAAAAGCCCTTTCTACACTGGGTAAGCGCACCGGCGGATCGATGCGCGAGGGCATGCTTCTGCTGGGAGCCACAGCGGCAGTGAGCGGGGCGCTTGCGTATCGCATTGTGGGGCCTCCGGCGCTTGCGAACCATGACGGGGACACCACATCGGAGACTATGGACGCAACAGCCGATTTGGCGCCCGAAGAGCAGACCTCAACGTCCCAAGATGAAGCGGCATAGCCAGGAAGCCCTGTCGCATCTCTCTAAAACTTCTTTCCTGAACGGCAATCCGCGACCAAACCAAGGCCGGGACGCTGCCGCACAATGGGCGTCGTCCCGGCCAGTGGATTGCGGTGTGCAGATGGAGACGTTGCTGAGCTGCGGTGGCCGCCTACGCGAATGCGTTCAGCCCCGTTAGGTCTTGGCCGACGACGAGCGTATGCACCTCGTGCGTGCCTTCGTATGTGATGACGGATTCGAGGTTGGCCATGTGGCGCATGACGGGGTAGCGGCTCGTTACGCCATCGCCGCCGAGCACTTGGCGGGCCGAGCGGGCGACCTCAAGCGCCATCTCGCAGTTGTTGCGCTTGGCCATCGACACCTGCTGCGGACGCATGGTGCCTTCGTCTTTGAGCGTGGCCAGGCGCCAGTTCATGAGCTGCGCGCTGGTAATGGACTGTGCCATTTCGACCAGCCGCTCCTGCACCAGCTGAAACTGCCCAATGGGCTTGCCGAACTGGGTGCGGTTGGTGGCGTGCTGGCGGGCGGCGTCGAAGCAGGCTTGGGCCGCGCCTACCACGCCCCATGCGATGCCGAACCGTGCCTGTGTGAGGCACGACAGCGGCGCGCCGAGTCCTTTGGCCTCGGGCAGGCGGTTGCTGGCGGGGATCTTCACGTCGTTCAAGATGACCTCGGAGGTCACCGCCGCGCGCAGTGACCAGGTGTCGTCAATGGGCGGCGTTTCAACGCCGGGGCGGTCGAGCTCCACCAAGAAGCCGCGCACCACGTCGTCTTCGTCTTTGGCCCAGATCACGGCGACATCGCCAATGGAGGCGTTCGTGGACCAGCGTTTGTGGCCGTTGAGCACGTAGTGGTCGCCGTCTTTTACAGCGCGGGTTTCCATGCCGCCGGGGTTAGAGCCGTGGTTGGGTTCGGTCAGCCCGAAGCATCCAATCTTTTCGGCCTGGGCCAGCGCGGGCAGCCACTGCTGCTTTTGCGCTTCGCTCCCGTATCGCCAGATGGGATACATGACGAGCGAGCCCATCACCGAACAGAACGAGCGCAGTCCAGAGTCGCAGCGCTCCACCTCCTGCATCATCAGGCCGTACACGATGTTGCTGTGTCCGCCGCCGCCATATTCGGTGGGCAAGTGGGGGCCGATCAGGCCGAGCCGGGCGAATTCCGGAATCAGGTGCTTGGGGAAGGTGCGGTCGTGCGCATGCGATTCAATGATGGGCTCAACTTCGTTGGTGATGAACGCACGCACCGCATCGCGCTGCTCGCGTTCTTCCTCAGAAAAAAGCCCGTTCACGTCCAGGAAATCGACCGGGTCGAAGTCTGCAGCGTGGTAGGTGCTGCTGCTCGAAATGTCGGGGGCGGGGGACGCTTGGGGGGGAGCAGGGGCGTTGGCTGTGGAGGCAGAAGAAGGCATACAGTAGAGCAGTTCATGAATGGATGTAGAACACACACCGGCAGCCAGTCAGTCGGGGACGCAAGTCGGGCCCGCGCACCACGCGGATGAACTACCGCCCGGCGCGGAGCATATACGCGGCAGCCGATGCTC
>CAZBTM010000176.1:622-6318 GCA_964494425.1 uncultured Rhodothermales bacterium | reverse complement strand
CTTCGCACACGTACGCAGTGGGCCCACCGTCTTGGGGCGGCTGATGCTGCAGGTACGGCGCCCAGTCGAGTAGCACGTGGGCATTGCCGGGGGGGCGGTGCACAACTATGTCTTCGGGGGACTGATGCGCACGTATCGTTTCCAACAGCGCCTGGTAGCGCTCGTTGCCAGGATCGCCTGCGAGCACGATGTCGCGCCCGGCATGGTGCCAGTGGTGCAGCGCCCATAGCAGCGTAGTGTGCTGCCCCGGCTGCGAACGCATGTGGCGTCCGGCACGCTGTAGGGCGCGCTCGGCAGTGTCGGCAAACGGCTTGGTGCCCAGCATGCGGTAGAGACGATGCAGTACGTAGATAGCCACGCCGGTGCCTGAGGGGCGTGCCCCGTCTGAGATTGCCTGCTGACGCACCAGCACGTCATCGGCAGTATCGGGAGCGGTGTAGAAGCCACCGCGCTCCTCGTCTGCAAAGTTGGTGCACAGGGTCTGCGCAAGCGTGCGCGCTGCTCCGAGCCAGCGCGTGTTGAGTGTAGCGTCGTACAGATCGAGCAAGCCCCACGCCAGGTAGGCGTAGTCGGCAAGCGTAGCGTCAATCCCCGATTCGCCGTTCCGGTAGCGATGCCACAGGCGCCCATTATCACGCATCATGGTATCGCACAAGAACGACGCCACGGCCTCTGCCATCGGCAGATACGATTCGTCAACGTGCTGTGCGGCGCGGGCCAGTCCGGCAAGGGCCAGTCCGTTCCAGTCGGTCAGAATCTTGTCGTCCAGGAACGGGCGCGGACGTTCGCCTCGCACCTCGAACAGCGTAGCGCGGGCGGCCTCCATGTCGTGTTGCAGGGCCTCGGGCGTCGTGTCAAGCTGCTTAGCCAGGGCCGCCCAGCTGTCGGCACGATGCAGCACGTTTTCGCCGGTGCGCTCGCCAGTGGCTTCCTCCTCGAAGTTGCCGCTCTCCTGCATGCTGTACACCGTTGCAAAGCGCGGGGCCGTATCGGCATCGAGGTGGCTGCGGATGGCGTCCATCGTCCACGTGTAGAAGGCGCCCTCGCGCGACTCGCCCGTCTCGGGATCTGCGCTGTCGGCATCTTCAGCGGAGTAGAACGCGCCGGTGTCGTCTCGTAGGTCACGCTTCAGGTACGACACAAGATGATCGAGGTGCGCATCCCAGCCTGCATCGGGCTGCAGGCGATGGGCATCCGCCAGAGCCATAAGGAGCAGCCCTTGGTCGTAGAGCATTTTCTCGAAATGCGGCAATCGCCAGATCGAATCGGTAGCGTAGCGGTGCAGTCCGCCGCCCAGGTGGTCGTTGATGCCGCCGCGCATCATGGAGCGCAGTGTAGCGGTGGCCATGTCGACCGCGTAGTCGGCGTCCGATGCGGCCCCATAGGTGCTCAGGAAGAGGAGCGTGTGCGGCATGGGAAACTTGGGGGCGCCGCCGAATCCGCCATGCGTGGCGTCAAACTGGCGGCTGAGCTGCTGCACACCGTTCTGCAGGGTGGAGGGCGCTGGCACATTGCCCCGTGTATCAGTATCATCCTCTTGCTCCAGCAGGTCGATCATCTTTTCAGCTTCCTGCTCCAGCTTATCGCGCTCCTGTGTCCACAGCGCCTCGACACGGTCGGTGAGCTCCATGAGCCCAGTGCGCCCCATCCGTCCGTGCTTGGGCAGGTAGGTGGCAGCGTAGAAGGGCCGTTTGTCGGGGGTAAGGAGCACGTTGAGCGGCCAGCCGCCGTTGCCTCGCATCATCTGGCAGACGCTCATATAGAGCTGGTCGAGGTCGGGGCGCTCTTCGCGATCCATTTTGATGGGCACGAACACGTCGTTCAGGCGTGCGGCGACCTCCGCATCCTCAAACGACTCATGCGCCATCACGTGGCACCAGTGACACGTGGCATAGCCAATTGACAAGAACACGGGCTTGTCTTCGGCCTGTGCTTTGGCAAACGCCTCGGCGCCCCACGGATACCAGTCCACGGGGTTGTCTTTGTGCTGAAGCAGGTACGGGCTACTGGACTGCGCGAGCTGGTTGGGCATGGCGGTAGGGGAGGCAGGGGGAGACAACGCGACAACGTCCACGCAGAAATGCGTGGGTTGCCTACTATGAGCAGATGTGCAACGCGTGCCCGACCCATCTTGCTTTCATGCAGTGTGCACGAAGGATCGCACGGATGCGCATCTACTGCAGACGGCGTCTCCAACCCGTGCGGCCTGCTTGCTTACACCATGGCATCCACAACAGGCAGCACCGCCTCCATCACAAAGAGTACCAGTTCGTGAATCCACTGCAGCATGTATTCGATTACAGATTCAGCCATAACGAAACAGAGGTATAAGGCAATGATTGGGGAAGACTGTAGAAGCTATGATTGCATAGCGTCCACATGGTTTCAATAGCCTTGAGCAATGTAAGGAGAACGGTGGAGATCTCCAAACGAATTATCGGCTTTTCGGCAGCGTGCTCGGGCGCAATGCGAAACGCCAAAAGGAACCTTACGGATATGCGCCAATAGATGCATTCCTTTTCGCCTGCCCTACCCCTTGGAGCTGTTTTCTGTGAGTGGCTCGCTGCTTGCTTCGGCCCGTCCCCACTTTGCGACGCTGCGTGCCCGGGCCCACGTTCCGTTCTCGGATCGCCCGCACAGCGTGCTGCTGGTGCTGCGTGACGGGCGCTGGATTCCAGGCGTGCGCATCGAAAGCGCATCGTACTCGCTCAGCATATCGGCCATTGGCAACGCGGTGACGACCGCGTACAGCCTGCGCTGCTTCGACGCCGTGGCCGGGATCGTGTCTTCTGCTCCTCTCTCAGCGGCCGACCGGGTCTACCTACAGGCACTTGATGGGTTTTCAGGCGCCGCTTCAACCTCCAACGGACAGGGCGCCACGGCCTACTGGCGTACGCCGCCGCCGTCGGAACTGGGCACAGCGGTGGACCCAACCCGCCCGGTGCCTGCCTCGCCCGAGGCAGGCATCAGCGCAGCCCGCAATGGGGCTACTGCCGCCAACGTGCCCGAGTCCCACTTTCCGGTGGGAGCTGTGCTTGTGCACAACAACCAGATTGCTATTCCCGGCGTAAACGTGGAGCATCCCGACTGGACGCGCATTCTGTGTGCAGAGCGTAATGCCCTAAGCACGGCGTACGCATACGGCTACACGCACTGCACGGCGCTGTATCTGTCGTGCCCGCAAGCGCCGAACGGGTCGCCCTGCGGCGCATGCCGACAGGTGCTGGCCGAGCGCGCCCCCGAGGCAACGCTTTACATGGACCGCCACGATGCCCCAATGGAGCAAAGCACCCCTGCGGCGCTGCTGCCGTCCTTCTTTAACAGCTCCGACCTGATTTCCGACTGATTCTTCTCCGTTTTCGTCTCACGCGGCTTCCGCTACTCCGTCCTGTATGCTTGTCCATCTTAGCTTTTTCACCCTTGGCCTGGTTATTCTCTACTTTGGGGCCGAGTGGATGGTTGGCGGCTCCTCGCGCCTCGCGCTCTATTTTGGCATTCAGCCTCTCGTGGTAGGGCTCACCATTGTAGCGCTGGGCACCTCGCTACCTGAGTTTCTGGTGAACCTGTTCGCCGTCATCGCCCGCGAGGACAGCATCGCCGTGGGCAACATTATTGGTTCTAACATCTCGAACATCGCCCTTATTCTGGGCATGGTGGCCGTGCTGGCCCCCCTACGCATCGCACGAAATACGCTTCACCGCGAGTACCTCATCATGATGGCGGTGCTCTTGGCCTTCGCTGGGCTGGCCTCCGACGGCGTCATTCAGCGGCATGACGGCGCCATCCTCGTGGTTGGGCTCGTTTCCTTTCTGGGCTATCTCTTTTACAGCAACCAGGGCCGCCCCAGTATGATTGAGGAGGAATGGGCCGAGCAGGCTGAGCACGATGCTATCTCGCTGCCCTGGCAGTCGGGGCGCATTGTGCTGGGCATGGCCGGCTTAGGACTGGGGGCCCACCTTATGGTCGATCATGCCGTCGCCATCGCTAAAATATACAACATTTCGGAGGTTGTTATTGGCCTCACCATTGTGGCCATTGGCACAAGCCTACCCGAACTGGCGGCCTCGGCCGTGGGTGCCGTGAAGCACGAAGCCGGCCTCTCCATCGGCAATATCTTAGGCAGCAACATCCTGAATGTGCTGTTTGTAGTAGGAGCTGTGTCCAGCATACAGCCGCTCGGAGTGGATGCCGAGTCGGTCCGCATCCACCTGCCGTTTATGGTGGCTGTGGGCGGTGCATTCTACGTGCTGGCGCGTCCGTCATTTAAGCTGGGCCGTGCGGGAGGCGTGGCACTCTTGCTTCTTTTTGGAGGATACATGGCGTATCTGCTGCTGCCGTACGTCTGATTCCGCGCCTCGCCAGTCTGCCCTGGCTTCATACCGGGCCGCCGCAGGTACAGGCTTACGCTCACCCGTTTTTTCTGATCAGTTTGCGGTGTTATGCTCACGCTTAGCGTATCCGGATGGTGGCTGCTTCTTGTGGGGGCGGGCGCTATCGCTGGGGCCGCCTGGAGCTATGCCCGTACGCAGCCCGCCCTGTCTCCCGCCTGGCGGTGGGGTCTGGGCACCCTGCGCGCTGCCACGCTCTTCCTGATTGCCCTGCTCCTGTTAGAACCGTTCTGGACGCGCGAGCGCACCACCACGTATCCGCCGCAGTTGGGTGTGCTGGTCGACAACTCCCTGAGCATGCAGCACACCGGCATCGACACAAGCAGCACCTCCCTATCTGCCCAGATCGATGCGCTGCTCAGTAGCTGGACGAACGAGCTTGCCACTGCGCCGAGGATCTACCCGTTCGATGCGTCCCTGCGCCCCAACGCTCCGCGGACCTACGATGGCACGCGCACCAACTTGGCCGCGGCGCTCCGCGAGGCCCGGCAGCAGTACGAGCCGTACACCGACACGCCTCTCAGCGCCCTCGCTCTCGTCTCCGACGGCCAGCACAACAGCGGCCCCTTCCCGCTGCAGCAGGCCGAAGATGCGGGGGTCCCCGTCTATCCGGTGGTGGTGGGCGACACGCTACCGCAGCGCGATGTGCAGGTGCGGCGCGTACGCACCAACGAGCGAGGCTATGTGGATACGCCCCACCCCGTAGAGGCGCGCATCCGCAGCATCGAGGCAGCGGGCGAGTCGGTGACGGTATCGCTTCTTGGTGAGGATGGCACCACGTTCGACCAAACCACCCTCTCGCTGCCCGAAGGCACCGCCGATCAGCCGGTATCGCTCAGCTACACCCCGACGTCCACAGGCACACGCACCCTCACGGTGCGCGTAAGCGACCTGCCCGGCCAGGCCACCGACGCCACCAACACGCAGTCCACCACAGTGCGCATTGACGACCGGGCCCGCACCGCGTGGATCGTGGCGGGCTCGGCCTTCCCCGATGTGGGCGCGCTCCGGCGCATTCTGGCGTCGAACCCCGAGTGGGACGTCTCGGCTACTGTGCTCTCGCCGCAGGGCGAACTGCTCACGCCTCTGTCCAATGCCGAAGCGCCCCCCGATGTGTTGCTGCTGGCCGGCCTGCCTACCGCCAACACACCGCAGCGCACGCTCGACCGCCTCAGCGACTGGATCGACACGCAGCCGCTCCTTGTATTTGCCGGACCCCAGGTGGATGCCGAACGCCTCAATGCGCTTGCGGGCGAGCGCCTCCCTGCATCGCTGTCGGCAGCCTCGGACCAGGAGGCGCGGGTGGTG
>CAZBTM010000176.1:0-551 GCA_964494425.1 uncultured Rhodothermales bacterium | reverse complement strand
CGATACCCAGGTGCTGGCGACCACCGAGCGCGGCGTGCCCTTCCTGCACACGCTTCAGCGCAACCAGCAGCGTAGCGCGCTCATCAGTGGATACCGCACCTGGCGCTGGGGCACGCTTCCGCCCGAGCGCCGCACAGCCGCTACGCTCTGGCCTACGCTCGTCACAAATCTGGCGCGCTGGGCCAGCACCGATCTCGACACACCCGTGCGCATCCGTCCCGATGCGCCCGTGTTTGCCGGAACGGAGCCGGTTACCTTCTCGGGCCGCGTGTTTGACGGACGCGGCGAACCGGTGTCTGAGGCCGCCGTCACGCTGACTGTTACTAACGACGCGGGCGAGGAATTGCCTTACACCATGACGCACGCCGGTGGGGGGCAGTATCGGGGCGATGCGGGAGCGCTGCCTGCCGGATCGTACACCTACACCGCCACCGCCACGCGCAACGGCACCACGCTGGGCACCGACGCGGGCTCGTTCGACGTGGACACCCCCAACGTAGAGCGCCAGGCCACCCGGGCCAATCTGCAGCTCATGACGCAACTGGCCGCGC
>CAZBTM010000175.1:0-6434 GCA_964494425.1 uncultured Rhodothermales bacterium | reverse complement strand
AATCGCCCAGCCCATTGCCCAGCTGCGCGAGGGCCTGGAAGCAGTGGGCGAGGGGCGCTTTGCCCGCATCTTGCCCGTCACAACACGCGACGAGATCGGCGAGCTTGTGCAGACCTTCAATGAGATGCGCGCCCAACTCGCGCAGCAGCGTCGCAAGCTGGCTCAGCAAGAACGTGAACTGGCCTGGCGCGAGATGGCGCGGCAGGTCGCCCATGAGATCAAAAACCCGCTTACGCCCATGAAGCTCTCCATCCAGCACCTTAAGCGTGCCTTTCAGCGCCGGGGGGAGGCCACAGCCGATGCCTCAAACCGCACGGCCCTGCAGAGCGCAGACGACCGCCAGTTTGCTGAGCTGTTTACGCGCATTACCGATACGCTCATCGACCAGATCAACACGCTCACGCGCATCGCCAACGAGTTTTCCTCGTTCGCACGCCTGCCCACTCGCGTCCTGGAACCGCTCGACGTGAACGAGGTGAGTCGCGAGGCGGTGCAGCTCATGCGCGAAGAGGCCCCCAGCAACGCCATCACGACCGACTGGCACGAGGCGCCCCTTGTGGTCGAGGCCGACCGCGAGGAGCTCCGGCGCGTCTGTATCAACTTGCTCAAAAACGCGCTGCAGGCCATTCCAGCCGATCGCACGCCCACTATCCACGTTGCTACCATGAAGCAGGCGCCGACCGCGTCGCATCCACAAGGCTGCGCCGAGCTTACGGTACGCGACAACGGCACGGGCATCTCTACCGACGAGCGCGATAAGATCTTTCAGCCCAACTTCTCCACAAAAACCAGCGGCACCGGTTTGGGGCTGGCCATTGCGCACAAGACCATTACCGAACTGGAGGGAAGTATTACGTTCACGACGACTGAAGGAGTCGGCACCACCTTTCGCATCCGCCTGCCCTTAGCAGAACAGGAATCGTAACCTGCAACTGTACATGGGCCTACGGGAAAGAAGTCGCTACAGTTGGGGTTCAGCGGAACGCCCCACGGGGCCCGAAGTGAGACCACGCGTTCGCGTAGTTTACTGATGCATCCGCCACCCTATGCCTCCGACCATTGACCGCCTTGCCGTAGGCACAACAGCGCCCGACTTTACCGCTCCTACGCAAGACAACGAATCGCTCACGCTCTCCGACTATCGTGGAACGTGGGTTGCACTGTACTTCTACCCGAAAGATAATACGCCGGGCTGCACCACGCAGGCCTGCACCCTGCGCGATGGCTACGCCCAACTGCAAGACCACGGCATTGCCGTGATTGGCGTCTCGGAAGACGGCGTCGACTCGCATACCGACTTTGCACGCGAATACGACCTGCCCTTTCCGCTTGTGGCCGACCCCGAGCACGACATCCTTACGGCCTACGGCGTATACGGCGAGCGTAACCTGTATGGCAACACCGTGGTGGGCACCAAGCGCACCACCTACCTGATTGACCCCGACGGGGTGATTCGTCATGTATTTAAGCGTCCGAAAACGGATGCGCATGTTGAAGAGATCTTGGGAAAGTGGGAGGCCCTGTAAGCTGAAGCACAGTGCGTGCCCCGCTCGGACCCCGCCCCTAATTAAACCACTGCGCGCTGTAGCGCGCTGTAGCACGCGTTGAACAATGCGCCGGTGGTTAAGTTAGCAGTCAGGTGGTGCCCCCAGCGGGGCACTGCTGTATGGTTTTTGGTCTTTCTGCCCCCTACGCCCGTTTTATGCTGCACGAGACGTACGAGCCCGTCATTGGGCTGGAGGTACACTGCCAGCTCCAAACCGAGAGCAAGCTATTCAGCCCCGAAGCGGCCGCCTACGGTGCTCCGCCCAATACGCATGTCGATCCGGTGAGTCTGGGGCATCCGGGCACGCTGCCCGTTCTCAACGAGGCCGCCGTTACGCATACGCTCCGCATGGGGCTGGCTACGCACTGCTCTATTGCCGAGCGCTCGTTCTTCGCCCGCAAGCACTACTTCTACCCCGATCTGCCCAAGGGCTATCAGACCTCGCAGTACGACACGCCGCTGTGCTACGGAGGCTACCTCGAAATTGACGCCGATACCGACGCGAGCGCCACCAACAACACAGACAGCGCCCGCCCCTCGCGCAAGCGCATTGGCATTACGCGCATCCACCTCGAAGAGGACGCCGGCAAGTCTATCCACGATCAGAGCGAGGCCCACACGCTGCTCGACTACAACCGCTGCGGCGTGCCGCTCATCGAAATGGTGTCTGAGCCTGATCTGCGCTCTCCGAACGAAGCCTATCGCTATCTGCAGAAAGTGCGGCAGCTGGTCCGCTGGCTGGGCATCAGCGACGGCAATATGGAAGAAGGCTCGCTCCGCTGCGATGCCAACGTGTCGGTGCGCCCCAAGGGACAGACCGGATTCGGCACGCGCACCGAACTGAAGAACCTGAACTCGATCCGCAACGTAGAGCGGGCACTCGAATACGAGATCAACCGCCAGATCGTGGCCCGCGAACGCGGCGATGCGGTGCAGCAACAGACCTTGCTGTGGGATGCCGATGCGCAGCAGACGCGCACGCTGCGCTCGAAAGAAGAGGCGCGGGACTATCGCTATCTGCCCGACCCGGATCTTCCACCGGTCGTGGTGCCCGAAGAACGCGTTGAGGCGCTTCGCGATGACCTCCCCGAAATGCCGAATGCCCGCTGCCACCGCTTCGTGGACAGCCTGGGGCTCCCCCTGTACGATGCCGAGGTGCTCACCGAAGACCGCGCCGTGGCCGATTATTTCGAGGAGGCGCTCTCCTCGCTCTTCAAGCGCACGAAAGGCGGCGATACCAACGCCCAGGCCAAGGAAGTGGCCAACTTCGTGATGGGCGACGTGATGCAGACGCTCAACGAAACCGATTACACGCCCCAAACGCTGCCCGTTACGCCCCGGCGCTTGGCGCAGCTCGTATATCTGCGTCTTGAAGACAAAGTCAGTTCCAGCGGCGCGCAGGAGGTGTTCAGCCTCATGCTCGACCACACCGACGCCTCTGCAGGCAAGATTGCCGACGACCACAACCTCATCCAAATCTCCGACCGCAGCCAAATCGAGCCCGTGGTTACGTCGGTGCTCAACGATCACTCCGACAACGTAGAACAGTACCTGAGCGGCAAAGACGGGCTGCTGGGCTTCTTCATCGGGCAGGTGATGCGCCGCATCGACGGCTCGCCAGACCCGCAGCTGGTGCGTACGCTCCTCACTGAGCATCTGGATGCCCGGACCCAGGACCAATAGTGCGCACCGTGCCGATGCTTTGCCTCCCCTAACCTACCCCAATCTGCCCTGTGCCTATCCTCCGTCCGTTTTCGTTCACTACGGCGTCCACCGGTCTTCTTGCCAGCCTGCTTGGTACTCTCTTGCTCATCGCAGCCTGCGGATCGAGCCCTGCGCAAGACGACCCGTCCATTGCAAGCGTGCTGCAGGGCACCATTACCGTAAATAGCGAGGTTGACCCCTCGGGCGATTACAGCGGATTCAGTGTGCTCGTTATTCAACCGGTGGGGCGGCAGGTGGATACGCTGGGCATGGCCCGCACGGACACTTCGGGCGCATTTGAGATGACGGTGCAGGCCCCCGAGCGAGCCATCTACCCGTATGTGGTGCAGCGGCGCGGCAATACGGTGCATCGCGGCGAGCTGGTCATTGCCGACGGCGATACCGCCTCGCTGCAGATGGAACTACCTGTACGCGGGCTTCCGCGCATTCGCTCGTCTGAAAACGATGCGCTGATGGCCTACCGCAACACGATGTCGCTACACCGCCAGACCATGGTGCGCAGCCTGCAAGAGGACCTCGACCAAACGCGCATGGGACAAAATATTCGCCAAACGAGCAGCATCCTGTGGCGCCTGCGCGAAACGTTTCCGGGATCCTATGTGGGCGACCTGGCCGCCGTGGAGTCCATTTCAATGATCCAGGGTTGGAACGACTCGCTCACCGTGGCCCGCGCTCGGGCACTGGTCCCCACCAATCCACGCTACGCCGAAGCCATGCGCGTGGCGCGGCAGTCAGAGGCCCAGCTTCATGGGCAAGATGCCGCCCTGGCCCTGCTACGCAACGCAATTGGCGAAGCCGACTCCGCCAATACAGCGACCAACATACGCGCCAGTCTACAGGCCGAGGTGGTACGCGCTCATCTCGATAGCCTAAACCGCGACGCGGCTCAGAGTGCCGCCCGCCAGCTTCGCAACGCATACCCCGATACGGAATGGGCTGAATGGGCTACGCGCGCCGAATACGAAGCTGAAAACCTGCTGCCCGGCAGCCAGGCGCCCAATATCAGTATGACAACCACCAACGGCGATACAATTTCGCTCGAATCGCTGCGAGGCCAGCCGGTGCTGCTGGAGTTCTATCGCCCCGAGAACACGCTCTACCGCGAGCAGATTCCTACGCGCAACGCCATCTACGCCGGCACCGAAGCCGAAGACCTGCAGCTCATCTCCATATCGCTGCAGCCCGACTCGGTACTCAACGCTGCATTTCGCGACGGACGCTCGCTGCCTGGTCTGCATGTCATTGCCCCTGAAGGCGTTGAAAGCCCGCTCCTTGAAACGTATAACATTGCCTCCTTGCCTACGCGCGTCTTAATTGATGCAGAGGGGCGCATCGTGGATAAGTATCTGGGAACAGCGATCGTATCGCTCCAAGATGATCTGCGCGCGCTTGCTCCCTCTGCTTCGGCAGAGACGCCGTAGCGCACGCCCGTTGCGTACGAGGCCTGTGGAGACGCGGTCTGCAGAGGTCCGTGCGTTTTTATTTCTGCTCACTGACTTTTTTGCTTGCATGGGTACGCTCTCCTACATCAAAAACTTCATCAAAGACCGTGACGTGGCCGCGATCACGCCGTCGTCCTCGTACTTGGTCAAACGCGTGTGCCGCTGGATCGACTTCGACACGCCGCGCACCATCGTGGAATACGGCCCCGGCGATGGCGTCTTTAGCCGCTATATAGCCCGAAACATGCATCCCGACTCCTCGCTCGTGCTCATTGAGAGCAACGACGGCTTTGTGGACGATCTGCAGTCGTTTCAGATGCAAAACGAGCAGGTTACGGTTGTGCACGACCGGGCCGAGAATGTGGAGGCCATCATCGAGGGGCACGACTTGGCGCCTGTCGACTACATTATCTCGGGCATCCCGTTCTCGTTTTTGGATGAGCCCATCAAGACTGAACTCATCCAGTCCACGTTCGACGCGCTCCACGACGATGGCAAATTTCTGGTGTATCAGAACTACAACCACATGGAGCAGCCCCTGCGCGATCAGTTTCCTCGTGTTGAGAAGGAGTACGTGCTCTTCAACATCCCGCCGATGTTTGCTTACGAAGCCCGCAAGCGATAGCTCTCCTGCGAATCCCCCTGTTCTTCTTGCCAACTGAATCGTTCTTATGCTGATTGCTGGAAACTGGAAGATGAATACCACGCTGCCCAACGCGCAATCGCTGGCGCAGTCCATTGCCACGGGCTACCTGGAACGCCAGGATACGCTCGCCCCTATCGATATGCTTGTGTGCCCGCCCAATGTGAACCTGCAGGCGGTGGGGGGCGAGCTTGCCGAAACGCCCGTTGCACTGGGGGGCCAGCACATGCATCACGAAGATGCCGGCGCCTTTACGGGCGAGGTATCCGCCCCGATGCTGAAGGCAGTGGGCTGCACACATGTCATCGTTGGCCACTCCGAGCGGCGCCAGCTCTTTGGCCTCTCGGATGCTGATGTGAATGCACAGGTCAAGCAAGCGCAGGCGCACGACCTGATTCCGGTCATCTGCGTGGGCGAAACCAAGCCCCAGCGCGATGCCGGAAACGCGAAAGAGGTGGTACGCACACAGCTGCACGCGGCCCTCGACGGCGCTTCGGTCGCGGCCGATACGGTCATCATTGCGTACGAACCGGTGTGGGCCATTGGCACCGGCGACTCGGCTACGCCCGAGCAGGCCCAAGAGATGCACGCCTTTGTGCGCAGCGAACTCGCCGCGCTACACAGCCCCGAAGCCGCCGCAGGCGTCCACGTGCTGTACGGAGGCAGCATGAAACCGCATAACGCTGAATCCCTCCTCGGCCAGCCCGACGTAAACGGCGGCCTGATTGGCGGCGCCAGCCTCACCGCCAGCGACTTCCTCGCCATCGCCGAAATTGGCGCGGCTGAAGTCGCCAGCTAACCCACGTAGCAGCCCAAACCGCCACCAACCCCAGCGCTGATTTGCTGGGGGCTGCGTGCTGGAACCGCTTTCGGCGTTGCAACACACAGCGCGCCTCGCTCCTTTCCGCAATCGGAAGTAGGTCAACGCTACGTGATGAAGGAAAGACACCAGTAGCCGGAGAACGTGCACCGAATGCTATCGGTGCTGGAAGCGCCACCCGGCGCGGGTGTCTCCGGCGTGGGCGAACGAGGGACCGTTCGCCCCAGGAAAAGCTGTTATCAGGAAGGTTACCACTTA
>CAZBTM010000174.1:651-6480 GCA_964494425.1 uncultured Rhodothermales bacterium | reverse complement strand
GTCAGGTTATCTCCAAACCCGTTGATGGCCACGAGCACCGCCACGCCTACCACCAACGCCGACAGGTACAGCACCAGGCGGGCCCGGCTACCGCGGCTGTCGCGCCAGGCCATCGAGAAGGTAAAGCGATTCATCAGTGTGCTTTTGGGGATACGGAGGAGAAGCTACCGGAACGCATAAGACGGATCAGCCTCCGAAGAGGATTCGCCCCCGACGAAAGGTTTACGTCCGGATTTTGGATTGGGGATTGGGGATTGGCCTGTGGATCGCGAGATGGACGATGGAAGATGGAAGCTGTGTGCAGTCGTGCATTCCAAACTCCGTCTCCTACCAATTGAGGAGAGCGCACGCAGAGCCAGATACGACCGGCTTCTTCAATCTGACCCCAATATTAAGAAAATGTAAACGCACGCGATCCCGCTTGGTATTTTTTTCTCTGGTACGTTCTTACTAAACGTGACTTCTATATACGAAGTGACCATAGGCGCTTCAGGCTGGACCTGACCAAGCAAGAGGAAGCACATCCTGTGGAGGTGTCCCTCTTCCCTTTTCTTCCCATCGCACAACGATCTGCCATGCGTTCTGCTACTCTTTTTATCCTTGTGGGTACGCTTGCTGTTGTATACACAGGTGGTGCACTTCAGGCAAGTCAAAATATAGACACGCCTTCTTCGTCACCCAGCTGTGTCAATCATCAGGAGGCCCCTTCTTCAAACCGCAATGTTGTCAACCCAGAATGGAATGAAGTATGGCACGTCGAATCAGAGACCCATCCTGACTACCTCTTGGCCGACCCTCTGACGATGGAAGTGCACAATGGCTGGGTATTTATTGGCGATTTTCGGGGCGAGCGCCCAGTGTGGGTATTCGACGCGGCCAATGGGTCTTTTCAACAGCACGTAGGTCAGGCAGGTACGGGTCCGGGCCAAATACAATGGCAGGGCACCCTGCAGATTATTCGCGACGACTACCTGGCGCTCAGGGATGCGCAAACGCAGACTGTTTCTATCTTCGATGTTGATTCAGGGCGTTTTCTTCACCGCATGGATACCCCCATTTCTTATGCTCCAGCAATCAGCGATGCGATGCTGGTCCAACGTCCCTCTGGACAACGCGACGTATTGGCAGTTGCTCACGAGATCACGATCAACGACGAGCGCATCGCCATTGGAGACAAACTATGGGAGGCCTCACTTGATGACTTCACTGAAGCGTTCGCTCCCTTCCGCGAGAATACGATAGCCAAGAAGGGAAAAACCACGATTGACGACGGGACAGTCTACCTAAGTTTTGAGCACGCGAGCCATCTTGTTGCACTTTCAGAATCGGGCGATATTCTTTTCGAAACGTCCGAGCCTCACGATGTGAACCCACCTGACTTCGTTGGCAAGCGTGAAGGGATCGACATGATGGAACCACCCCGGAACGTGTATCCGACGATGACCCTGAATCTGGATACGGACGATCAGTACGTATATGCTCTTCATTCAGGAACTATTGTAGACGAGGAAAACGATATGGACGATGTACTGACCAGCACCCGCCTCGACGTATACGACAAGCAAACAGGAGCCTATCAATTTGCAGTGTCGCTTCCTGCTGCAACACGTAACTTCAGAATTACCAATGATCGCGTGTATCTTATCACGCTTGAGGATGCGCCACGAGTCGTCGCATTTGAAAAGCCAGAGATGTTGCTGTGAGGAGCCGTTGTGATGTATCTTCGGAATCCCAGATCCAAAATCAGAAATCCTAAACCGCCCCCTCAACCCTTGCGCGCCTCAGGATAAATCGGCCAGGCATCGGTGTGCTGCTGGTCGTAGATGAGCGAGGTTTCGACCTGTTGCACCTCGTCGCGGGCAGTGAAGGCGCTCAGGATCAGGTCGCGCAGATGTGCCGGATCGCGAACGGTGACGTGTAGCAGAAAGTCGGTGCGTCCGCCCAGGTGGTAGCAGGCCACGACCTCTGGACGCTGCACCGCGGCCTGCTGAAACTGCTCGACCGTGGTGCGCGAGTGGCTCCGCAGTTGCACCGCCACCATCGCCTGCACGCCAATGCCAAGCGCCTCCGCATCCACCACTGTACGCGTGCCGCAGATGACGCCCTCCTCGCGCAGCCGCCGCACCCGCATCAGACAGGTGGATTCGGCGAGTCCGACTTGTTCAGCCAGCGTTTTGTTGGGGATGCGAGCATTCTTCTGTAGGATGCGGAGGATTTCGCAGTCCGTTTGGTCGAGTGTAGCCATAGCGGAATCGAACGAAGATAATTCGGAACGCTTGCGGATGCTGTAAGCGCTTCCGATTATACGAGCCCGTTACGTTCTTGTCCCATCGCTCCCTGATGCGCTATGTCTGCTTCTGATGATCTGTACACCACCGCGGTTCATGCCGGACGCGCTTCTGTTCATGCGCTGGGCAAGCACGCGCCGCCCATTGACCTGTCGTCGACGTATCCGTTCGACGATATGGACGCTGCCGCTCGCAGTCTCACCGAACTGGCGCACGGCGCATCCACCGCCGAGACGCCGGTTTACGCTCGGCTGCACAATCCCACGGTAGCCCGGGCCGAGCAGGCCGTTGCCGAATTGGAGGGCGCAACCGACACCGTGGCGTATGCCTCGGGCATGGCCGCCGTCACCGCTGTGCTGATGGCCACGCGCACGCTCCCCGACGACAACGCGACACCGCATGTTGTAGCCGTGCGCCCCATCTACGGCACGACCGACCACCTGCTCACCAGCAACCTGCTCGGGATCGACGTATCCTGGGCCGCCCCCGATGCCATTGCAGAGGCGATGCGCCCCACCACCGCCCTCGTGATGATCGAGACGCCCGCCAACCCGACGCTCGACCTGGTGGACATCCAGGCGGTGGCAGATCAGGCAGGAGACGTGCCCGTGGTGGTGGATTCGACGTTTGCGCCGCCCGTCATTCAGCGTCCGCTGGAGCACGGGGCCACGCTTTCCCTGCACAGCGCCACGAAGTTCTTGGGCGGACACGGCGATGTGATGGGCGGGGTCGTCTCGACCTCGGATGCGGACTGGGCCGCGGCGCTGCGTCATGTGCGCGTGGCCACCGGCGCGCTCCTGCATCCCCACGCCGCCTACCTGATGCACCGCAGCATGCCCACGCTTCCGGCCCGCGTGGAGCGCGCGCAGTCCACCGCCACCGCCCTCGCCGACCGGCTGCAGGCGCACCCGGCGGTGCAGGCCGTGCACTTTCCGGGATATGACACCGCTCCCTGCTACACACGGCAGATGGACGGCCCCGGCACGCTGATTTCATTCGAGCTGGGTACGTACGACGCCGCACGGGCGACAGTCGAGGCGGTCTCACTCATCACGGCAGCGGTGAGCCTCGGCTCCACCGACACGCTCATCCAGCATCCCGCCTCGCTCACCCACGGCGTCGTGTCCGACGACGCAAAGTCCGATCACGGCATCACCCCCGGACTGGTGCGCCTGTCCGTCGGCTTAGAGAGTGCGGATGCGCTGTGGGCCGATCTGGAGCAGGCGCTGGAAGCGTGTGCGGTGGCGGTGTAGGGAGCGGATGGGGTGCTGCCGCCGGAGACGTCCGCTTCGCTTTCAGTCTCCGATTACCGGGACATTGGGGTGGGACATAGATCGGCCTGGAAAGCCGATGCGGCCGGTGTTGGAAGCAGAAGCAGGACGGCAATCAGCCCGAGTACGGTTTGCAGGGAGATTCCTCGCATGCGATCGGAATGACGCATCAGGACATTGGGCATCCCGATGCTGTGAAGCGTCGCGCACTCTGTGAGCGAACTACACCCCGTTTTGCCCCATGCAAATCTTAAATCGTCATAGAGATTGTGCGCATTTCTCCCTCCGCGTCCCTTTTGTTAACTATGAATACCGGACCTTCCATGAACGGATTGTCAGGATCGTACTTTGGGTAGTACATTTCGAAGTAATACTCGCCTGCCGTGTAGAAGTAACTTTGAAAGTCATCTACTTCGTGGGGGTGACCAATCTCATTACAGACATCAGCGTCCTGTTCGTTCGTCATGACTCGCAGGGACTCAACAGAAGGAGGTGGAAACGACTCAGAACCAGGTGTTGCTTCAACGAGTCTATCCCAGTCTTCTGTGATAAACTGGTAGATGTACGACTGTGGGGCGTTACTTTCAACTCCATGACAGCCATTTGCCTGTCCATACGCAAGTCCACTGGTTGCACTTGTGAGAATGAGTAAGACCGCAAGGGCAGATATGTAGCGCATTCGAGCCTCATGCCTAATGTCACCCTGAATAGCCTTTGATGAAGTTCAAGTCAGCAGTGTAAATATCAATCATGGAAAGGCCCGTCGTGACAATATCAGGGTCATCTGATTGCTTGAGTAAAAGCGTCACGAAATACCTGTTCCCTGCTTTGTAGAAAGCCAAGTCGTAGACTACTGTAATCTGCACCAAGCTGCTGGCATACGCCAGGATCTGACACCGGTTGGATCTGGTTGACGCTCAGGCTTGTGGTTCCCGTTTCCTGGCGTGCGTCAGTCAGGTTGGGGTTAGTCAAAAAGTTTTCGACCATCGACCGAGCACGGTCCGAGCCAGACGGGCATGTGGTGTCAGCGTGAGCGGACACAGGTTCTCCAGCCTGTCTGTCGACGTAGGCGTTTGCTTGAATGCCTGGTAGGCAGACTGCAAAAGCGAAGAGTAGTGTGAGGGTTTGAAAGAGGGTATCCATTGTATTCGGGGAGCTAATCTCTAAAGTCAGTTTTTGTTAGTAGGGCTGTAGCTCAATAACCACATCGGTCATATTGAGCGTATCCGTCAATACTGCTACCATCAGCCCTGAAGAAAGTAATCCTATCAGCATCGATAATCAGCCCTTCATCAAGTCCCATCTGCTGCAATGCAGGGCGATCTGCAACTCCAACCTCGTTTAGGTATGTTCTCGTTCTTGCCGTACAGTAGTCTTGCTGCTCTCCTCTTTTGTAAGGGTGCGTATGGACGTAAATCGTACCTTCTGGAATATTAGCTGGTTGTTGAAACTGAAGCTTGCAGGGTGTTTGCTCCGTAATTTGGCTCGATAGTATACGCTGAAATGTGTATCCGTCGTCGTAACCGTTGGGAATCTGAAAGCCTCCCTGTTCAAAACGGTTAACTTCTGACTGTCCGAAGTTTGTATCTTCCCAGAGGTTGTTCAAGCTTTCTTGTGCTTCTATTGCTTCAAGGATGCTCTTATGCTCCTCATTCTCAATCGCAGCATCAAAGCACGACCCTGCTTCATCACAGTACTCTGGCGGATCGTCGCTCTCACAGGGCGGTTCGTCCTCCTCATCGTCACAATACGGAGGCGGGTTGTCGCTTTCGCAGGGATCGACCGGCTCGCAGTTTGATCCCGGAGGGGGATTGATCTCTGTGCAGTCTGCGTTATTATCTCCTCCACCCGGTTCATCCCCATCTGAACCACCGGGACCGCCTGGGTCATCAGGAAAACCTCCGGGGTCCTGTGGATCTCCCCCCCGTGGGCGGACTGCCGCCACCACATGGCACCGGCACCTCCTCAACGTATGCTACATGACACGTTGCAAAATCACCTCCCGTAGGTCCGACACATGTGATGTGGTAGATGAGTTGGGTACACGTTGACTTAGGAACAACCCCCTGATTCTGAAGCGCTTGCTGGCTTGCATTTTCGAGGCCTGGATACAGAAGCTGCTCTTCAAGCATGCCTTCCGCCTCATCGGTGTCAGGGATGACGCACGTTGCGTACCGAACCCCAACCTCTTCACGCAGTCCGGGACGCGAAACGGCCATGTAGCGCGCAACGGTGCGCGTCTGCGCACCCGCGTCCTCTATAACCTCCCC
>CAZBTM010000174.1:0-641 GCA_964494425.1 uncultured Rhodothermales bacterium | reverse complement strand
AGTCCGAGGCAGTGTCAGCCCGAGCCGCAACGCTCCATATCACGCGCCGCGTGTCGTTCCCCGCTTCGGAAACAGCCTCTTCCGGAAAGTGCAGATACCGACTATGAAAGGCTACCTCATCCGAATAGGGACGCGAGGCCAGGTAGCAGCCGTAGGCGGAGGCGTCGGCATTGCTCTTTGGGGCAGGCTCGCCGGGTGTGAGCAGCTCGGACCCTGTGGGCATCGATGCCAGCGCCAGCCCCGATGAATCATCGGGCACCGTACGTGCCGTGGGGTCGGCGTCATCTTGTTGCAGATCAACAGACGAGTCGCAGCCTGCAACGAGGAGCAGCCCGCCCAGCAGCAGGAGCGGAATGGGGTAGAGTAACAACGGTAGAGACGAAGAACGCAGAGATGAGCCCATCGAGGGCCACAAAGAGAACAGCACAGGTACGAGAGCAGGCAATCCGAAAAGCAGACGAGCACAGCACAGATGCGGCTGAATAGCACTCCGCACCATTGGGCCCGACCACGCCTCGTACCGACGGCGATCGTATGGGCTGCATGCCGATAGATACGTCACTCGGCACACGCAGACGGGCAGCTAAAATGCACCTATAGAGTAGCCCCCCGCAGATCTGCAAGGCTGGATTGTAACGAAG
>CAZBTM010000173.1:0-6495 GCA_964494425.1 uncultured Rhodothermales bacterium | reverse complement strand
CGATGCAGCTACCATCCGCGCCAAAGCCACCTACGGCGCCAGCCTGTCCGACCACCTCATGACGGGCGGCTACGTCTACAACGAGATCGAGAACAATTTCTATCCGCTCGATCTGCTGTCGACGTGGATCGACATTGACGGCACGGGCACACTGGCGCCGGGGCTCTTCGTGGGCTATCTCACCAACGAAGGCAGCAGCGAAGAGGTGGGCACCGCCAGCGCATTGACTCCGGCTGCGCGGGGGACCAACATCGACTACGTGTGGCGCGTGTCGCCGCGGCTCTCGCTGAACTATGAGGCGCTGCGCTTCGCCTTCGAACTGGAGATGACCTCCGCCCGCTACGCCAGCCGCTTCGATGAAAACTACGCCCCCAACCCTGCAGACGGCGACGACCCTGTCACCAATGTGCGGGGCAATTTCTCGGTGTTTCTCTCCTTCTGATGGGACCCGTTCCCATCTGCAATGCTGCTACGCTCCCCCATGGGAGCTCGGTATTTCCGTACTGCACGCCCTCCTTCACGCAACCCACAGACCGTCATGGCTGACTCGACTCCTGAAATCGATCGCGAAACCTACTGGCGCACGCTCATGCAGCGCACGCTCATTCTGCTGGTTGTCTGGTTTACCACCGGCTTTGTATTAAGCATATTCCTGGCCGAAACGCTTAACGCTATTAACTTTGGCGGCATTCCGTTTGGGTTCTGGATGGCCCAACAGGGAAGCATCTTTGTCTTCGTGAGCCTGGTGCTCATCTACGCCATAGCCACCGGCCAGCTGGATAAACAGGCTGGCGTCGAAGAAGACGATGACGCGACATCAGCGCCTGGGGCCGCGCACTAACTGGACCCACTGCCTTTGCTTCCCTTGCTGAATAACTTCCCTTATACCGATGAGCATTCTTGGTTGGACAACATTCTGGGTCATTGCGACCTTCTCACTATACATTGGTATCGCCATCTGGAGCCGTGTGACCAGCACCAAAGGCTTCTACGTGGCCGGACAGGGCGTGCCCACCGTGGCCAATGGCATGGCAGTTGGGGCCGACTGGATGAGCGCGGCCAGCTTCATTTCGATGGCGGGGCTGGTCTCGTTTATGGGATTCGATGGCTCGGTCTACCTCATGGGGTGGACGGGCGGCTACGTACTCCTGGCGATCCTACTGGCGCCGTTCCTGCGTAAGTTTGGCGAGTACACCGTGCCCGACTTCGTGGGCAAGCGCTACTACTCGAACTACGCCCGCGTCATTGCGGCCATTGCGGCCATCTTCGTTTCGTTTACCTACGTAGCAGGCCAGATGCGCGGCGTCGGCGTCGTATTTAGCCGGTTTCTGGGCGAATTGGTTGAGCCGCTGGCTGCTGGACTCGGCGTAGAGGTCATTACCATTGGCGTGGTTATTGGGATGGCTATTGTGGCGACGTACGCCGTGCTGGGCGGCATGAAAGGCATCACCTACACGCAGGTGGCGCAGTACTGCGTGCTCATTGTGGCGTACACCATTCCGGCTGTCGCCATTGGCTACTCGCTCACCGGCAGCCCTATTCCGCAAGTCGCCATTGGCGAGGTGCTGCCCGCCCTCGATGGCCTGCAGCAAGAGCTGGGGCTCGACATGTACAGCGGACCCTTTGCCAACTTATCGATGCTTAACGTCTTCGCCATCACCTTCGTGCTCATGGTGGGCACCGCGGGCCTGCCGCACGTGATTGTGCGCTTCTACACGGTGAAAACCGTAAAGAGCGCCCGCTGGTCGGCGCTGTGGGCAATTGTATTCATCGCGATTCTGTACACGGTGGCTCCGGCGGTTGCCATGTTCTCGCGCTACGAGATTTTGCAGTCGTTCTCAGACCTCGGGGCCATGGGCATGCTCGAAAGTCCGCGCACCAGTTGGGTGCAGACCTGGGCCGCTACCGGACTCATCGAAACGGGGCAGTGGAGCGAGGGGATGTCGGCCAATGCGCTTTTAGGCACTATTGATCGCGACATTATTGTGCTGGCGACGCCCGAAATCGCGAACCTGGCGCCGTGGGTGGTGGGCCTGGTTGCTGCAGGCGGCCTTGCAGCGGCGCTCTCGACCGCCTCGGGGCTTATGCTCGTCATCAGCTCCTCGCTTGCGCACGACGTGTACGGCGAGATCATCAATCCCGATGCCTCGGAGCAGAAACGCCTCAAAGTGGGACGCGGCATCATCTTTGTCGCAATCATTGGAGCCGGCTTGCTTGGGATCTATCCGCTGGGCTTTGTTGCCGAGGTGGTGGCCTTTGCCTTCGGATTGGCGGCAGCCAGCTTCTTCCCTGTGCTTGTGCTTGGTATCTTCTGGAAACGATGCAACAAAGAAGGCGCCATTGCCGGCATCGTAACCGGACTCAGCTTCACGTTTGTCATGATCATTCTGATGCGGGCGCATGTGGCGCTGGCCGAGTTTGGCATCACCGAGCCCGTCTTTGACTCGTTCCTGGGCATCAACGCACAGGGCATTGGGCTGATCGGGATGATTCTGAACTTCATTGTGACGTACATTGTCACGATGTCGACGCCCCCGCCTCCGCAAGAGGTGCAGGACCTGGTTGAGCAGATTCGCTATCCGCGTACGCTCACCAAAGACGAACTGAGCGAAGCAGCGTCGAGCTAACGCATCGGCCCAACATACAGGACATGCGGCGCAGGAGGAAGGGAGCCTCTTGCGCCGTTTTTCGTGTAACCAATCTATTCGTTTATATTACAGCAGTCTGTTTATTATATGTCGCGCTCTCGCCTCGGATGCGGTACGCATCTGCTCATTGCCTTTGGGCTGTTCGTGGTTGCCGTAGGCATTATTGCCTACCAAAACCGCGATACCGTTTCGATGATGTGGGCAAACGTGACGGCCATGAACGAGGGTATGAATCTGACCGAGGAGCTTCGCTATCCCGAAGACGTGCTCGACTATATGACGGCGCACCCCGAAACCGTCTCGCTGGTGGCCTACACCGTTGGGGCGGAAGCCGAAGGCATTCATCTGGATGCAGAAACAGCCCGTCCGATCGTTAACCTGCCCAGCCTTGCTGTGCTCTCGGCCTATGCCGAAGCCGCCGAAGCCGGGCAGGTGGACACCGCGGCTCGCGTACCGGTGAACGAGGTCAGCCGCCTTGCGCTGCCAGGCGTCAACGCGCAGCCCCATGAACGCACGCTCAACCGCTGGAGCGAGACCAATCGCATGGATGCAGACAGCACCGTGGCCGTGGCCGATATTGCCTGGGCCGTGGCACGCCTGAACGACGACCCCGCACTCGACTGGCTCATCGACCGGCTGGGACGCGCGGCCATTCGATCCGAGACGACCGCGCTGGGCTGGCCTGCAAGCGCCGCCCCCATGCCGAAAAGTGGGCTGTACCTGGAGTGGGCAAATGCTGCGTCGACACTCCACAGCGACGCCGACCGCCCCCCGTCCATCGAACGCGATGCCGTCTACGCAGCGGCCGAGCGCTACGCCTCTGACGCGACGTACGCCCGCGAGATTCAGCAGACGTTCGAGTCGCGCGGTACCAACCTGACGCTGCGCGACCAGCGGCGCATGGCGCAAGAAACGCTGCCCCAGGCCACTGCCGCCGAGGTGGCAACGGCCCTGATGCAGCTGGCCGAGGCCGCCCCCGAATCGCCCCACGCAACGGCCTATGCCCTGCTCGATCGCTCCACAGGCCTCGACTCCCTGAACACCCATGTGCAGCGCATAGCCTCAAAAGGCGGAGCCATGCCGGGCGTCATCAGCTTTGCCGGGCTGGCGCACTACGCCGACGACCGCGCGCCGCGCGTGGTGGTGCTTAGCATGGAAGAGATTCCGCTGGCGGTGTTCTACCACCTTCTGCAGTCGGGCCTCGACCAGGGATTGGCGCTGCGCTTGTTAAGTGATGACGCCTTCTTTGAGGAGACGCGTACGCGTCTCCAGTCGTCCAACAACGCGGACCCTGCCGATTCTACCAGAGCTACGGCGCGGTAAGGCGAACCTCCACAGAAGGCGACGGGACCGGCTGATAGGCATTGATGCGGGCATCGGGGCTCTCAACGAGGCGGTCGGCCAGCGTGCGCGCAAGATCGGTGGTGCGGTAGTAGGGCGGCTGCGCTCCGGCGCGGGTCCAGTACAGGTGGTAGCCGGCTGCGGGCGGGGCCGCCTCAGGATTGGGGCCCGGAGCCAGCGTACTGATGTGGCCGCGCCCTGGAATAGAGGCGGTCGGGGTGTCGTGGGCCGCTGGCGAAGAGGCCGCCGACAGGCGTCCGTGAGCCGTGCCCCAGAGCGGTGCCTGAAACCGATGCGGCTGCACAGCCTCCCAGCGCCACTGCTGCACGTCAGGGCCATGTTGCTCACGAAGACGGGCAACCGCGCGCTCGAATCCGCGCCGATACCGCACCAAGGCAAAGTATGCGGTCGTATCCAGCCGCACCGGCGAGACGCGAGATGCCTGCATCTCGTGCCACCAGGCCTGGAAGATCGACGCGCCAATGCTGGAAGGCGCAAACACCCCGTCCCAGTTGCGAATGAATGGAGCGACCGCCCGGCTTAGCGAGTCGGTTGGCGGATGTGCGTCCAGCGCCGTCTGCAGCGGAGCCACCGTCTGTTGCGCCCAGGTGCTCGTGTCGTCAACCGCCCAGGCATGAACCGAGCGCCCGGCATCGGCATAGTCCGAAAAACGGTCGGCCCAGGCCCGTCGCCATGGCGAGGCACTGAGCACCACCCCCACCGAGTCGCCCTCCGCATCCCGAATCGCCTGGGTCGCGCCTGCTGTTGTAAGATCCGTGTCGTGGCGCAGCACCAGCGGGTCGTGGTGCGGCAGCGATGCGGGCTCCGGAAACCGGCGATGTTGGGCGGGGACCTCACTCCAGTACGGCAGCGTCAGCATCCACGTTGAGCGGGCGTGCGTGCTGTCTGTGCGCGTGCTATCGGCGCGGGAATTATCTACTTGTGTGCTGTCTGAGCCGATGCCATCCGTGGGTGCTAACGAGCTGTTGGGAGAAAGAGCAGGCGGTGCCTCCGGCCCCACAATGCGCCCGCTTCCCGTGAAAGCTGTATGCACGAGCAGCTCGTGGCCGTCTCGTTGGCGAAGGCGCTCGGTCGCCCGGCGTATCGTATCGGGCGCGGCAAGGGGCTGCCAGGATGCCCGTCCGCGAGGCAGCAGCACCCGACTGGCGGTGCGCGTATGGTGCGCAAGCGTCCAGCGCGTGCCGGGGACGGTCGTTATCCAGGCGGTATCGGCGGCGGTGGTGTGCCAGACCGGTGCTACAAGCGCGTCGGGGGTGGAGCCGCGTGGCCAGCGGGCCCCCAGATAGGGCGCGCCCGAATCTCCCGGATTAAGCACCCAGGCCATCGCATCCGACCAGCCGTGCAAACCCAGCCAGGTGCGCAGTTCCTCGTCGACCGTGCGCAGGCTGTCGGCGGACTGGTGGACGGCGGGGGCGGCAGAGTCCGGCAGCGCAGGCACGTCCGTAGCCATCCAGGTAAGCAGATGCTCTACGGCCAGCGTATGCCAGGGCGCCCACGGCGAGGGCGGGGCATCGAGCGCTGCAAACGTCGGCTGCTGGCGCACGTACGCGGTGGAAAAGGCCGCGTTGACGCCCGAGGCGTAGGCCGCCAGCCATTCGCGGTCGGCGCGCGGCAATTGGGCGATGTACGTTTGCGCAGCACGGGCCCAGCCCATCTGGCGGGCATGGCGATCGAACGAAACGGCTGAGTCCGAGAGCCAGCGAGAGAGGCGCCCGCGTGCGGTTTGGCGCCAAAGGACCATCGTCCAGGCGTGCCGCAATCCGTGCGCCAGCCCCAATGCGCGGGCGGACTCGGCCTCGGCATCCGCCTGAATATGGATAAGCGGCGCGTCGGGAGTCCAGGCAACGGTCGACGGGGCGCTGCGTCCGGCTACTGCAATTTCGGAGGGCGGAGCCGTGGGCGGTGCGACCTGGCTCCACCACAGCAGTCCCAGTGCGGCTCCGAATACGCCAATAAGTCCGGCAAGAACAAAACGATACACAGAGAAAGATCAGTTGGACTGATTACGCAGCAGAGGCGACCGAGGGGCGGGTGGTTAGCCACGCCGTAAAGGCCTCCAGCGGCTTTGCATTCAAGCAGTGCTCGGCGGTGAGGCCGCCCTTGCGCGCTGCTGCCACGCCCCAGCGCACATTGTCGAGTTCATCGGTTGCATGCGCATCGGGGTTGATGGAGATGAGTACGCCCTGCTCAACCGCATAGCGCACGTGGGTCCAGTCCAGGTCAAGGCGGTACGGATTGGCGTTCAACTCGATCGCGACGTTGTGCGCAGCACACGCGTCGATGACCGCGCGGTGGTCGATCGGATAGCCCTCGCGCACCAGCAGCAGGCGTCCAGTGGGGTGCCCAAGCACGGTTGTTGCCGGGTGCGAGACCGCCCGAATGATGCGCTCGGTGGCTTCGGCCTCGGTCATGGTGAAGCCGGAATGCACGCTGGCCACCACCAGATCGAACGCGGCGAGCAGGTCGTCCGCATAGTCGAGCGATC
>CAZBTM010000172.1:0-6495 GCA_964494425.1 uncultured Rhodothermales bacterium | reverse complement strand
TGGCGGATCTGCCCGAGAACTACACAGAGCGGCCCGAGGCGCTTCAGTTCATGACGCAGGTGCCCACCGACTGGCACGACACCGAGGTGCTCAACGCAAGCATCGGGAACTACATTACCATCGCCCGCCAAGACCGCAACAGCGACGACTGGTACCTGGGCAGCATCACGGATGAGGAGGGCCGCGTGCTCTCGGCGCCGCTCAGCTTTCTGGATGCCGACACCCCCTACGTCGCCGAAATCTACCGCGACGGCACCGATGCGCACTGGGACGACGCCCCGTACGACATGGTCACGGAGGAGCGCCTCGTGGACAACACGACTGAACTCACCCTGCGCCTGGCAGCCGGCGGCGGTCAGGTCATCCGCTTCCGCCCCGCTACCGAGGAGGATGTGGCGCGGTTGGAGTAGGCGCGTGCTTACAAACAATTCGCTCTCTTATGGAAAGTCACCCCGGGCGTGATTTGAGGCTCCACTACTCGCGCTCGGCCATTGCATCGGGGTCGAAGCACCGCAGGACGATGACGTCCCCCCGTTCCTCCACAGGCAACACTTTCATTGCGATGTGGAGTTGCGCCCCGCCGTCTGTTAGATCAACTGACGTCTTGGCCGTACGATAGCCGACGTACCGAGCCTCAAGTTGGTGGGAACCGGGCACGACGTTCTCAATGCGAAAGATGCCTTCGTGGTCTGCGGCCGCTCCTTGCTCTTGACTGGGGAGAACGACCGATGTCCCGGGGAGTGCTTCGCCCGTTTCGGCATCAACCACATGACCTTCGATTGTGCCCGGAGCGGCTGTATCAACCGAATCCGCGGTGCTTCCTGCTGTTGAAAGCGGCTCGTGGACGACCGCGTCGGTTAGATGATCGCACCCAAGCGGCGCAAGAGCCAGAAGAATGAGAAGCAGCACGCCGCGCACACCGATCACCTGATTGTTGAGAGCCGAGCACACGCCAATGTATACAATTGATGAACCGATTGCCAAACGCCGGTAGTCGGCTCCGCACGTCGCCTCGTTCTTTCAGTAGCATTCAGTGGCGTATTACGACACACCACCACCGCCGCCACCCGCACCACCAACCGCTCCCGCACCGGCCGATACGCTGCCGACCGTGCTCATGCTGCTGCCCGTGCCTGCAGAGGGCAGTGTGCTGACGTACACCAGGTAGATGGGTAGAAACGACGTGACCACGTCATCGGCTTCAGGCGCAACGGCGTTTTCGACCCAGTCGGGCAGCGCAATGTCTTCGGGGTGATCGGCAAGCGCCTCGTTGAGCGTGTCGAGCCATATACCGTTGACGTTCGCGTCGAGCGCCATCCAGGGCAGTGCCTCCATAAACTGATGCGCGGCTGCAGCGGGATTCGTCTCGATGGTGGCTTCGATCTCCTCGCGCAGGTGGGCCTGGTGAGCCTCGGCATGCGCGTGCTGCGTGGCGCCTTCGGATGTGAGCGTGCGATATTGCGTAGCGATAATGAGCGCTCCGACTCCGCCCCCTACGCCGAGTCCCGCACCGATGGCCGCCGCCCAGCCCGACAGCCCAATCAGCGCCGCTATGCCGCCGCCCACGAGGAGCACGCCGCCCAGGCCGCCGCCCCAGGAACGGACCGGATGCGTCTCAATCCAGCCGCGCTCAATAAGCGTGTCGCGGATCTGGGTGGCCTGCTTCTGCCGGAAGGTACTCCCTTCTTTATAGAATGCCTGCACCGTATCGTGTGTGCGCAGCTCGTCGATCAGCACCTTTTCGCGCTCGGTGAGGCGATCGTCGCCGTTGCGGTGCAGGTCGATCTTGGTTTCCGATGTACTGCTGTCAGTCCACGAGGCCTCTTTGGTCACGCGCCGCAGTGTAAGATGACCACGCTGGGCCAGATCGAACAGCATTGCGCTGAAGACACGCATCCAACCAGTTATGCTTGTACGCATAAGCAGAAATCCGACTTCGTCAATTGGCATGTTCGGGGCCCGGTAGCCCGAGCGCGTTTGGGCGGGCGTTGCTTCCGTGCGCCACACCCATACGCCGCCTGCACCACCGCCTACGAGCACCAGAGCCAGTGCACCGAAAATCTGCGTCCAGTTTGGCTCGGTTTTGGGCGCGCGCTCCGGCGCATCAATCACGCGGGGTAGGTGGATGCGCAGGCGGTAGCCTTCGTTCGGGGCGAGGTTGTCGTACGCAAACGTGGCCTGCCATCCGGTGGCGGTGGAGTCGAGTGTGGCGTCGACAGTCGGTTCCACCTGAATGGAGTCGCGCGGTACGCTGGGGAAGGGAAGCTGTACGGTCGCCTGCATGGCGCGGATGGGCACATTCCACGCATCCCCCACAGCCTGCCAGTCGATCACGGTACGCCCGTTTTCGGTGTACGGCGCGCCCTCCACCACGTAGGTCAGCGTAAATGTAGTCGTGGTGTCGCGCTCGGGGTACTGCCACTGAATGACCCGCTCGCCGCTCTGCGTACGGGTGGATACGTCGGTGATTGCCACCTGAGCACTGGTGACCTCAACATCGTGCAGCGCGTCCATCTGCTCGGTGGGGATGCGCCGCTCGCCCTGAGTAAACGTGCCCTGGCGCAGATCAAACGTGATGGCTTCGGTGACGGCGTACGCTCCACTGGTATCTACCACCAGATCCACATCGTAGCGGGCGATGTCCCATGCTGCATCTTGACCATGGACCGCGCGGCCTCCTACGCATCCCACAAGAAAAAGCGTAAGGACGATAACATACAGTCGGGCAGGCATAGGCGGGGGCAGCTTGAGGAAAAACGGGGGCATCGCAAACCGTGCTTTACCACGAATGGGCGGCTTGAAAGGTTACTGCTTTCTCATGTACGAAGGCGGTGTCTTGTGCAACACCGTCCATCGTCTGTACACACAAGGCACGCGTGTACGTTCTCTACGATAGGCGTGTCTATGTGTCGTCTGGTGATTCCTTCAAGCTGGGTTATGCTGGTGGCAAGCGTAGGGGAGGCGCTGGGCCTCCTCAGATGCCCATCCAGCCCCCCAACGCCCGATTTCTCGCAGCTCTCCACCTATCGCCGCGCAGCGGACCCTCTCCCTTCGTTGGGCCACGACCAGGCAAACTCCAGGCGCGTGGTCCCGGGCGTTAAGATGCGGAGCTGCAACCCGTTGGCATCGGCCAAGATGTCGCGGTTGTCGACCACACGATCAAAGACCAGGATGGTGCGTCGATAGATCACCGACTCGCCACTGGAAAGCACTGCATCGCGGAGGGGCAGGTGGTGTACCTCTTTGGGACGATAGCGCTCGCTGGGGCGATCCATTGGCTGAAGCTGCGCATTCGACCGCAGCAGGGCCGGAGGCGGCGTCTGTTCAGACCGGCTGAACCAGTACAGGTCGATCTGGATCGTTGTGCGATAGGTCTCGCGTTCCTCGGCAATTTGCGCGCGCGCCACTTCTTTGGTGAGTGTGGAGATGCCTTCGCGCGCCTCCAACGAAGCCAACGATAGCTCCTGGCTCCAGAGAGTTGCGTACGTGAGGGGGCGCGTCGGGGTGCGCCCGCTTGAGATTACGTTGAACGTACTCGACCACAACCGGTGCAGGTGCTGGTAGCTATGCTCCATCTCAAATGCGAACCGGTCGTCGCGCTCCACAATCGTGAGCAGGCGCACGGAGTCGGGATGGGCCTCGGCCTCCCGCTCGCGCGGCAGAAACTGGTCGGCAATCGATTCGGGCGATACCCGGTACGACGTTCCGGTGCTCTGGCACCCGCCTGCCATAACACCTGCCGTAATCAGCGCAATAGCAATCATGAACAGGGCCCGGCTGCGCGAGGCGTTCAAACAACGTTCGGTAGAGCGCGACTGAGAATCTACAAGAGTATCCATAACCATTGGGGATGCCAGAACGAAGGCACAGCGGAAGCAAAAGCACCGCAGGCATAAGTGCACGAATCGAACGTAGTATGAGCGGCAAATGTAACGGCAACAAGGCTGCAGCGTGACACCATACAGTGCATCTCTCTTCACAATTATTACGCACAACAGCGCGAAGAGATCGCTTTACTGATGCGGAAGATGTCGGTCGTTCCGTTCGGCCTATGACCGCTGGTTGGGGAGGCGAAGCCTGGCGCTCTATCAGACGGCTGGGATGCATCTGCCCCCGGACATGACGCATTTTCCTGGGCAGACCAACTGAACCGCATCTATAGGGCAGCGTACGGAAAGATTGCATTGTGCTTGTTGTCCGTTGCCCATCAACCTGTTCGTCCTATGGAGCCAATTCAAGACATCAACATTCTGGACACCGAGCTGCGCCGCGAACGCGCTCAGGAGAACGACGCCATCAACACCGACGACCTGGATCGCCCTAAGATGGCTGGGCACGAGACCGCCGGCGCGCGGCAGGTCTACATTGAAACGTACGGCTGCCAGATGAACGTGTCGGATTCGGAGATCGTAGCGTCCGTTCTCGAAAATGGTGGCTATGGGCTGACCCACGACGTTGAAGAGGCCGATGTGGCGCTCATCAACACATGCGCGATTCGCGAGAACGCGGAGCAGAAGGTGCGCCGCCGCCTCGACATGCTGCGTGCGAAGAAGCGCAAGCGCGACCGTCCGATGATGATTGGCGTGCTTGGATGCATGGCTGAACGCCTGCGTGAGAAGTTGCTGGAGCAAGAAAAGCGCGTCGACCTGGTGGTGGGGCCGGATGCGTATCGGGATCTGCCGCGCCTGCTGCATGAGGCGGATACCAGCGGTCAAGCCGCGGTGAACGTGCAGCTCTCTAAAGAAGAGACGTACGCCGACCTCTCGCCGGTGCGATACGATTCGAACGGTATCTCGGCCTTCGTCTCCATTATGCGTGGCTGCGACAACATGTGTGCCTTCTGCGTGGTGCCGTTCACCCGCGGACGCGAGCGCAGCCGTCCCGTATCCACCATTCTGCGCGAGTGCCAGGAGCTGGTCGACCAGGGCTACAAGGAGGTGACGGTGCTCGGCCAGAACGTGAACTCGTATCACTACACCGACGACGACGGCACCGACGTGTCGTTTGCCGAACTGCTCGACCGCATCAGTCAGGTCTCGCCCGAGCTGCGGATCCGCTACTCCACGAGTCACCCGAAAGACTGCTCCGACGACCTGCTAAAGGTGCACGCCAAGCGGCACAACGTGTGCAATTACATCCACCTGCCGGTGCAGCACGGCAACACCGAAGTGCTCGACCGCATGCGCCGCACGTACAGCCGCGAGCAGTACTTGGACCTGGTGGACCGTGCCAAGGCGCTGTGCCCCGGCATTTCGCTGTCAACGGATATCATTGCCGGGTTCTGCGGCGAAACCGAGACGCAGCACCAGGACACGCTCTCCCTCATGCGCGAAGTCGAGTACGACCACGCCTACATGTTCAAATACAGCGAGCGTCCGGATACGTACGCGGCCCGCAAGCTTGAGGACGACGTGCCCGACGACGTGAAGCAGCGCCGCTTGGAGGAGATCATTACGCTGCAGCGGAGCATCTCGGAGGTGCGCAACGCCAACGAGATCGGGCGTGAGCATACGGTGCTTGTGGAGGGCCCCAGTAAGAAGAGCGACGCCCAGCTCTGCGGACGCACCGACACGAACAAGATGGTGGTGTTCGACCGCGCCGACTACGAGAAAGGCGACTACGTGAACGTGCGCATCGTCGACGCCACCTCGGCCACACTCATGGGCGAAGCCCTGGGCCGCACCACGCTGCAAGAGGAGGCGGAGCGGCTTGTGGTGGGATAAGCTGCGGTCTCGAGCGGCCGCCAACATTGCATGCCCCTGCTCGTTGGGGGAGGCGTGTATTCTTGCTTATCAACCCCTACGTCTATGCTGATTTACGAAGTGAACCTTACGGTTGATGCGGAGATTTCGACCGAGTACAGCGCCTGGCTGCGCGAGCATGTGCGCGAGCTGCTTGAACTCGACGGCTTCGAGGGCGCGGCCTGGTACACGCGCACCGAAACCGGCGACGCCATCCCCGACGACGACCCCCGTGCGGATCCGCACGCGGCGCGGTCCTTCGCCGAGATGCTCGCGAGCGACCTCGCGATCGAGGGGCTCGCGCGCAACGCGCTGACGCAGCTCCTGGAGCACACCGGCGCGAGCGCGGGCGCGATCGCGTACGAGCGGGACGGCGAGCTCCTGATCGCGGCGGCGCAGGGGATCCACGACCCCGCGGCCGTGCTGTCGAGCGAGCACGTCCGCAAAGCGCTGCTCGAGGGTGCCACCGCCGCCCAACGGCAGCGTCGTCCAGCCTACCTGCCGCGCGATGTCGGCGGCGAATTGCTCGATGAGGACCGCCGCCCCCAGCGCCTTTTCCCGCTGCAGCTCGAAAAGCGCCGCGCGCGTCTCTTTGTAGTAGAAGTAGAGTCCGGTCAGATCGCTGACGAGCAGGGCGCTGCCAACCAGAAGGAGGAAGTACGCGAAGTACTTGCGAAACAGCCGGCCCTGGGCCCAGGACCACATGCGCGGCTCTCATTCGATGATGCGATCGGCGCGCAGGGCGATGGAGGGC
>CAZBTM010000171.1:0-6498 GCA_964494425.1 uncultured Rhodothermales bacterium | reverse complement strand
AGTCGGCACAGGATGTGATCTGGCTGCAAGAGGAGCCCGCGAACATGGGCGCGTGGTCGTTCCTACAGCCGCGCCTCAACGCGCTGTTGGAGGCCCTGCACGGCACCTGCGAAGAGCGCGTGCAGTACATCGGGCGCCCCGCCAGCGCGAGCCCAGCCACCGGGTCCGCGAAGGTCCACAAGCGTGAACAAGAGAACTTCATCGCCGACGTGCTCGACCTGTAAGCATGCGTCGACATACCGGACACAACGAACCCGCCGAGCCGTGCGTCATGCAGGGCTCGGCGGGTTGCTTATTGGACGGGATGTTTGTGAGCAGGGGCTACCCCAAGGATGCCGGCTACTCCTCCAGATCGAACGCTGCTTCATTATCCACAATCGGCGCGCCAAAGCTCTTCACGATGAAGACGGGGCAGGGCGTGCGGCGCACGACCTTCTCGGCAACGCTGCCAATCAGGAAGCGCTTTAGGCCCGTGCGTCCGTGCGTGCCCATCAAAATGAGGCCGCAGTCGAGCTCCGACGCCTGGTCGACGATGTCCTGGGCTGCATATCCGGGCATGACGTGGGTTTCCACCGCACAGCCGCTATCGCGAAGCTTAGCTGCGTAGGTCTGCAGGGATTTGCGCGCCCGTTTCAGCACATCGGGGAGCACCGGCGTAATCGGGTCGATGCCGTACACGGTTGGGTACGCTACGTCTTCGACGACGTGCAGCAGGTAGATGTGGGCATCGTAGAGCAGGGCCAGGCCCTGTGCATGGGCAATGACATCGGGGGTGTGCTCCGACAAGTCGACGGGCACAAGAATGCGGTCGATGGGCTGTGCCTCGGGCAGTTCGGGGGCGTCGGCATCGGCAGCCTGGCAGAGCACGGTAAATACGGGGCAGGCGGCGCGGCGCACGACCTCTTCGGCCACGCTGCCGCTCAGCAGGCGCTCAGCGCCACGGCGTCCGTGCGTGCCCATCACAACCACGTCAATGCTGCTTTCTTTTACGCGCTGCACGATGGCATCGGCAGGCGAGCGATCGTTAATCTGGTGATATACGACCGGTACCGGCGTGTCCTGCTCGTCGTCGGGGCCCGGCGCGTAGTAGAGGCTGGAGCCATCCTCGGCCTCCTCAAGCGGCAGGTACTCCATGGGGCGGTCGTCCGAGCCTTCGCCCACAACAGTGAGTACGTGCACGGTGGCTCCGGTGTGCTTAGCCATGTGGATGGCATGCTCGAAGGCCTCCTCGGCACAGGGCGAAAAGTCGGTTGGAAAGAGAATGTGATCAACAGTAAGCATGGGCGTGCGGGGATCGGTGGAAAAAACGGGATCGGGGGGAGGTGCGAGGCGAGCTGCCGTCATCCGGCTTCGCTCTCGACCCACTGCACAGCGCGTTGCATCAACTCAGTGGCCGATTCCAGGTTCAGCTTGTTCTTGATGCGGGCGCGGTACGACTCAATGGTTTTGACGGAGAGATGCAGGCGCTCGGCAATTTCGCGCGTACTTACGCCGTTGCCGGTAAGCTCAAACACTTCGAGCTCGCGATCGGACAAGATTTCGAGGGGCGACTGCATGAGGCGTTCGCGTCCGCCTTCGGCCATGCTCAAAAGCAGGCGCTCGTTAATCTCCTGGCTCACGTAGATGCCGCCACCCAGCACCTGGCGGGCGGCCTGCACAATGACGTCAGCGGCTTCGAGCTTCATGACGTAGCCGCGCGCGCCGGCCCGGATAGCGCGTTCGGCATAGAGCACCTCGTCGTGGCGCGACACCACCAGCGTTTTGACGGATTCGTAGCGCGCCTGCATATGCTTCAGCAGCTCCATGCCGCTCATGCCAGGCAGCGAAATATCCACGATCGCAAGGTCGGGGGTAAGCGCCTCCATCTGCTCGAGGGCATCCTCGGCACTGGGCATCTGTCCAACGACATCGAGGTCGGGCTCGCTGTTCAGCGAGAGCGCAAGCCCTTTACGCATCAGCGGATGGTCGTCTACAATGATAATTGAGTGCGTCATGAGAGCAACGGGAGGTCTGAGAAAGCAGGGATACGGAAGGCGCCAATCGCCCGGTTAAATAGGGCACCCAGACGGGGGAGACGCGGGGCCGACGGGGGGGCTTTCGGAGGGGGTGGTGCGTTCGGTGTCGGCGGTGCGGGGCAGCGTGCACGTAACGGTGTTGCCCTTGCCGACGGTGCTGCTCACGTCGAACGAGCCGCCGATGATGCGGGCGCGGTACTGCATGATACGGAGGCCCATGCCGCCATTTTGGGCGTGCTCGCGGTCGAATCCGCTCCCACTATCGTGCACACGCAGCCGCACCTGGTGGGGCCCGCCCGCCAGAATAATACGGATGCGGGCGGCCTCGCCATGGCGCACCGCGTTGCTCACCGCCTCTTGCGTAATGCGATACAGATGCGTAGCCGCCTGGCTGTTGTGCACGAGCGTGGTGCCGGTTTCCTCGAAGACGCAGTCGACATCAAAGAGGCGCTGCGCGTTATCCGAAAGGCGACGCAGCGCCTCCGACAGCCCGCTGGCCTCCAAGTCAACCGGCGTAAGGCCGCGGGCCAGGTCGCGTGCGTACCGGTCGGCATCGCGAATGAGATCGGTAATCTCGGCGGCCTCCTCGGCCATAGGGTGGCTCTCGTGCTGCAACTGGTCGGCCAGGTTTTTGTGCAGCAACCCCGTGCCGGTGAGCATCTGCCCGAGTCCGTCGTGCAGGTCTTGGCCAATGCGGCGGCGCTCCTGCTCGCTAATGCTCAGGATCTCCTGCTCCAGCCGGCGGCGCTCCGAGATATCACGGACGATGCCTGTAAACGTAGTGCGGTCGTGGCGCTGCACCTCGCTCACGGCCAAGTCCATGGGGAAGGTTGAGCCGTCTTTGCGCCGACCGGTAACCTCGCGCCCAATGCCAATGATGCGCTGCTCGCCGGTTTCATGGTAGCGGTGAAGGTAGTTGTCGTGCTCCTCGCGGTAGGGTTCGGGCATGAGGATGCGGACGTTTTCGCCCATCACCTCGTGGGCGCCGTAGCCAAAAATGTCTTCAGCAGCCTCGTTGAACGACTCGATATGCCCGTCGGCGTCAATGGTGATGATGCCGTCGACAGTGGTTTCGAGGATGGCGCGGGCGTTGGCCTCGCTCACCTGTAGTGCGCGCCTAGTGCGGGCCTGCTCGACTGCGCCAGCCAGCACGTTGGCAATCGACTGCAAGAAGAACACAGCCTGATCGTCGTATGAGCGCGGGGTGCGGGCATGGGCCCCAAGCACCCCAAACGGCTCGGGTGAACTGGCAATGGCGACGCTGATGCCACTTTGCATTTCGTGCTCGGCCAACAAGGGGGGAAATGCAAAGCCAAGCGTATCCTCGGGATGCGATACCACCACGGGGCTGTCGGTAACCAGTGTGTATCCGGCCTGCGAAAGCGTTCCATGGCAGCGTTCGGGGATGCACACCGTACCCAGGTAGCCGCCCGTCCACCCGGCTCCCGCACGGAGCGAAAACGCATGGCGTGCGGGCTCATGCTCCAGGATCTTGCATGCATCCATGCCGAGCAAGGGCGGCACCACATGGGCTACGTAGGCCATAAGCACATCCAGATTTGTTTCCGACAGCGCCCGGCGGCTCACGTCGGCCACCACGGCCTGTGCTCGTGTTGCGGTGCTTACGTCTGAGGACAGTGTGCGGTGCGCCGGGGCGGCATGGTACTGCTCAACTGCGTTCAGGCGGACATCGAGGCGGCTGCGATCGCCCATGGTTACGATGCAGTCGTCGACACCAGCGCTAAAGAGCGCATGGATGCGTTTGCGCGAGGCCCCAGGAGCTACTGCCAGCACCAGCGTGGTGCCCCCGGTGGCACGCATGTCTTCGACCCAGGCTGTAGCCGGGGCGCCTGGAGTGCAGAGCACCACCAGGTCTGCGGCTTCGGAATCGGCCTGTGGAAGGGCATGGGCGCTGGGCACCAGGGTGGTGGTATACTGGCGGCGCTCCAGCGCATCGGCCAGCGCACGGCGTGAAGGCGAGTCTGGACCAACCAGGAGAGTGTTCATAAGGCGGAGGCAAAACAACAACATCAAGATGGAGGAGGCAAGGCGTACACCATCGTACGCCTGTGAGACCCTGGGGATGCTTGTGTAGATGCTGGCATACCCGGGCGGCGCAGGACCGCCGCAATCAAGAAACGAAGCGGGAGCCGCACATGCTGTCTCATAGACGCCGAGATAGCACGTGCGACCAGCCCCGATCCCGCTGTGGGGCGCCCCCTTACATGGGGGTTCACAGTTTCCCCACACACCAGGTGCAAGACCTGCTGGCAGTAGTAAAACGGACTGATGTTGTGATTAGAGGCTACCGTGCATTGTTAGGTGCGGCACGGCGCTATTGGAGAGCGTCGCGGGCGATGCCCGCTGGTTTCGTTGCTCGTTGGTTATTCCTGATCGGCTATGTGGTCTCCTCGTTCCATTTTGTGTCCGCTTCCGTCAGGGCAAGCGGTACCTGCTGTGCTGCCTCCGATTGTACAGTGGGCGCAGCGCCTGGATATCCCCCTGCATGTTACGCCGTGGCCACAGGCTAACCCAGCGGAAGGCCTGGCTTCGGGTGCGTCTGCGCCACAAGCTCGATTGCATAAACAGGTGCAGGCTGTGGGGCCCGCGGACGCTGCACTCGATCTGCATGCGGAAGCGTGGGCACAGGAGATGTTCACTATGGCAGACTGGCAGGCCTACGTTGCGCGCCATAGCATTGATCTGGTTGTGCTTTCCCCTCCCACGGGCGGCGCGCCGAGCCCGCTTCTGTCGGTGCCGGGGGCGGCCTCGATGATCGCAGGTGTTGCCTCGGCTGTGCTTACGCTACCCCGGCGGACAGCGAGTGAGCCGTTCACCCATGTGCTGGCGCCCACCGATTTGAGTGAGGATGCAGTGCCCACGTTGCATCATGCCGAAGCCATTGCCCGATTCACCAACGCGCGCCTCGATGTGCTGCACGTGCTCACGCGTTGCCAGTACGTAGCCTTAACCCCTGCCGACATGCTGGCCCTTGACGATGCTACGGCTACGCCACGCGTGGCGACGCGCCGCCTGCGTACATGGTATCATCGCTACACGCACCCGATGTACACTACCCAAGAGGCGACCGAACTGCATGTTGAGCAGGGCGATCCGGTGAGCACCATTACCCGCGTAGCGCGGTCATACCCGGCCCCCCTGATTGTGCTGGCGGCGACCCACCATCCAACACGGAATGACGCGCTGAGCACGCTCACCGAAAACGTGCTGCGCCGCACAACGTGTGCCATGCTTCTTACGCGTCCTCGTGCTCACAGCCTTGTGGAGACCGTTCCGCACGAGGCAGCTGCGCACAACATACCGTCGTAACAAGGATCTTGCTATACGTGCGTCGCACAGCGCTGAGAGAGGCCGAGGTCAGCCTCCGCGCAAAAAAAGCAGTGCGCTTGACAGTCTACTCTCTGTGTTCGAAGTTGAGACATACAAGTTACCTAATCTGTATATGCATGTAGCGCCACAGCGAGAGCGCCTGGCCCGTCGGGCAATCCCCCACACGGCCATGTGCAGATGCATTACACGGGGCGCATCGGCTCGTCTGTCAGGAAGCGCAGCAGTGCCCATGCACTTTGTACCGACGCTTATCCGCCGCTCGATCATCATTCTGTTCGGTTTGTCTTATGCCTTCTTCTTCCACCACCCAGGCCCCCCGGGTCCACCAAGACGATGTGGAGGTCTTCTCGTATGACGAGCAGATCACGCGGCTGTTTGTGCTGGCCACGGTTATCTGGGGACTCGTTGGGATGCTGGTGGGGCTGCTTCTGGCCCTGCAGCTTCCGTTTCCCGAAGCCAATCTGGGACAGTACCTGTCGTTTGGGCGGCTGCGTCCGCTACACACCAACGCGGTTATCTTTGCTTTTGCAGGCAATGCCATTTTCGCCGCGGTGTACTACTCCACGCAGCGTCTCTGTAAAACGCGGATGTATAGCGACTGGATGAGCCGCTTTCATTTCTGGGGATGGCAAGGCATCATCGTATCCGCCGCGATTACGCTGCCATTAGGCTACACGACCAGCAAGGAGTACGCGGAGCTGGAGTGGCCCATCAGCATTGCCATTGCCGTGGTGTGGATCATCTTCGCGATCAACTTCTTCGCGACGCTCAAAAACCGGCGCGTGAAGCACATGTACGTGGCGCTCTGGTTCTACATCGCCACCATCGTCACCATTGCGGTGCTGCATGTAGGCAACAACCTCGCGATTCCGGTGGGCGCGTTTGAGAGCTACCCGATCTACGCCGGCGTGCAAGATGCGCTGGTGCAGTGGTGGTACGGGCACAACGCGGTAGCCTTCTTCCTAACGACGCCATTTCTGGGCCTGATGTACTACTTCTTGCCCAAAGCCGCTGAGCGTCCGGTCTTTTCGTATCGACTTTCTATTGTGCACTTCTGGAGCCTGGTGTTCATCTACATCTGGGCCGGGCCGCACCACCTTATCTACACCGCGGTGCCCGAATGGGCGGCCAC
>CAZBTM010000170.1:0-6514 GCA_964494425.1 uncultured Rhodothermales bacterium | reverse complement strand
CACGCGCTGTACCACGATGGAGCCTTCAAGGCCCGTGTTCGACGCGATCTGGCGCAGCGGCTCTTCGAGCGCACGGCGCACAATCGAGACGCCAATCTCCTGGTCCTGATTTTCGACGTCCAGGCCGTCGAGCGCATGCAGGGCACGGAGGTATGCAACGCCGCCGCCCGGCAGTACACCTTCTTCAACGGCAGCACGCGTGGCGTGGAGCGCATCTTCAACGCGCGCCTTCTTCTCCTTCATTTCGGGCTCGGTCGCCGCGCCTACGTTCAGCACCGCAACGCCGCCGGAGAGCTTCGCAAGGCGCTCTTGCAGCTTGTCGCGGTCGTAGTCCGACGTGGAGCTGTCGATTTGCTGACGGATCTGGTTGGCCCGGGCGTTAATTTCTTCTTCAGAGCCGTTGCCATCAACCACCGTCGTGGTGTCCTTGTCGATGGTGATGCGGTTGGCCTGCCCGAGATAGTCGAGCGTCGCGTTTTCGAGGCGATAGCCCTTCTCTTCGCTAACGACGGTTCCGCCGGTCAGCACCGAGATGTCTTCGAGCATCGACTTGCGACGGTCGCCAAAGCCAGGCGCCTTCACAGCCGCGACCTTCAGCGTGCCGCGCAGCTTGTTCACCACGAGCGTGGCGAGAGCTTCGCCTTCGATGTTCTCCGCAATGATGAGCAGCGGATTGCCCGTCTGCGATACTTTCTCAAGCACCGGCAGCAGATCCTTCATGTTGCTGATCTTGTCGTCGTAGATCAGCACATAGGCATCTTCGAGGACCGCCTCCATGTTGTCGGAGTCGGTGACGAAGTAGGGCGAGAGGTAGCCGCGGTCAAACTGCATACCTTCGACCACATCGAGATGCGTTTCGATGCCGCTGGCTTCTTCCACGGTGATCACACCGTCTTTGCCGACACGGTCAAATGCATCCGCGATCAGTTCGCCGATGGCGTCGTCATTGTTGGCCGAGATGGTTGCGACCTGCGCAATGCGACCCTTGCCTTCAACCGGGTTGCTCTGCTTCTGCAGGTCGGCCACGATGGCTTGCACGGCTGATTCGATGCCGCGCTTCAGATCCATCGGGTTCGAGCCGGCCGTTACGCTCTTCAGGCCGGTGCTCATGATGGCTTGCGCAAGCACGGTTGCCGTGGTGGTGCCGTCACCAGCCACGTCCGAGGTCTTCGACGCGACCTCTTTGACCATCTGGGCGCCTACGTTTTCGAGCTTCTTCTCAAGCTCGACTTCTTTGGCGACCGAAACACCGTCTTTCGTAACGGTCGGTGCGCCAAATGACTTCTCAATAACAACATTGCGTCCTTTCGGGCCCAGCGTCACCTTTACGGCGCGGGCAAGTTTGTCAACGCCTGCCTTCAGCGCGTTGCGCGCTTCGGCATCAAATACAATCTGTTTAGCCATAGTGTGAGTTCGAGTGGTTATTTAAGGGAATGCGGGGAGTGCGGTGCCGCCTGCAAGATCCGGCGGCATGCAGCGGGATACGCGGGAATGCGCCTCGGCTGCGGTTGAGCAGTCGGCGTCTACTTAGTCTTCCACGACGCCAAAGATATCGCTCTCGCGCATGATGAGGAAGTCCTTCCCGTCCAGCGTGACTTCGGTGCCCGAGTACTTGCCGTACAGCACTTGGTCGCCTTCGGCTACGGTCAGGTCAATTTTGTTGCCGTTCTCGACGCGACCGGGGCCAATGGCCACTACGGTGCCCTTCTGCGGCTTCTCTTGGGCCGAGTCTGGAATGTACAGGCCGCTGTCTGTTTTCTCTTCAGCAGGTTTCGGCTCGACGACCACGCGGTCGCCCAGCGGTTGAATCTTTGCCATAATGGGGTTGGGTTTGGTGAGCGGATAGCATGCGAACAGTTGTCATCTCGATGCTATTAGCACTCGCTGGTGATGAGTGCTAACAAGCCAATCTGCTGAACCATACCTCCCATAGGGTGTTCCGTTTTCCCGAGTTGCTTTAAGGTAAGATCATACGTGAGATGCCACGTAACACATCTTCATTATTTGGCCCGATGCCAGGGGGGCGTTGGATGCTAATCCCAGCCCTGGCCGGGGGGCTCGTAACGCTTGCGATTCTGCCGCTGTGGTTGCCGGCCTGGACACAGGCAGTGGTCATGCAGGCGTTTGCTCCGGTGTGCCATCAATTGCCCGAGCGGAGCATGCATCTGTCCGGCACGGCGCTCGCGGTGTGCGATCGCTGCCTGGGCATCTACATCGGAGCTGTTGCGGGGGCCTTTGTGGCTCGGATGGCTGCAGGCGTCGGCAGGCACGCGTCGCCGTGGGTTGTGCTCGGCATTGGGGCTGTGCCAGCTGGGGTCGATTGGCTGGGTCCGTGGCTCGGGCTCTGGGCCAACACGCCAAGTTCGCGCCTCCTTACGGGCCTCTGGCTTGGCGGGGCTGTGGCCTGGATGGTGGTGCGGGCTATCCGCGCCGCCTCCCACCGTACCCGTTAAGAGACTGTTCTGACTTCTTATATCGCCTGCGCTCATCATAGTGCAGGTCATGGAAATCTGTAGATAGCGCGTTCCATTCCGTATTACTGGAGGCGCAAGCAGGCCCCGGCTATGCACGTCTTTATTCCAGGACGAGCAAGGCGGATATCCCGAGCGGACGCAACGAATCTTTGACCTCGGCCCATAGCCCTGTTTATGACCTTTGATCATGTCCTTGATTCGCACCGGCAGTGCTCGCTCGCGTTGTCAACCCCAAATGGCTGTAGCTAAAAACAACCCGGCCGCACGTCTGGGGAAGTCGCCTTACAGGTCGCCCTACAGAATGTCGATGTGCGGAGCAAAGGCATCCAGCACGCGGCGCCGCACCGCCGACTCGGGGTCGAGCGGCTGCATGGGCAGGCGCACCTGCTCATGGAGCACTCCCGTGGCTGCCAGCACCGTCTTTACGGGTACGGGATTCGTAGCGTAGAAGCACGCCCGCATGGCCTCCAGCAGCTCAAAATGCTGCTTCTGCGCCGATGCGACCTTGCCTGCCAGCGCAGCGTGCGTAAGCGAGGCAAAGGCGCCCGGCAGCGCGTTACTAATAACCGACACCACGCCGTCGCCCCCCAGCAGTGTCACCGGCAGCGCCATCTCATCATCGCCCGCGTACACGGCAAACCCACGGGGCCGATGCGCCAGGATGTCGGTGATCTGCTGCAGATCGCCCGAGGCTTCCTTGACGCCGACTACCTGAGGCACTTCCTGGGCGATGCGCAGCGCCGTCTCGGCCGTAATGTTGAAGCTCGTCCGACCCGGCACGTTGTACAGCACAATGGGAAGCGTGGTCGCCTCGGAAATGGCCGCGGTGTGCGCCACAAAGTTGTCTTGAGAAGGCTTGTTGTAGTAGGGCCCCACGACCAGTAGGCCATCAGCCCCCGCGTGCTCGGCTTCTTGCGAGAACGTGATGCTCTGCGCCGTGCTGTTTGTGCCCGTCCCCACAATGACCGGCACGCGCCCATGAGCCGCATCTACCGCCCAGTCGACCAGCTGGCGGCGCTCTTCATGCGTTACCGTCGGGTTCTCGCCCGTGGTGCCCAGCACCACGAGCGCATCCACGCCGCCGTCGATCTGCGCTTCAATGAGCGCACGAAAGGCAGATTCGTCCAGTTCGTCGTCAGCAGTAAAGGGGGTTACCAGCGCAGGAGCCGCGCCGCGAAAGAGCATATCGGTTGGCATAGTCAGAACGTAGATGTCGGAAGGAAAAGAATGAATGCGCAGTGCGCAACAGGCAGACGCTACGCGTCGAGCAGATGATCGAGCATGTCGTTGAGGGTGTAGAGCCCCGTGCGGCCCGGCAGCCACTCCGCCGCTGCCAGCGCGCCCGCCGCGAATCCCGCCCGGCTCTTGGCCGCATGCGACAGCTGAATCTGATCGTACGGACTGTCGAACGCCACCGTGTGCTCACCAAAGACCGCTCCGGCCCGCGTGGACGTCACGTGCAGCGCGTCTGGATCGATGCGGCTGTGTTGGGCCTCTGGATCGATGTGGGTTTTGCGATCCAGCGCGTTCAGCACCACCTCGCCCAGCATTTGGGCTGTGCCGCTGGGGCTATCTACTTTTTTCCGGTGGTGTACCTCATGCACGAACGCATCGTAGTCGGGGAGCGCGTTCATGAGCGTGGAGGCCGACTGCACCGCCCGGCGCAGCACAGCCACGCCAATCGAGAAGTTCGGCGCGTAGAGCAGCCCGGCCTCGTGGGCCTCGACCTGCGCACGCACGCGGTCGATCGCGTCGTACCATCCCGTAGTGCCCACCACCGCCGGAACGCCCGCCTCCACATACCGCTCGATGTGGTCCAAGGCCAGCGCCGGGAGCGAGAAGTCAACCACCACATCGGCAGACGATAGCGCGTTGGGCGGGGCTTCGGTAAGCGGCGTATCCGCATCGAACGTGGGGCCAATGGTGTGCTCGGCAGCGCGGGCCGCATTAGCGACAGCTGTGCCCATCTGACCCGTACCCACCAGTGCGATCGTCATGATATTTCCTCGGTTAGAGAACGTCATATTCGGAAGCACTTTAACGGAAGCATCAGGGCAGAGTGCCGACCGGGCCTACTGTGCCCATAGCTCCCGTAGCACCGCCTACGACGAACGCCCCAGTCGGTCTGTGCGGGCCGATTCGTAGGGCCCTGGCGGTGCAAAGTCGTCGTGAAAGAGCGCCTCGGTGAGCATATGCCCCGATACGTTGTCGAGCGAGCGGATGTCGTCGGCCCCGGCCCGGCGCAGGTTCTCGGTCATGTCGTTGGCATCAGCGCGAGCCACGATGGTGAGGTCCGGGCATAGGCTGCGGGCAATGAGTGTGGTAAACGTAGCGGTTGTGTCGTTCCCCAGAGTAACAATGAGGGCATCTGCCTGCGTGAGTCCGGCTTCTTTGAGGACCTGTGGCGTTCGAGCATCGCCCACCACATCGACGCCTGGCTGGTCTTCGATGTCGAGTACGGTGATCTTCGCCTCGGTATGCTGAAGCGCCGCGTAGGCCGCGTGTCCGGCTTCTCCGTATCCCGCAATAACAACCGTAGCAGACGCCGGGCTGGATTTGCGGGCCGATACGCCCAATTCGGTCCCTACCAGCTGACGCGGCGAGAGCACCGTGTCGGCTCCTGCAGCCCGATGGTAGCGCGCCAGCGCCACATCTTTTACAAAGGTGATGACCGTGCACGCCGCATGCGCCTCGCGCGCAGCCAGGGTGATGCTGGCATTGACATCGTCGGCGACATCGGCCACCAGTGCGCGGGCCGTGCCAATATGAACCCTGTGCAACGCGGGCACCGACTCGGGCGAGCCCGCCACGACCGTGTATCCCTCTTCATGCAGCCGCCCTGCCTCTTGCTTGTCGGGCACCAACAGCACGTACGGATGGGCGTGCGCCACAAGGTCTTGGATAAACACCTCGGTGCGATCAGTATACCCACAGATCACGACATGGTCTTCAATCGAGGGATGCGTTGTAGGCGCACTGGGCTGCAGCGTTTGCTTGAGCCACGGCACCACGAAAATGTCAACCGCGCTCAGAATAAACCCGATGCCCGTAAGCTGCATCACAATCACGAACAGGTTCATTGGCAGCGTGCCCCAGGGCGCGTCTTCGCCGTACCCGGTCGTGGTAAACGACTGAATGACGACCTCCAACGCCTGATACCATGCCCGTGGGCGCTCTTCCAGATGTGTCATCCCCAGACTGTAGACCACGGTGAACGCAGCCGTTGTCAGCGCAAGCGCTACCGTGTAAAAAAGGGCGCGGCGAGCCAGCGGAGTCATGCGATCGGGTGCAACGCGTAAAGCAGTCCACGGACCCCGTTATATCTCTCGCATATGTGCACCGTTGCCTTGTCTCCGCAGTGCTGTGTGGAATGTACATGAAAGGGCCTGCCTATTGCTCCATACTGGAACCTACAGCTCTGTGCGCAATAGCACACGAACGTGATTAACAATGCGGGGCCATAGCTCAGTTGGTAGAGCGCTTGCATGGCATGCAAGAGGTCCGGGGTTCGAATCCCCGTGGCTCCACACCCGCCCGATGGCCATCTGGCTGTCGGGCTTTTTTGTTGGACGCACGTGTCGTCTCGTCTCAACGCATTGTAGCGCTCCAAAAAGAGCGCTTTCTGTGTGCTCCTCTCAGCTCCATGGCGCACCCTTCCGAATAGAACATATTTAGGGGGAACCCCCCGCTTCGCCTCCCCGCCGCATTCTCGTCCGGATCTGCGCACGCTTCCGCTGGCCCCGTGGTGGCACTTTTGTGGTGCAGTGGCTACCTTACCCGTCCGGTTCGCCATCTGCTCTTGCCCAACCCCTTCTACTGCTATGCAATTCGTTGCCTGGGACATCGAGACCTGCCCGTTTCCTGTCGACTCGTTTTCTGAGGCGCAGCGCTCGCGCTTTGAGGAACGCCTTGCCAAGCGCCGCTCCAAACGCCCCGATGAAGACGAAGACGATGCGGCGCGCCTTGTGCGCAGCCTGCACCCGTTGCTCGGGTGGGTCTGCTGCATCAGCGCCGTGCGCGGTGCCGTGGGCGAGGCCCCC
>CAZBTM010000169.1:4177-6544 GCA_964494425.1 uncultured Rhodothermales bacterium | reverse complement strand
CGCACGGTCATATCGGACGACGCGAGGTGGAGCGTCATCGTATCGGCATCGATACCAGTCATGCGTACCGGGCCGTTGGGCACGGCATCTGAGAACGCACGCACGTACAGCCGCAGCGCGTCGGCGTGGTCCTCGTTCATGTGGTTGATGATGCGGGGTGCGGCGGTGGCAAACGACATATGTCGACAGGCGTATGGGGAGCAGGCACGATGAGAAATTGCCAAACCGCGCAGATGCATGAAGCAAATTGGGGCGGCTGGCGTCGTACGTAAGTGCATGTACCGTATGCGTTCTCATTCATCAATCTGTTCCTGTTATGGAGACGACGGCGACCGATTTTGCAACCGATGTGATCGAAGCCAGCCGCACCACGCCGGTACTGGTCGACTTCTGGGCGCCCTGGTGCGGTCCGTGCCGCCAGCTCGGGCCCACGCTCGAACAGCTGGATGCGGAGCGCGACGACTGGACGCTCGTGAAGCTCAATGTCGACGAGCACAACGACGTGGCGCGCCAGTATGGCGTACGCGGGATTCCGGCGGTCAAGCTCTTTGTGGATGGCACCGTGGCGGCCGAGTTTACCGGTGCGCTGCCGCGCCATGCGGTTGAGCAGTGGCTCGACGAGCACCTGCCGACGCCGGAGAAGAAAGCCATTGGCCAGGCCCGAACCGCGCTCGACGAGGGCCGCCGCGACGATGCCATCGCATTGCTGGAGCCGATTGTAGCAGACGACGCATCGGAGCCGGAGGCGAACCTGCTGATGGGCACGGCGATCGTGTTTGAGGATCCGGAGCGCGCCGCGTCGCTGGTCGAGTCGCTCGACATTGCCGCGCCCGATCTGCGCCAGCAGCGCGAGGCGGTGCAGACGCTCAGCCGCCTGCTCACCGACACGCCCGATCTGCCCGATACCGAGGCGGCCGCCACCTACCAGGAGGCGCTGGCGGCGCTGCGCGACACCCGCTTCGACGACGCCCTCAGCCAGTTCATCGACGTTGTGCGCACCGACCGCGACCTCGACGACGACGGCGCTCGTAAGGCGTGCGTGGCGCTCTTCACCTTGCTCGGGCCAGAGCATCCCGCCACAAAAGCCCACCGCCGCGCGTTCGACACGTCGCTGTATTAGCCGCACGAAAACACTGCATCCTGCTCATATTAAGACTCTGCGCCCATGCCGCGCACCCGCATCGCCATTCCCGACGACGCCGCTGTCATGCACACCGCTATACTCCCCGTGCGCTGGGGCGATATGGATGCGTTTCGGCACGTCAACAACACGAAGTTTTTTCGCTACTTTGAGCAAACGCGGGTCGAGTGGCTGCGCACGTTGCCCGGTGCTTCGAAGACCGGCGTCTGCTGGAGCGGCGGTGATCCCATCGGCGAGGTCGGACCCGTGGGGGCTCACACCGCCTGTGCGTTCAAGCAGCCGCTTCGGCATCCGGCAACGGTTCGGGTGGCGCTGTTGAGCACAGTGCCAGGGCGCTCCAGCATCGAAACGTACTACCGCATCACCACGGAAGCAGCGCCTGATACCGTTGTGGCACGGGGCTCGGCCTCCATCGTATGGATCGACTTTGCCACGGGCCGTCCCGTCGCGCTCCCCGATGCCATGCGCGAGGCGCTGCCCGCATAGCCCGTTCTGCTCGCTACATCGGTACGCCGAAGCGCAACGAAGCCGGCCCCACGGGGCGGGCTTTTTTTGTTGGGGGAGGCGCAGCATAGGCGACGTTGTTGAATAGAGACTTGCATACGTCGCTGCTGCTTCCTATCATACCACCGTAACCAATGATGGTGGTCTGCAGCGCGCCCCACCAGGCGCATGCCACCTCGCACAGGTTCGTCGTTCCCCCGACTTCCATCTGCAACGTATGAGCGCGCTCACAAAGCGTCAGGAGCAGATCGTGACGTTTATTGCCGATCATATGGAAACGTACGACCGGCCGCCCACGGGCACCGAAATCGCTGACCACTTTGGGTGGAGCTCGCACGCGACCGCCTACGAGCAATTACGGTGGATCGAAAAGAAAGGCTACCTGGTGCGCGAGCGCTCTGGGGCGCGCGGTCCGCTGCATCTGTCGCTCACCGACAAAGCGCGCCACCTGGTCGATGATGCCTGGATGGTGCTCGGGCGCATCCCCGCCGGGCCGCTGTCGGATGTGGCAGGCGAGCACCTCGACACCGTCGCGGGGCTGGAAGATCTGGTGCCGGTTGCCCTGAAACCGGGCGACTACTTCCTGCGCGTGGACGGCGACTCGATGGTCGACGCAGGACTGGCCGAGGGCGCGCTCGTGGTGGTCCGCTCCACACAAGAAGCCACCAGCGGCGACATCTGCGCCGTATGGGTGGATGGCGACGGCGGCACACTCAAGACCG
>CAZBTM010000169.1:0-4121 GCA_964494425.1 uncultured Rhodothermales bacterium | reverse complement strand
TCGACATGCGCCGTGTGTAAGACGGACGCACAGCGCGCACTCATTTTTCCCTCATAACGGGCCTACTTGCATGATTGGTTGCCTGTACATCCCCGACTACCCGGCGTGGGCGCTCCAGTACCTGGATGAGCAGCACGACACAGCATCCGAGGCGGGTCTTGCGGTAGTCAGCGAAGACCGCGTGCTGGCGTCTACCCCAGCCGCGCAGCAGGCAGGCGTTGCATCTGGTATGACGCGCGCCGAAGCCGAAAGTACGACGGTCTCCACACGCGAACGCGACCCGCGCGCTGAGGCCGCCGTCTGGATCGATGTGATGCAGCGCCTGAATGCCTACACGCCGCGCATTGAGCCGGTGGATACAGGGCTTCTCTACTTCGATCTGGTAGATGCTGAGGCGTTGAGCGGCTTCCTGGAGGCAACAGGCGTGCAAGCCGCGTGGGCTCCCGATCGTCCGGCCGCGCGTCTCGGCGCGCTGTGTGCACAGCCCGGCACGTTGCAGCGCCTTACACACTGCGACATCGCCGCACTGGTGCACGAGCTGCGCATCGAAAAGCTGCTGCGCCTGGACTACCCGCTGTCGATGATTGAGCAGCTGAAAGACGCCGGATACGACCGGCTGGGCCCGCTGCAAGAGGTGTCGCGGCGGCGGTTGCAGGCGGAGTTTGGAACGCAGGGGAAGCGGCTGCACCGGCTGCTGCATCCGTCGCGGGTAGACCGGGCTCCGGTGCCGCTGTACACGGCGCCCGACACGGTGCGGCGGGCGCTGCACTGGGACACGCCCGCCGTCTACTGGGAACAGGTGCAGCCCGCGCTGGCGCGGTTGCTCAGCCAGACGGTGAGTGCACTGGGCGCCAAGACGTGCCAGCGCATCACCGTGCGGGTCGTCGATGCCTGCTCGGGCGCGGTGCTGTGCGCCAGCCGCCTGCTGCATGCGCCCATGCGCACCCGCAGCGCCCTGTCGCCGGTCGCCCACGAACTGTTACGCGCACTCATGCAGCCCGGACTGGAGGTCGCGACGCTGCGCGTAGCGCTGGGGGTGCTGGCTATTCCCGAAGTCTACCCCGACGTATTCTTCCGGCAGACCCTGCGTCCGCACCGCGCGGCTTCGTCACGGATGGCCCGAGCCTCTATTGCAGACGACACCGTGCCTGACGTACTCCCAGAGCATAGCGCAGTAGTAGGCGACGAGCGAGCCGAGGTGCGTGGATAGGGACACGGCGCGCCGTGGTACGTGTTTAGCGACTTGTAGCCCGGAACTGGGAGCGGAGCGGACGTTCCGGGCGGTGCTTGGACCAAGTTAGAGCGGGGCAGAGCCCCTGAACAGCCTGCGTCGCACGGCAGAGCCATGCGACGAGCGTAAGCAAAGAACCTTTTGCCCGGGATCAGAGGCGAAGCGGATATCCCGGGTGGTTATGGAACCACGCTAAACAGATACGCGCCGTGTCCCTACACGAAGTCTGTGCACGAAAATGGGTCCTGGGGCGAACGGTCCCCCGTTCGCCCTCGCCAGCACCGACGGAGACGTCTGCAACTGGGAGCCGCTCCCTATCGCGCCTCAGCCACAGCAGGCTCCTGCTCGCGGTACTGCATGTCGTAGAGGCGGCGGTAGAGGCCGTCGAGTTGGAGCAGGTCGTCGTGCGTACCGCGCTCGCGGATCTCGCCTTTGTGCATCACCAGGATCTGGTCGGCATCGCGGATGGTGGAGAGGCGGTGCGCCACCGCCAGCGTGGTGCGGTCTTCAGTGAGGGCCTCCAACGCGCGTTGGATGAGCGCCTCGGTCTCGGTGTCTACGCTGGAGGTGGCCTCGTCGAGCACGAGCACATCGGGACGGTAAAGCAGCGCGCGCACAAACGCCAGCAACTGACGCTGCCCATGCGAGAGGGAGGCGCCGCGCTCCTTCACGTCTTGCTGGAAGCCCTCGGGCAGCTGGTCGATGAAGCGGTCGGCCTGCACCATGCGCACCGCCTCGCGGATGGCCTCTTCCGAGATGTCGTCGTTGCCCAGCGTCAGGTTGCGCTCCACCGTGCCCGAGAACAAGAACACATCTTGCAGCACCAGCCCAATGTGGCGGCGCAGGTCTTGCAGGCGCAGGTCGCGGATGTCCACGCCATCCACCAGAATGCGTCCGTGCTGAATGTCGTAGAAGCGCAGAAGCACGTTCATCACGGTGGACTTGCCCGCGCCGGTGGCGCCCACGAGGGCGGCGGTTTCGCCGGGATCGATGGTGAACGAGACATCCTTCAGAATCCACTCGATGTGCTCGTGTGCAGTCGGATCGTCCACACGATCGAGATCTTCATAGGTGAACCACACGTTCTCGAAGCGAATGCGACCTTTCAGCGCATCCAATTCGACTGGCGTATCCGGCTCAGGGAGCGCGTAGTCGTCGTCGAGCAGTCCGAAGATGCGCTCAGCCCCCGCCATGGCGCGCTGCAGCGTGTTGTACTGATTCGAGAGCTCGCGAATCGGCTCGAAGAACTGGCGGGCGTACTGGATGAACGCAATGAGTACCCCCAGCGTGAGGGCCGAGCTCGTCATCGCTTGCAGACCGCCAAACCAGAGCACCGCGCCCACAGCCACATCGGCAATGATCTGCACCGCAGGCCAGAAGATCGCAAAGTAGAAGATGGTCTGGATCTGCGCATCGCGGTGGTCGTTGTTGATCTGCTTGAAGCGGCGCATCTCCTCGTTCTCGCGACCAAAGAGCTGCACAATCGTCATGCCCGTGACGTGCTCCTGAATGAAGGAGTTGAGGCGTGAGATCTGCTTGCGCGTCTCGCGGTAGTGCGTGCGCACGTGGTTCCGAAACCAGAACGTGACCCACACCATGAGCGGCATCACCGTAAGCGTTACGATCGCCAGCGTGGGGTTGATCGTGAACATGAAGTACGTGATGAACACGAGGCGGAAGAGATCGCCCAGAATCACGACCACGCCCGACGAGAGCACGTCGCTGAGCGCCTCCACATCGCTGGTGGTGCGCGTGATGAGGCGGCCCACCGGCGTGCGGTCGAAGAACTTCAGCGGCTGGCGCAGCACAAAGTCGAAGACCGTGGTGCGCAGGTCATAGATGGCGCGCTGACCAATCCACTGCGTCATGTAGTTCTTGATGAACGCAAACAGGCCCTCGGTCATCAGCGCCACGACCAAGAACAGCACAATTGCCTGCAAGCCGGTTACGCCCCATGTGCCCAGCGCTTCGGCTTGCGCCACGATCCAGCCCTGCAGGCCGCCCGGCGCCGCGCTTCCGCCCACAATATACTGGTCAATGGCCAACTGAATGAGCAGCGGACGCAGCGGACCCAGCATCGACGCGACAAACGTGATGCCCAGCGCCAGCGCCACCCAGCCCGTATACGGCTTTAGGTATGTGCCAATGCGCCCCACCAGACGGCTCTCCATCTGCTCGAATCCGCTTGGGGTGTCGTCTTCATCGTCGCCCTTGTACGCTTCGCGGGCATCCGACAGATTGGCCTCCTCGCGCGAGGCATCGTCGGCATCGCTACGCGCAGCGCCGTTGGTATTGTTGGTGGAAGAAGCAGCCACAAGCCAGCAGAATAATTCCAGATCTATGAAGCGCAACACACAAATAGCATTTGTATGCGCAACGTAACCTTAACTCATGTCTCCAACATAGGGTTGCGCCTCCACACGGCAATCACAGCGCCGTTACGGATACGGGGGCCGCGTTTCAGTCGACAGGTCCAATCGGATACGCATGGCCCTCGCGTGCGCCTTCGGTATTCGGGTGGATGCGCCGGGCCTCGGCTTCGAGCGGGGCCCAGTCTTCGTATCGCGCGCTCAGGTGTCCCAATAGCAGGCGATGGGTGCCGGATGTGCGGGCGATCTGCGCCGCCTGCGCGGCGGTGCTGTGTCCGGTCTCAGTGGCACGGGCCGCATGCTCGGCCCCAAACGTGGCGTCATGATACGCCAGGTGCGCGCGCTGCGCCAGCGCACGGCTCCCCGGCCCGGGCCGCGTATCCGTAATGTATGCGCACGACACGCCAGGTTGCGGCGGACCCACTACATCATCAGGCCGCACGCGGGTGCCCTCGTCGGTCGTTACGGGCGTGCCCGCCTTCAAGCGCCCAAAGTCCGGCGGATGCGAGACGCCCAGCGCG
>CAZBTM010000168.1:2943-6593 GCA_964494425.1 uncultured Rhodothermales bacterium | reverse complement strand
TTGCCCGCCTGGGCCGGTCCGCTCAGCGTGCCACGCCGGGCCAGCCCCTGGAGCATCTGCGCGACCGCGCCCAGCACACCCGTCACCAGAATGAGTCCCACCGTAGGCCAGAAGTCGATGAGCTTCTCCACCTGAATAAAGAGCATGAACTCAATGGCGGGCAGCAGCAGAAACAGCAGAACAATACGAAAAAGCATACGGCACACGGCAGCAAGAAAACGGGACATCACGACGCAGCCCAATTAGGCTGCGGGGCGTTGCATCCCCCTAAACACACGCATCGGCACGAAGGATTCAACGTCCGCTCGCATTCCTACCACATAGATACATGAACAGGCGGATGACGAAACGTATTGCCATTATTGGTGCAGGAGCTGCCGGACTCACCGCGGCGTGGCGCCTGCGCGACGCGCCATACGCGGTGCAGGTGTTTGAAAAGAGCCGAGGATACACCGGGCGTGCGGCCACCCGCAGTCACGGCACCGTGCGCTACGACTTCGGCGCCAACTACATCACGGGCCCGCCCGAGCGCATCCGCCAGCTGCTTACCGACACGCTGCCCCACGACGCCCTTGCCACCATCGACCCGCCCGTGTGGACCTTCGATAAGGAGGGCAACCGCGAGCCGGGCGACCCAGAGTCCAACGCCGCGCCACGATGGACCTACGCACACGGCATCAACACACTCGGCAAGCTGCTGGTTGAAGACGGCAATCTGTCAGTGCAGCGCACTACGCGTATTCATCACCTTACGCACACAAACGGGGCGTGGCATGTGCATCCTGAACAGGGGGAGGCGCAGGGGCCGTTCGATGCGGTGCTGTGCACGCCGCCTGCGCCGCAGACCGCTGCTATCTTGCAGAAGAGCACGGCGGATGAAGAGGGAGAAGCCCATCTCCAGCAGTGCATCGCAGCCTTGGAGGCGGCCACGTACGCGCCGCAGTTTACCTACGTGTTCGGACTCGCCACGCCGCTCCAGCGCCCTGAGCCGTTCCACGCGCTCTTGAATACCGACCGTGCGCATCCCATTGCCTGGATGAGCATCGAAGACGACAAGCCGGGCCGCGTGCCCAGCGGACAGTCGGTCGTGAGCGCGCAGATGAGTCCGGCATGGACAGCCGAGCGTGTTGATGACGATCCGGCGGCTTACACCGACACCGTGCACGCGCTGGCCGCAGACGTGCTGGGCGTGCCGCTTCAGCCGCTGGCGTGGACGGATGCGCACCGATGGCGCTACGCTGCGCCCACCGAGGCCGCCCCGGACGCCCCACTCGACGCGGCGCATGAGGTGGGGCTCTACTTTGCGGGCGATTATCGCGTGGGCAAAGGCCGTGTGGCGCTGGCCATGGACAGCGGCTGGACGCAAGCCGAGCGCATCCGGGTAGCCCTGAAGATGAACGACACCCAACAATCCGTCGTGTCGCGCACAGAACCGTGAATGTGGGAAGCGCTGCCCCAAGCGGTCATGGGTATCTTCCACGAAATACTTCTCTTCGTGGATGCGCTCATCGGGCAGGCCGGCCCGAGTGCCAATGCCCTGCGCCTTATCAATCATCTGCGGGTGGCCGCAGGTGTACAGGGCGGTGTCGCGCAGCGGAAAGCCGGATGCATCCCAATGCTTGCGGAGCACATCCTCAACGCGTCCGCGCTCGCCCGTCCAATTGGGTTGCTCGTGCGGGCGGCTTACGGTGGGCACATACGTGATGGCGCTGTGCTCGGCGGCGTACGCGGCCATTTCGCGGCGGTAGCGGCCCAACTCATCGGCGTAGCTGCCGCCGTGGATCAGCAGGAAGCGATCGTTGCGGCGCTCGGCAGCGGGCGTATCCAGCCAGGTGCGCACGATGCTGAGGTACGGCCCTACACCCGTAACGGTAGCGGCCATCACGTGGTGGTGCACGTCGGTGTCAAGGACGAAGCGGCCCACGATCTTACGGCGCATCCAGAGCGTTGCGCCGGGCTGCAGCGTCCACAGCCGCGAGGTGAGCTGCCCGTCGTCAACACGCTCCAGGTAGAACTCCAGGTGCGTATCCCCAGGCGTGCCGATGACCGAATACGGACGTAGCAGCGGGCGCGGCTGGTCGGTAGGGGCAAGCCCGAGGGTGGCATACTGGCCGGGTGTGAAGGAGATCGGTTCGTCGGCCTCCACATGGAGCACGCCGACATCGTCGGTAAAGCGTTCCCAGCGCGTAAGGGTGAGGCGCAGGTAGCGTTCGGGGTTGAGGTCGGGCATAGGATGAGGCACGATCTGGCGCGGTGAGAGCCCAGTGAGCACGGTGGCTTATGCCTCCAAGAGCCGCTGAATGACATCCTGCGTGGAGACACCGTCTGCCTCCGCATTGAAGTTAGTGACGATGCGGTGGCGCAGCACGGGGAGGGCAATGCGGCGGACGTCCTCTTCGAGCGGGGTGGCGCGTCCATCGAACGCGGCCAGCGCCTTTGCGCCCAAAATGAGGTACTGGGAGGCGCGGGGGCCGGCGCCGTACTCCAGGTAGTCGCTCACGTACTGCGGGGCGCGCTCGGTGCCAGGGCGCGTCTGTGCGACCAGGCCCACCGCATACTCGATGAGATGATCCGTTACCGGAAGCTGACGCACAATCCGCTGGTAGCGAATGACCTCCTCGGCGGTAAGGACGGGCTCGGCTTCAGGAAGCGCATCGGCGGTGGTGGTGCGCACCACGTCGACCTCCTCTTGAAAGGAGGGGTAGTCGAGCCACAGGTTGAGCATGAAGCGGTCGAGCTGGGCCTCGGGCAGCGGGTACGTGCCCTCTTGCTCAATCGGGTTCTGCGTGGCAAGCACAAAGAACGGCGCGTCGAGCGGTCGCGTCTGGCCACCCGCGGTAACGTGGCGCTCTTGCATGGCCTCGAGCAGCGCGGCCTGTGTTTTGGGGGGCGTGCGGTTGATCTCATCCGCCAGCACAATGTTGGCGAAGATGGGCCCCTGCACAAACTCGAAGTGGCGCCGCCCGTCGTCGGTCTCCTGAATGATGTCGGTCCCCGTAATGTCGCTCGGCATCAGGTCGGGCGTGAACTGGATGCGACTAAACGACAGATTCAGTGCGCGCGATAGGGTGCGCACCAGCAGCGTTTTGGCGAGGCCGGGCACGCCCACCAGCAGCGTGTGGCCCCGGGCAAAGAGGCTGGCGCACACCTGTGTGATGATCTGGTCTTGCCCCACAATGACACGGCTGATTTCGTTGTGGAGGCGGTCGTACGCCTTGCCCACTTCAGCAACAGCATCAGCGTCAACAGAGGCGTCGGTGTCAGCAGGCGAGGCCGAGGAGGTAGACATACAGGCAGGGAACTGGGTCAGGAGACGGTACGAGCAAGGCGAGCGTGGCGTGCAGCGGAGGACCCGTTACTGCGCGGCCATAATGTCTTCTGGATTCTCAACCATGACTTCCACGTAGACCTCTTCTCGTTTTTCGGCGAGCCACTCTTCAAGTACGCGGGTTTGTTTTTCTTGCAGAGCAAACTGACGAATCCGTTCGTAATCCATCTCCAGGTTGACGCGATGCTCGGGCGTGCGCCGATGCAGTTGCACGATATGATAGCCGCGGTCGCCATCAAGCAGACGCACGCGATTGGGCTCGCTCACGTCGCCGGGCTCCAAGCCACGCAGGCTCTCTTGCCACGACGCGCCCAGGCGGTCC
>CAZBTM010000168.1:0-2933 GCA_964494425.1 uncultured Rhodothermales bacterium | reverse complement strand
ACTTTAACGCTACAGAAGTTCGGACCTTACTCCAGCAACATACCGATGAAACCGGGCAAATCTTTACCGACGAGGCGCTGGACGCGGCGTGGACCTTGACCGTCGGGCAACCCTGGCTCATCAATGCCTTGGCCTATGAGGCTTGTTTCCGGATGCGCGAGGGCCGCGACCGCAGCCAGCCGATTACCGGAGCGCGGATCGAGCACGCGCCCGCCCATCTCGGCACTGCGCGTTTCTTGCGAGTGGCGGCTGGCCATGCGGGCAAATGACTGGTCGTGGTTAAGGACCGAGTCGCGCACGGCGCTGAGGTGCTCAATAGCCGCGTTTTCGTCGGAGCCGCGGGGGTCGACCCGGATGAGAATGTGGTTGAGGTCGACGGTGTTGCCGCTCCGTTCGTTGACGCGCACAATGTGGTATCCGGTGTGCGTGGGATTGTAAAAGGGCTGCGACACCTCGCCAATGTCGATGCGCGAGGCGACCGCTGCAAACTCGGGTACAAAGTCGTTCACGTTGATGTTGCTGATGCGCCCGCCCTGGCTGCGCGAGCCGGGGTCTTCGGAGAACTGCTGGGCCATCTCTTCGAACTCGGCGCCTCCGGTAACGATGGAGTCGCGGATGGTGGTAATGATTTCTTCGGCTTCGGCGCGGGCGTCTTCAGTGGGCTGCGGGTAGCGTACGATGTGCGAGAGGCGCACCGAGGCAGGAAGGACCGGGAGCTCTTCCTCGGGGATCTGGCTGAACCATTCCTCGATCTCAGAAGGCGTGATGCGCACGCGGTTCAGGCGCTGCTGACGCACGCGCTGTGCGAGCATCTGGTCGCGAAAATCTTCGCGGAGCGACTCGCGCAGTTCGGCAGGGGTCTGGCCATACGCCTCAGTGAGGGCCTCCTCGCCACCGGCCTGCTGAACCATCTGCTGAATGCGACGATCGAGCTGTGCATCCACCTGCTCATCAGGAATCGTGATGTTTGTGTCGCGCCGGGCAATCTCTGTCATCACGCGCTGGTTGATGAGCTGGTCGAGCCCTTCGCGCCACAGGTCCGGGGTCACGTCGTTCTGCTGTCCCTGCTGTTGAACCAGCGTAGTGGCAATCTGGTCGACCTCGGACTTGAGAATCACATCCGAGTCAACGACGGCAACCACCCGGTCGACCAGGTTTTGGTTGTTCTCGTGCGATTGCGCATGGGCGTCTACACCCACCAGGCACAAGCCAATCAAAAGTGCAGAAGCGAAAAGCGAGCGTAGCATCATGAAAAACCAGAACGTCTGTGCAAAAGAGAAGGTCGCAAACCAAAGGCTATAAGGGCCTTGTGTTCGTACCGAAGTACAAAAAGCGGGTGGTTCTTGAGTGGGGGCTGCGCGCAGCATGCAAAAAGAGGCCCGCACCAGTCACAAGAGGCTTACTCGGCAGTGGTCGTATCGTTACCGGCGGGCGCAGAGAGATGCACATCGAGCGCCCCACGGGCCTCTGCTTCGTTACGTAGCCGTTGAACCTCGCGTGCATACATCTGTTTCCGCGACTGCGTGCGTAGGTGGCGCTCAATCTGAGGGGCCACCCACTCCAATTCAGGCTCTTGGCCCGCCTCAATGCGCTCTACCAAGTGCAACACGTGGTGCCAGTCATCCCCGTCGACCGTAGTCACCTCGCCGGTCTCCATATCAGATACGCGGTCGCGGAGCGTGGGAGCGTCGGCGATGCGCTGACGCTCGGGATAGAAGCGCATCCCTACCGCACAGGCCCGTTCGGGGTCTACGGCGTCGCGTTCGCACACGGTACTCCAGGCCTGCGGGGCGTTGCGTAGTTCAGACGCCAGCGTGGTGGCGGTGGCGCCGTCAGGTACGCGTAGGTGGCGAAGCTGTAGGTACGGTTCGCGGAGACGCAGGCGGTCGCGGTTGCGCTCGAAGTACTGCGTGACGGCCTCGCGGTTGGGCTCGACCTCTGCCGCTTCGTAGATGCGACTTGTAAGCGCATTGATGAGGACCGACCGCCGCTGCTCGCGCAACTGTCGCTGCACATCGGACTCACTTTCCAGGTTGAGGCGCTCGGCCTCGTTCAGCAGCAGCGTGCGCGTGACCCACTGCTCTACGATCTGACGCCGTGCCTCGACCGTGTCGCCCCCAACTGCGATCGACTCCAGGGCATCGCTGAGCTCGGCCTCCGTCAGGTACGCATCGCCGATGCGGGCGGCATACGGTTCGCTGGGCGACTCGTCTGTGCATCCTGCTATCATGCAGCACAGCACAACGATACTGATAAGACGCATCATAGGCAGGTGCGTGACAGGCAGGGACGTCATATACAAAGAAGGCGGAGACGTGTAGGCTCAGGGCTGGTAGGTGGCGTGTTGCTCGCGTAGGCGCTGCGGAAACAGGTGGGCATCGTACCGGGTTCGCAGCCGTTCTACATAGGCGTGTTCGCGGCTGCTGGATGGAGACGATGTTGCTGTAGTGGTGTTGCCTGGAGAAGCAGACGACGTATCAGTCCATACCGAGTCCTGCATCAGCTCAAAGACAAGCAAGCCGTCGGTAAAGGCCGTGAGCTCGTCGTGCAGCGACGCCCGCTGGCGAGCCCAGGTTACGGCCGCATAGTCTAAACGGCGCTGGTCGACCCATTCGTACAGGGCATCGTCCAGGGCCGACCCACGCAGATCGCCGTGGGCCTGCAGGTACGTCTCAAAGTCGGGCGTGCTCAAGGTGTCGGGGCCTACAACAGCCAGGGCGGTGTCGGGCGCACTGCGCGGTGCGCCGGCCACGGGGCGAGACCAGTCGCTGATGCCGAGTGCCTGCTCTACAGCGCTGGAGTCGACCGTGGTGGCGATGGTGTCGCGGAGCGAAGCATACAGCGCTTCGCGGCGCGCTTCGGTGCGGGGCAGTTCGGCAAGGAAGTGTAATCGCCCGACATTCTCCGGGTCCTCGCCATCTTCCTGCGAGGCC
>CAZBTM010000167.1:4398-6724 GCA_964494425.1 uncultured Rhodothermales bacterium | reverse complement strand
ATGAGCCTCTACCTTCTCGCGAAACAGCCCCTCGGCAAGCGGGCTGCGGCAGATGTTGCCCAGGCAGACGAATTGGATGCGAATGGGAGTATCCATGTCACACAGCAAACAGTTGATGCGAAAACAAGAGGCCCTGCCCAACGGCAGAACGTGCGCAACGGAAACACCGCTGCGCATGCGATACTTTACGATACGCCGTCCCGCATTGTGCCCACCGTTCCCCCGCCGTTTTGGCGCTGCCCGTTATGGCCGAGCTCGACCTGTTTCGCACCGCGTCGTCTGACGCATCTGACAATTCCACCAACAACACGCCAAACGAAGATGCTCCAAACGACGACGCTGGCAGCGCCTCGGCATCCCGTGACACGCCGAATGGGCTCGCGCCCTCTCGGGCCTCGGTGCAGACGGTCACTGAGCTGGCGCAGCGCCTTCAGAGCGCGGTGGAAACGACGGTAGGCACGGTAACCGTGGAGGGCGAGCTCTCAAACTTTAAGCGCGCGGCGTCGGGCCACTGCTACTTCTCGATTAAGGATGAGGAGGCGCAGCTGCGGTGCGTGATGTGGCGGTACCAGACGAAGAACATCTACTTCAGTCCGAAAGACGGGCAGCAGGTGCGTCTTACGGGCAAGGCGACGGTGTACCCGAAGCGCGGACAGTTGCAGCTGATGGCGACGCGGCTGGAGCGGGCGGGGCGCGGGGCCAAGCAGGCCGAGTACGAGCGCCTGAAGCGCACGCTCAAGGCCGAGGGGCTGTTCGACGATGGACGGAAGCAGCCGCTGCCTCCGTTTCCGCAGCGGGTAGGCGTGATTACCTCGGGCGAGGGCGCTGCGATCGAAGACATCCGATCGGTGCTGGCGCGCCGCTACCCGCTGGCCGATGTGGTGCTGTGTCCGGTGCCCGTGCAAGGAATCGACGCGCCCGCCGCGCTCACCAACGCCATCAACGCGTTTAGCGGGCTGGGCGCCGATCATCCGCAGCGCCCGGATGTGCTCATCATAGGGCGCGGCGGCGGCTCGGCCGAGGATCTGTGGGCGTTTAACGAGGAGCCGGTAGCGCGGGCGCTGGCAGCGTGTACGGTGCCGACGATCAGCGCGGTGGGCCACGAAACGGACACCTCGATCACTGATTTTGTGGCCGATCGCACGGCGGCCACTCCGTCGATGGCTGCAGAAATTGCGGTGCCCGACCAGCAGGCGCTGCGCACGCAGGTTCGCGCGCTGCACGAGCAGATGCACGGGCCGCTCGCTCGGCGGATACGACGCTACCGGCAGACAGTAGAGCGGCTGCAGAATACGCGGGCGCTGCATTCGCCGCGCTACCAGGTGGAGCAGCACCGGCAGCACCTCGACCATGTCGTTGAACGACTGAGTCGCACCATGCGGGCGCGGGTTGATCGGCTGCGCACACGCGTTCAAACCGCCCAGCAGCGCCTGCACAGTGCCGATCCGCAGCGGCCCATGCAGCACGGCTTTGCTCTGGTTACACAGCGGGGCGAGCCCGTAACGCGTGCTGCCGACCTGGACCCCAACGTGCCCGTTGCGCTTCGCTTTCGAGATGGCACGCGGCAGGCCACGGTGCACGCCCCGAGCGATGCCTCTGCCGATAGCGAGTAGCCTCCGCATCCCCAAACGGCCCTTGAACGGATACCCGGGCTGCGCATACACAACGGTGCGTTTTCGCTGTCATCCGCTTGCCGCACCGCATGCCTGCTGCCCTGCCGCACGTTACCATCTGTCTACGCCCCCCGCGCCGTCACGCGGTCCTGCCGGTGCGCACGGCGGTACGCCGAGCCTGCCCTGCCGTGCTCCAGCAGCCGCAGGTAGCATACAGCGCGCACCACACCACCGCGGGGTTTTTGGATGCGGAGGCGCGTGCCCAGATCGGGCCCAGCGAGGCAGCGATCCGTCAGTTTCTGGCGCCTTATCACATGCTCTTTCCATACGGAGCCGACTACCAGCACGACCAGATGCATCTGCGCACCGAGTTGCGTCCGGAGCAGCGCCGCTGCGAGCCGCGCAATGCCGATGCGCACCTTGCGTACATTGGGGCCGGGCTGGTGGCGTGCTTGCAAACGGCACCCAACGAGCCTCTTGCACTCGTTGACATGGACGGCGTAAACAAGGAGACCGGACGCCACCGCACACGCCGCGTAACGGCAGTGGGCTTTACGGAAGCGCGCACGGTTGCGGAGTTTGACGTCACCGTTCCCGCTCCATCGCGTTGGCGCCGCCGACAGTTGTTGCTACATCGCCCCTCGTGGAGCGGAGGCCGCCTGCGCAGCGTGGCGCACGGCGCGGCGCGCGACGGGGCCTCATACGGCGCGGGG
>CAZBTM010000167.1:0-4388 GCA_964494425.1 uncultured Rhodothermales bacterium | reverse complement strand
TAGGCGCTACCAGTCTGCGTGACCCGCGTCTGGGCCTTATCGCGCGCATCCATGCTGTGCTGGCTGAGCACGCCGTGCATTTTGGGGGCGTACAGCTGGCGCTAACAGACGACCCGCACGATGCTGCGCTGGTGGTAAACGAATACGAAAAGCAGCTTATGCGCTATGACATGACGCAGGTGCTACGCGCGCCGCGCTGCTTCCAATCTACAGAACAGGTACCCGTCCCTGCCTCCGCAATGGTAGAGAACCCCGGCACCAGAGCCCCTGCGGCCGAAGAGCCCGCATTGCGGCTGCCGGGCACCGTCCGTCTTCTGGTGCGCCCTCCTGCTGATAACGGCACCTCGCGGTTGGTGCAGGGGCGGTACCAGAGTCCCATTGTGTTGCACCGTACGCCGCGTGAGCGTACGATTCGCGTTACAGTGATGCGCTACACATAACACCCGGACTGCGAAGACACGGTTACTGCGCCGCAGCCTGTGCAGGGGCTGCGCGCAAGGAGCTGTCGCCCTCGTACGGGCGCACATCGCTCAGCTTGAGTTGGATGGAGGTCTGGCCGCGCCACGTGTTTTCGTCGACCTTCGCCACAAGCTCAATGGGCGTGCCCGACCGGCGGCTTTCGCGAAGGAGGTCGAGCTTGTCGCCCTGCCCAAAGCCGATCACATCGACCTGAGGGGCGTCGGCATCGGCGGGAGCCACAGTGAACTTGAGGTGCGCGTCGTCGCGGCCCACGGTGCGAGGCGATTTGGCTACGCGGCACGGCCCCAGATGAAATACCGGGCGCGGATTCGACGGCCCGAACGGACCAAACTGCTGAAGCACAGCCCAGAATCGATCATCGGCGGTGCCAATCGTCTCCAGATCTACATGCGCATCCACCTTAATGGTGGGGGTAAGCAGTTCCGGGGTGATGCGCTCAGCAATCGCCTCATTGAAGCGATCGCGCAGCTTCGACACGTTGGCTTCGGGAAGCGACATCCCTGCTGCGTAGTCGTGGCCGCCAAACTGGGTGAGGACATCTTCGCAATCCGTAAGCGCACGGTAGATGTTCACGCCACTGATGGAGCGCGCCGAGCCCTTCACGGCATCGCCGTTGCGCGTGAGCATGATTGTGGGCTTGTAGAACTGCTCCACGATGCGGCTGGCCACGATCCCGATAACGCCCAGGTGCCAGTCGGGGTCATACAGCACGAGTGCATGCGCGGTGCGCGCCGTGATCTGCCGCTCAGCCTGCTCGGTTGCTTCCTTCCGGATGCGCTCGTCGAGGGCACGGCGCTCCTTGTTGAGCTGTTCCAGCTCCTCGGCCTGTTCGCGTGCGGTGGCGGGGTCGCCTTCCAGCATCAGGGCAACCGCCTTGTGCGCGTGCGCCATACGTCCGGCAGCGTTGATGCGCGGGCCAATCGTAAAGACGATATTGCCCGTTGTTTTTACGGAGGCCAAGTCGAGGTCGGCCGCTTTAGCCAGGGCGCGCAGTCCCACGCGCTCGGTGGATCGCAGGGCCGCAAGCCCCTCTTGCATAAGGATGCGATTCTCACCGTACATCGGCACAATGTCGCTGGCAATGGAGATGCCCAGCAAATCGAGGTAGTCGAACACGCGGTCTTCAGCAGCGCCGCGCACCTGCTGCGTGGCCTGCAGCAGCTTGAACCCGACCCCAGCGCCCGAGAGTTCGGTAAAGGGATACGCGCAGTCGTCGCGCTTTGGGTCGAGCACCGCGTACGCGTTGGGGAGTGTGTCTTTGGGCGTGTGATGATCGCAGATGATGAGGTCGAGCCCTTGCTCGCGAGCATAGTCGGCCTCCGCATGGGCCGTGATGCCACAGTCAAGCGCAATGATGAGCGAGGCCCCGCGCTCTACCGCCGCATCAATGCCGCGTTTGCAGAGCCCGTACCCGTCTTCATAGCGATCGGGAATAAAAAATGACGCCGGGACGCCCTGCTGATGCAGAAAATGCGTGCACATGGCGGTGGCCGTCGTGCCATCCACATCGTAGTCGCCATACACGAGCACGGTCTCGCCGTCTGCAATAGCCGCAGCCACACGCTCAGCGGCACGCGGCATGTCAGCCATGTCGAGCGGGTCGTGCAGGTCACTGCGCGAAGCCCGAAAAAAGTCGCGGGCCGCCTCGAACGAGTCTACGTCGCGCAGAGCCAGGGCGCGCGTGAGCGCCATCGGTAGATCATTTAGACGCGGTTGCAACTGCGCTACCACGCCAGGGTCGTCGAGCGTACGGAGCATCCAGCGGTAAGTCATACAGAGCGTAGGCTAAAACGGGCAAAGACAAATAGAAAGAAGAAGCAGGACCGTCTCGCAGAACCTGTTTGTTTGTGGTTCAGAAAGAGAGGCGAGCACCGACAGGGCCAAACGAAGGAGCCACCCACAAAGGAGGAAATTAGCGTAGCGTTTTGGTACAAAAGCGACGCACAGACCCCGAAATAGGTTGTGAAATAGAGGGCAGTGGATAGACGTTAAGTGATCGCTTTCCCAATAATAATCTTTCCTGGGGCGAACGGTCCCGACAGTGGTCGGGACAAGTTACCCCGTTCGCTCCCGTCAGCCCCACCGGAGACATCCGCGCTGGGGGCGCCCCCCGTCTCCAGCTACTGGTATATTTGGTCCATTACGTAGCGTTGAACCGCTACCGAATAGAGAATATGTCCATGCGATAATGAGCGCAAGCTGAGGCAACTGCTACATCTCATTATACGTGCCATACATTAAAAAGTCGAGCAGTGGGTAGAGGGCAATCGTATGTTAAGCAAATCACGCCAGAGGAACCAGATGGCCGTCTTACCCAACCGGATTTTCGGCGCTTGAAGACGGATGCGGCACTTCGATTCAGACCGAAGCCCTTTAAGATGCAATTGCCCTGAGAAGAACAGTGAGTTCATTGCATCTATCCTGTTTCATTCATAATTTGCGTTATAGTAATCGACATATCCATTTTTAGAGGACATTACTTCTCTGCTATGGCGTAGGGTGAATAGGTGAAATATGATTTGCTGCTCTGCTATGCACGTTGTATGTTGCACAAGATGCAGTGACTTCTACCCCCACCCTATCTCACAACGTCGTGATGACCTGACGCTCAGCCTTGACATGTAGCAGCGCAGACTCATACTGACCGGGCTCATACTGGTCATGTCTGCGTAACAGTTGAACGCGTCCGGGGCCCTCTGGCCTCGTATTCACCGCCGCTGCCGCACGAATCGTACCTGTGCATTCGTTACAAGCTACGACCGGTTGGCTGCATTGCAGATATCTGAACCCGCGCTGATTCCTCCCACTGCGCTAATCCCTCCCCACCACATGGATAGCGTCTTGGGCCACCAGGCTACACGTAGCGCTGCAATTTCGTATCCGAAAAGACGATCATCTGAAAACATCCCCTATGAAAATTTCGACCCTTCAAGAGAAAAAGCTTGACGAATTGCGTGCTATGGCACGCGAGATGGACCTATCTGGGTATTCCAAGCTTCGCAAGCAAGATCTCATCTATCGCATTCTGGAAGCACAGGCAGAAGGCGTTGCGGCCCCCGACTTAGAAAGCGAGGCCGATCCTGCCGATGCCGACGCTGATACTGATGACGACCATTCCGCCTCTGAGGAGCGCGTTTCCCCGAGCCGCTCGTCGAGCCGCTCGGGGCGATCATCGCGTTCATCGGGCCGGTCCAAGCGTTCGTCTGAACGCTCGTCGAGCCGCTCCGGAAGTCGCTCGTCGAGCCGTTCCTCGTCGGGCGGGTCGGCGCGTTCGCGCGGGCGCCGCGCTCGGCGGTCGCGTCGCGAAGAACGGCTCTATGGCGACCGCCCTGACTACATGGCGACCTATGACGCCGATGAGACGGAACTGCGAGGCATGATCGACAAGCGGGGCATGCTCGAGGTCTTGCCCGACGGCTATGGGTTCTTGCGATCCGATGAGTACAACTACGAATCGAGCCCCGATGACATCTATGTGTCGCCGTCGCAGATTAAGCGATTCGGACTGCAAGAGGGCGACACGGTAACCGGAAAGGTGCGCCCACCGAAGGAAGGCGAAAAGTTCTTCGCGCTCATTCAGGTTGACTTGGTCAATGGTCAGCCGCCCACCGATGCCGAGGAGCGGACCGACTACGAGCACCTAACGCCGGTCTTCCCCAATACGCGCCTGACTCTCGAAACCGATTCTGAGGAGTTTGGCACGCGCGTGCTCGACCTGTTTGCGCCCATTGGCATGGGGCAGCGTGGCCTGATCGTAGCGCCGCCCAAGGCCGGAAAAACTGTCTTACTTCAGAAAATTGCCGCAGGCGTTACGCAGAACCATCCCGACGCGCACCTGCTTGTGCTGCTCATTGACGAGCGCCCTGAGGAGGTGACCGATATGGACCGGAATGTGGAGGGCGAGGTTA
>CAZBTM010000166.1:1998-6731 GCA_964494425.1 uncultured Rhodothermales bacterium | reverse complement strand
ATCCGTATCTACAGCAGCCTGATCTGCTTGACTTTGCGGAAGAAAACGACGTGCACCTGACCGCCTACTCGCCACTCGGGTCGTCGGATCGCCCCGACAATATGAAGGCCGATGACGAGCCGGTGCTGCTCGAGGATGAGACGATTGCCTCCATTGCCAGCAAGCACGACGCCACCCCCGCACAGGTGCTCATCAGTTGGGCAATCCATCGAGGCACCGCGGTGATTCCCAAGTCGGTGAACGAAGGCCGCATCAAGGAGAACCTGGCGGCAGCTGATGTGGCGCTTACCGACGCCGATATGCAGGTAATTGCCAAGCTCGACCGCGGGCGCCGCTACGTGGATGGGGCAGCCTGGACGATAGGCGACAGCCCGTACACGATGGCCAATCTGTGGGATGCGTAGGCTCGCTGTGGGAGATGTGCGCATCGCTGTGTGCGGAGCGGTGCGCTGCGCCTCCCCCTTACAACGCTGTGTTATCGTGGCTATCGTACTGGGCGGCGTCGCGGTGCTGCGTCTGGCGTCCTTTCAGCGTAAGTGCGACCCCGCCCAAAAGAAGCGTGAGTCCCAGCAGACGCAGGCCGCTCATGGGCACCGGCTGACCGCCCAGCACACCGTAATGGTCGAGCACTGCCGACCCGATGAGTTGTGCAGCCACGAGCAGCATGCTGCCCAGCACTGCGCCAATACGGGGAATCGCGTAGTTATTGGCGGCCACGACGAGCACGCCCATGCATCCGACCGCGAAGTAGAACCACGCCACGTTGGGCACGCTCCACGTGGTTACGCCTACGCCAAACGCCACCACCACGCTCGCCACTACCGCACCGACCAGGTGGTTAATCCCCGATCCCAGCAGCGCTCCGGTCGCCATAGCCAGCACTGCATTGGCCAGGCGGCTGCCAGCCTCGCATAGACCATTGACAACGGTGAGCAGAAGCATCCAGGCCATTGGACGGAGCCGGTTTGGTTGAAGGATTCGAAGAGTGTGGGATGCGCATCCGCGCTGCTTATCCCAACGTAACGCACACGACCCCTGCCACAATACAGACGATGCCCAGTGCCGTGCGCACCGTCATGCGGTGCACCGGCAACCCAAACCATCCAAAATGATCGGCCAGGGCCGATACGGTGAGGCTGGTGGCAATGACCACACTCAGCGTAAGCGCCAGTCCGAGCACCGGCACCACCGCATTGGCCAACGCCACGATGGCGACCCCCAGCACGCCACCCGTCCACGCATACCACGGAATGCCGCTCCAGTCGATGGGACGCGGACGCCGGGGGTCGAGCACGGCTCGCGCTGCCCAGAGCAACGCGGCGAAGAGCGTGCCTACCACGTGCACCACCCAACTCGATGCAACGACGCCCATGTGCACCCCGAGCGTCGCGTTAAGGCGAACCATCAGGGCAACGAGCCCCCCCGCGCCTAACGATACGAGCACCGCCATAAGCGCACTCGGCGTGAGTGACACACGCGACGAGACATCGGAAAACAAAGACATAGGCATCGAGGTTAGAACAACAAGGAATAAAAGGGCAGCGTTTACACCCTGCAACTCGCGTTGTATGCTGTCTAAATGTAGTGATTCACGGCCTCATGCACAGAGGGCGCGCCCAGGTTCACAGAAAGATAGCGAACCCTACCCGCTTCCCTGCGTGCGCCCGCTTGTAATTTCTGTTCGTCTTTGTTTCCACCTGCTCCAGCCGCTGCCTCATGGCCCTGCTTGCGCCCTCTGTCATCGCCGCCGACTACGGTCACCTGCACGCCCAAACTACTGAAGCGCTCGAAGCGGGGGGCGACTGGCTTCACCTTGACGTGATGGATGGCCAGTTCGTGCCGAACCTTACCATTGGGCCCGGCATTGTGCAGGCCATGCGCCCGGTTGCCGATGCGCACGACGCCTGGCTCGACGTACACCTCATGATTGACGATCCGGGCCGCTTTGTGGATACGTTTGCTCAGGCGGGGGCCGATGTCTGTACCGTACATGTGGAAGCCTGTACCCACTTGCACCGCGTCATCCAGCAGATCCAGCAGGCCGGCATGAAGGCGGGCGTGGCTCTGAACCCCGGCACGCCTCTTTCAGCACTTGACGCCGTGCTTCCGCTGGCCGACCTTGTGCTGGTTATGTCGGTCAATCCGGGGTTCAGCGGGCAGCAGTTTATTGCGCAGAGCACCGCACGCATTCGAACGCTGCGGCGTCAACTCAACGCCCTTGGTTCCGACGCCTTCCTGCAGGTCGACGGCGGCGTGAAGCCCGCCAACGCGCAACGCCTCACACAAGCCGGTGCCGATGTGCTCGTAGCCGGAAGTGCCGTCTTTGGCGATGCAGCCCCCATATCCGACAACGTATCAGCGTTTCGCAGCGCGCTTACCCTAAAAGCGTAAATTGCTTTTCATCTCCACCATATAGGCCGCTAACGGCTCTCTCATGGATACGCCTGTTGCACTCGTTACCGGAGCCAACTCCGGCATTGGCAAGGCCACCGCGCGGGGCCTCTTGCAGCGCGGGTACCATGTCATCTTGTGGTGCCGCACCACAGCCTCGGCTCACGACACTGCCGCCACCCTTCGCCGCGACGAACACTCTGCCGCCCTCGATACGATAGCCGCTGACCTTACCGACTTCGCCGCCGTCCGCCGCGCGGCCCGTGACCTGAAGGCGCAATACGACCGAATCGATGTGCTCATTAACAACGCGGGAGTGCTCAAAAAAGAGCGTTCCACCAATGAAGAAGGGGTTGAAGAGACGTTTGCCGTAAACTATCTGGCGCCGTTTCTGCTGTCGCATCTGCTGCTACCGCTGCTCTTGCGCGCCGCGAACAACACGGGCGAGGCGCGCATCGTGAACGTAGGATCGGATGCCCACCGCGGGGCCGTTAACTTCAACGCCGATGCCATGAGCCATGGCGATGCCGGGCTCACCGCATACATGCAGTCAAAACTGGCGCTGGTGCTCTTTACCAACGAGTTGGCGCGCCGCCTGAAGCCTACGGGCGTGACTGTGAACTGCGTGCACCCCGGCGTGGTGGCTACCAACATCTGGCGCGGTCCTGGCCTGCTCGCGTGGATGGTGCGTCGCATAACATGGTTTTTCAACACCCCCGAAACTGGTGCCGAAGGCCCCCTCTACCTGGCCACCTCCAGCGAGGTCGAGGGCGTAACAGGGGCCTACTTCGACGAAACCGATCGCGCCACGCCCTCCATTGCCGCCTTCGACGAAAAGGCCGCTGCCGAACTCTGGGACCGCAGCATGGAACTGGTGGACCTCGATCCCAATGAGATCGCATACCGCATCCCAGATACAGACTGAAACAGAAGGAAGGTCGGCACACAAGCGAAAGGCGAACGCGTGCCGCCGCGCCCCAAACATGTCTTCCCCCTACGTCCAAGCTGGACCTCCGATCTGTGTCCCTCTCTTTTCTCCGTACGCTACCCCCTTCGCTCTCATTCGGTTGCGTCTGACGCGTGTAATCAGTTTGTTGGATGCGTTGACTCGTTCGCTTTGTAGACCGTCCCCGCGCATCCCCCCATGCTCGACCTTTCTGGACACACTATTCTCGTAACCGGTGCCAGCCGCGGCATCGGAAAAGCCATCGCAGAAACGTGCGCTCGCGCCGGGGCCGCGGTGGCCGTCCACTACGGGCAAAGCGCCGACGCCGCGCTGGAGGTGGCCAACGCTTGCGGCCCCGAGGCCCACCTCTTCCAGGCCGACCTCACCGACCTCGACGCCACCGACGCGCTGTTCGACGCCGTCGCCGACACGTACGGGCGCGTCGATGGACTCGTGCTCAACGCCGGCGTAGCCCGCCACATGCCGCTGGATGCCGACACCGCTACCTGGCACGCCGACTGGCAGGATACCATGCAGGTGAACCTGCGCGCCCCCGAACTGCTCTGCCGCCACGCACTCGATCACTTTCGCGATCAGGGCGGCGGACGCATTGTGGGCATCGCCTCGCGGGCGGCCTTTCGTGGCGACACGCTCGACTACATGAGCTACGCCGCCTCCAAAGCCGGACTCGTGGCCCTCATGCGCTCCATCGCCCGCGGCGCCGGGGCCGACAACGTGAAAGCCTTCACGATTGCGCCCGGCTTCACCCGCACCGACATGGCGCAGGACTTCATCGACGAGTACGGCGCCGGCATCGTACGCGATGACCTTGCGCTGAACGACCTCACCGAGCCCGACGACCTGGCGCCCATGGTCGCGCTCCTGCTCTCCGGCCACGCTGACCACGCCACCGGCTGCACCATCGACATGAACGCGGGGAGTTACGTGCATTGATCTGTTCTGAAAGGTGCGAGTGGTGCTGAAGGCATTCAACTCAAGCGACGCCGGAGACGGATCGTCTCAAACCCCGTTTAAATCCACTCCTCGCCATCAATCAGTAACTCTCCAGTAGACGCACGAAGGTCCACCGTGTAACTACGAAGAGCATTGATGGCAGTATTTTTAGTAGTATCGGGTCCACGGCTGAATGCAATGGTTTGAACGACCTTATCAACATCGCGAGCAGCGGAGACGCGTTCTCGCACAATCATAAAGTTGTTATGCACAATGAGACGGTAGACCATCTGCTCCAGGCAAATCACACACCCGCAGAGTGAGTTGAGCACGGAGCGGTGGTTGACTTTGCAAAGTGTCCGCAAAGCCCGTTTGTCCCCCGTTACGACGCGCGCGGACCTTTTTTCTGCACCAGCAGCAAATAGGAGCGCCTCCCCCACAT
>CAZBTM010000166.1:0-1988 GCA_964494425.1 uncultured Rhodothermales bacterium | reverse complement strand
AAAGGGAAAAAATGATGGCCTGAATCTCACCTTGGTTTCTTTGCCGAACATCTCTTTGGCAAAATGATACAGGGTGTTTTTCAGATCCGCAAAACCCACATTTTCATCCACATACAAGCCTTCCACCTGATGGAAAATACAGTGGGCACGGGCAGATATGGCTTCATTACGATAAACCCTTCCCGGAGACAAAGTCCGGATCGGCGGTTTCTGATTTTCCATTACCCTGATCTGAACCGATGAGGTATGTGTACGCAAAAGAATATCCGGATTGCTTTGCTGCAACTTTTGCTTTTGTTATCCAGTTAAAGGTATGTGCTTTATTTAATTCTCCAAAAAAAAGATGGTGGGCTGCCAAATCCACATCAATGTCTTCAAACTCCAGGAGTTGTTCAAGTCTTTGCTCATCAACATCACATTCTCCCAATTCAGAAGTCTTCTCAACGAACGACAGCACACGTTGGACGGATTCTCTCCCATATCGCTTAACCTTCTTCCGAACTACATACGATACAGAATTCAACACATATATTTCCGAAATAGTCACTCCAAGAGCATCGGGGAGGTACTCCAGAAGTCTGCATGTCGCCAGCTTTAACAAGACGTCGTTATCTGTCAGAATAATCAACAGGGAAGTGCGGTTGAACGAGTAGAGCTACTGACCGGGGAAGATTTATAGCCTTGTCAGGTGAACAGACAACTATTAGTATGCCGACAACTCGGGTTGTGGGATTCTCGGCAAGCCGGTGACTCGTGCCAGAAATGCAGCACTCTCATCTGGGAGTGCTGTCCAGTCGATCCGATTTAGAATTGCATGGCGGAAAACCTCAGTCGCCTCCGCATCGGGGTAAAGTTCGTTAAGCGTGGCGTTTGCCAGTGGCCATGGACCACCATCGTCATGAAAAGCGAAGTTCAGTACCACTGCCCCAGGATCTACATTGAGTTGGTTTCCAGTTGCTTCCGCCCTCTGAGCTAACTCAGAGGCCGCCACATAGTAATTCAAATTGAAATGGGTGTGCGGATTCCCAGTGACCGTTTCGACAGCAAACTGATTCGCTTCTTGTTCGTGACTCCCAGTCGGATTTGGATCGTACTCTTCGTCGATCCATACCTCCTGTCCCTCCAGATGTCCGTTGGCAATATGACCCAATTCGTGGGCCAGTATGAACAAGAGCCAAGCATCGTGTCTGTGGTTCTTGGAGATGACTATCGCAGGACGTCCATCTGCTTGTAGAGCAATGCCATCCATCTTCCTACCTGGTACTTCAGGAACGTGAAGAACGGGGATGCCACTATCCCAGCAAAACCTCAAAAGATGTTTAAGGCCAATCCAAGGAGCATCTGCATCAAGGATTTGGGTACGTATGTCTTGAGCACTTGTGGAATCAAGAGAACGGTACGGCGTGGGTGTTGCATGAGCGGCGATCTCAGCGGCACGTACACAGAGACTTTGTGCCCATGTCACATCTTCGTGGTCCACATCGCTACGCAACTTGAATCGGGCACCCGCAACATCAGGGGCCTGTAATGAGGCCTCTGAATCTCGGAGTGCCCTCACATTGATACCAAGAAACTTCGAGATGTATCCAAGTCCTTCAAGTTGGCCGGTACCACTTTCGGCAATCTCATCATCCCACCATTCTGGCAAGACATAATCTCGAACATACGAAGGTTCAACACCGGCTTCTTCAAGACGCTCATAAAGGCGGTTCATTGGATTTGTCTTCGTCATAGCGACCACCTCTCATCTTGTTGATAGGTACTCAGTCTACTCTATGTTAACACCATGCCTTCGCTGTTTGTTATTGCAATATAGGCTAACTTCCCCATTCTGTCAATTTTTGGAATAGGTGAGCGAGAAGAGTATTACTTATATTTGTTGCACCACCGAAATTACAGATGTTTAATTAATATATACTTACACAAAACTATAGTGGGCCCGGCAGGACTTGAACCTGCGACCGATCGATTATGAGTCGACTGCTCTA
>CAZBTM010000165.1:4931-6756 GCA_964494425.1 uncultured Rhodothermales bacterium | reverse complement strand
AGGAACTGCCGGGCGTAGGCGCTGAGGCTCTCCACGTAGCGGCGCTGCCCTTCGGCATAGATCGTATCGAAGGCCAGACTCGACTTGCCGGATCCCGATGGTCCGGTGACCACCGTCAGCGTTTCGCGGGGCACGTCCAGGTCGATGTCTTTCAGGTTGTGCTGCCGGGCACCACGCACTACGATGTGCGAACGCGCTTTCTTGCGTGCCTCATCCGAGGCATTGGCAATGACAGGGTCTTGGGGAGGCGCCGTATCGAGCGTCTTGGTCATGGAGGGGGCGGCAGCGTTAGAACAAAACAGCAGGACAACACAAAACTGCAACCGGCCCCAGTAAGATGCGCGTTGCTACGGGGCAGACTTGACGGAGTCGTAAAGGATGGGCACACAGGTAAGCCGTCTGCGCAGTAGATACCAACGCGGCTATGTGTCGTCCTCCTCAGACGGCTCAGCAGATTCTGTAGTAGAGCCCGGAACCAGCGCCGGAGCAGGCGGAGACACGTCAGGGTTGGCATGACCATCCGAGGCAGAAGAGACCTCGGGCGCGTCGTCGTTAGCAGGCAGGGCCGGGGTGACGTCCGGGTCAACGGGCAGCGCGCCGGAAGGCAAGGTCTCGGCCATTTGCTCAGATAGATGGGTGAGCAGGTGCTGCAGTGCTTGCGTCTGCTCCTTTGTAGATTGAGCCTGCTCGCGGGCTGCTTCAAGCTCGGAACGCAGGTCGTTGAGTTCCTCGGCCATGGCGAGCGCCGTAATCACCGACGTGGTGAGTTCGGCTTGTTCAGGGTGCTCTTCCTTAAACGCTTTCATGCGTGCGTCGACCTGCTTAGCCAGCTTACGGGTGGTCTCTTCTTCACCCTTGCGCACACGCAGTGCGTACTCATGGCCCATGATGTAGACGCAGATTGGTTTCATATCGGGAGTAGCCATAACCAGAACGGGCTATGCAGAAGAAGAGGTATCGTCGGCAGGCGGATGCGGGGCAGGCAAGTCATCCAAAAGCGCGTCAATCGTTTCGATATGCACGCTCAGTTCGTCGTCAAGAGCGTCTGCGTCGTCCTCATCTAACGAGATCACAAACGCAGAGGGCGGAACGTTGCGGTGTTCCTCCAGCGTTTCAATGCGATCTCGAAGGCGCTCGTTCTCGGCCTGCAACGCCTGAATCCGGTGCGTCGCTGCTTCAACCTGGGCAATAAGCGTTTGCACAGGCGTACGCAGCGATTCAGGCAGGGCGTGGAGGATCGAGTCAGTCTCACCCAGAGCCGACGTGCCATTCATCGAAGAGTCGGGTTCAGCAGTCATGGCAGGGGGCCAGAAGCCGCTGGTCGTAGAGAGTACAGGATGAAAATGGGGTTATCTGGTCTCTTTGTGCAAGATAGTTATTGTTACCTTGCCATCTAAAGAAACCAACAATGAATTGCCTGTACGCCTAATGGTTGCGGATGTGCCGAGCATGGGAAAAATCGGCAAATCCTCCAGCAAAGCGGCCATTAAAGATGCTGAAAGCCGGAACTACTGCTGGCGTAAGGTGGCGCCATATGTGCGTTGCAGGGCCGAAGTGATGCTGTCCATACAGGCATCGATTTCGGAATCGGTTAGGGTATGTGCAGCAGCCAGTCGCACCGACAGCGCGACGCTCTTCTGCCCGCTGGGGATGCCTTTGCCCTCGTACAGGTCGAACAGGTCGGTCTGTTGCACCAGCGGCGCACCGGCGTCTTTGGCGGTGTCGAGCAGCGGGCCTACCGGAGCATCGGCATCTACGAGCACGGCCAGGTCGCGCTCTACCACGGGGACGCGTGGCACGGGCTGGTAACCAGGCTGCGTATCCA
>CAZBTM010000165.1:0-4921 GCA_964494425.1 uncultured Rhodothermales bacterium | reverse complement strand
CCCGAGCACCTGGGGATAAAGGTCATTCTTGCGGGTATTCACTTTTTCACCAAGGTTCTTTGCCACCCCAATGCTGCCATCCCAGTTGAGCTCGGCCACAAGCACAGCCTCGCTCAGGTCGTAGTGGGCCGCGGTGTCGGGGTGGATGCAGGCGAGCGTACCCAGGGCAACATCGTCGGCGGCCACGTTAAGGGCATACGCGACATAGCGGGGCGTGCCGGTCGATGGCGTGAACTGCGCGGTGGCTCCAAGGGCGCTCAGCAGATCAGCCACGGTGCCCTTTAGGTCGTACACATCGGTATGGCGAGCGGCGCGGTCCCAGTGGCGGGGCGCATCGGGGCCGGTGGCAGCAATCAAGAGGGCTTCGTGCTCGGCGGTGCCCGGCACCTGCGTGGCTTCGTCGGCGGTGGCCCGGCGCATCACATGGCCAAACTCAAACAGCCGGATGGCGTCTTGGCCGTGGTTGTGGTTGTGCTGCAGCACGCGGAGTGCGCCCGGGAGCAGACGGGGGCGCAGCGCGGCCATCTCTCGTGAGATGGGGTTGCGCGTTTCCACAACGGGCGTGTCGTGCGGATTGAACTGCTCGGCTACCTCCAGTGGCAGCATGCTGTTGGTGTAGATCTCGCGGAAGCCGGCCCCTCGTAGCAGCTGGCGCGCTTCGTTACGGTGCGTGCGTTCGCTGCCGGGCAGGTCGGCTATGCGTGCGGGGATCTGGATGCGCTCGGGGCGCGGAATGCGGTCGTAGCCGTGCAGCCGCGCCACTTCTTCGATCAGGTCCTCTTCGATAGCCAAATCGGGGCGCCAGGTGGGGAGGGTGCACCGGAGCGCATCCCCAGTAGCCTCGGTCGCGATGCCAATGGATTCGAGATGCGCCTGCATATCCCCACGGGCAAGGTCGGTACCCAGAAGGGCGTTGGCGCGTGCAGGGCGCAGCGTAACGGTGCGCGGCTCGGGCGGATGGGGATGCATGTCGATCATGCCGTCAACGCGGGTGCCCCCCGCCAGCTTGACCATGAGGTCGGCGGCACGAGCAGCAGCCCACACCTGACCGTCGCGGTCTACGCCGCGCTCAAACCGGTACGACGAATCCGTTCGCAATGTCAGCGCCTTTGCCGTGCGACGGATGTGCGACGGGTCAAAGTACGCGCTCTCGATGAGCACGGTGGTCGTGTCTTCCGTGACCTCGGTATCGGCGCCGCCCATTACGCCTGCAATGGCCACCGGACGTTCGGCGTCTCGAATGAAAAGCGTACCCGCCGGACACGTGCGCTCTTGGTCGTCGAGCGTGGTGAACGGGGTGTCTTCCGTCGCGGTGTCGACATGAATTTCGTTTCCGTGGAGTGTGTCGGCATCAAACGCATGCAGCGGCTGACCGCACTCATGCAGCACAAAGTTGGTGATGTCTACGATGACGTTACGCGGGCGCAGTCCAATGCGCTCCAGGCGCTGCTGCAGCCACACCGGCGAGGGGCCCACCTCCACGTCCTCTACGCAGAGCGCCACGTAACGTGGGCAGGCGTCCACATCCGCAATCGACACACTGAACCGCTCCGCAACGGCGCCGCCCTCGTCGGGCTGGTCTGCGTTGGGGCGATGCAACGGTGCGCCGGTCAGGGCCGAAAGGTCGCGCGCAATGCCCATATGGCTGGCGGCATCGGGACGGTTCGGTGTCAGATCAATGTCGAGGACCGTGTCGGTCGGCGCAATGTTGTGGGCCTGCAGATACTCCACGAACGGCATGCCGGCGGGGGCTTCGTCGTCGAGCACCATAATGCCGCTGGCGTCGCTGGTCAGGCCCAACTCGTGGGCGGAGCAGATCATTCCGTTGGACATTTCGCCACGGATTTCGCGGGCCTCCAGCGTGATGGACTGGCGCTCGTCGCCGCCCTTCTCGGTGGGCAGCTGAAGCGTGGTGCCTGCGGGAGCTACGGGCACGCGCTGCCCGGCAGCTACGTTGGGCGCGCCGCACACAATCTGCACGGTCGTGTCGGGATCCACGGCCACATCGCAGAGCACAAGGCGGTCGGCATTAGGATGCGAGCGCACCGCTTCGATGTGACCAATCACCAGGTCGTCGAGCGGTTGGCCATAGCGCGCTATGCCGTCGACTTCGAGTCCGGCCATGGTGAGCAAATCAGCGATGGTGTCGGCATCGGCCTGGGGGGCGGCGTAGCGGCGCAGCCACTGGATGGAGCAGTCCATGAAGCGAAGAGGGCGTTGTGCAAGAAACGGTTTGGGGGGAGGCAGGGGGCGGCAGCCCGCGTGCTAAAACTGCTGCAGGAAGCGCAGATCGTTCTCATAGAACACACGAATGTCGTCGATGCCATGCTTGAGCATGGTCATGCGTTCGATGCCCATCCCCACAGCATAGCCGCTGTACTGCTCCGGATCCACATCGACGGCACGCAGCACGTTTGGATGCACCATGCCACAGCCCAGGATTTCGAGCCAGCGTCCGCCATCATCATGGTCGGGATCGGCCCACCAGATGTCGACTTCGGCGCTCGGCTCGGTGAACGGGAAGTAGCTCGGACGGAAGCGCAGACGCACGTCCTGTCCGAAGAGCGCCTGGGCCAGCTGGTAGAGGACCTGCTTCAGGTCGGCCATCGACACGTCCGTATCCACATACAGCAGTTCGACCTGATGGAAAAGGCAGAACGACTTGTACGAAATCGCCTCGTTGCGGTAGACGCGTCCGGGTACCATGACGCGGACGGGCGGCTCGGTGGCCTGCAGCACACGAATCTGGCCGGGGGAGGTGTGGGTGCGCAAGAGCGTGGGGGCATCGGGCGGCGTATCCTTCACAAAGAAGGTGTCTTGCATGTCGCGCGCCGGATGGTCGGGGGGAAAGTTGAGCGCGGTGAAGTTGTGCCAGTCGGTTTCAACTTCGGGTCCCTCGTATGTAGCAAAGCCCATGCGCTCCAAGATGCGCAGAATCTCGTTGAGGGTCTGCGTGAGCGGGTGCAGCGAGCCCGGAGGGCGGCGGCGTCCGGGGAGCGTGAGGTCGAGGTCGGTGCCGGTGTCGGCGGCATCTTCAGCGCTGAGGCGTTCGCGGGCGGCATCGAGCTTGGCCTGAGCATCCGCCTTGAGCGCGTTGAGGCGCCGGCCAAAGTCGGGGCGCTCTTCGGGCGGCTGCTGCCCGATTTGGCTAAAGAGGTCGGGAATTGCGCCCTGATTGCGGCCCAGATACCGGATACGGAAGGCCTCGGCCTCTTCCTCGGTGGTGATGGTTTCGGCGTCGAGTTCGGCGCGCAGCGCGGCGATACGATCGGCCATGGGAGCAGCAGATTGGCGAGAACAGGGCGACGGGACTACGGCAGGGCACAGAGCGCACCGGAGCGTATACGGATGCGGCGCGCCACATAGAAAATCCCGCCAGACCTGCTGGGAAGCAGCAGCGGCGGGATTCAACGTCATGCAATGGAGCGTGCGAAGGCAGAGGGGGCGCCCTCGCAGGCAAGGGGGTTATGCCTGCTCCATTACATGATCAACGACGTGCGAAAACGCCTCAGGGTCGTGCACAGCCAGGTCGGCCAGCACTTTGCGGTTCATGTCGAGATCCGCTTTGCGGTACGCGCCCATGAACTGCGAGTAGCTCACGCCCTGTTGGCGCGTTGCTGCATTGATGCGGGTAATCCACAGCTTGCGGAAGTTGCGCTTGCGCTGGCGCCGGTCGCGGTAGGCGTACTGCAGGGCCTTTTCAACTGAGTGCTTGGCGGAGCTGTACGTTTTGCTCCGGCGGCCCCAGTAGCCTTTGGCCATGTTCAGAATTTTCTTGCGGCGCCGCCGGGTCTGCGGCTTGTTTGTTGCGCGTGGCATGGTGGATGTAGGGTAACAGGTGGAGGAAAGAAGCAGGATTTCTCAGAGCGCAAAGGGCTCTGGGAATCGGCAGCCGGTGCGTTGGGACAGGCTGCGTTAGTTATTCAGCATCTGTTTGATGCGCTTTTCCTGCGTTTTATCAACGGTTGTGTCCTTGCGAAGCTGGCGCTTGGTTTTGGGCGACTTCTTCGTCAGAATGTGACGGCGTCCGGCTTTTTTCCGCTTCACTTTGCCACTTCCGGTCTTTTTGAAGCGTTTGCTGGCGCCGCTGTGCGATTTCATCTTCGGCATAAGAAGGAGGGCAGTCGGTTCGAAGAACGCGTAATTGGGCTGCGTAACCTGCCATGTGGCACTACGCCCAGTGGGCGGGGCCAAGACAGAACGGACATGCGTCAATGGAAACACCCCGGCCTGCGTTCCGGGCCGGGGTGTGTGCTGCGCACAGCTTCTGCAAAAAGTGTATGAGAGCGGCCCGGCATATGCGGTGCCAGAGCAGAAGCCCATTTCAGCGCGGGCGTTACTTGTTCTTTTTGTGGGGAGCCAAAATGGTCGTCATCCGCCGGTTCTCCATCTGCGGAGCTTGGTCAATGCGAGCAAGGTCTTGCAGATCTTCAATGAGACGGCGAAGCAGATCCATGCCCTGGTCTTTGTAGATGATGTCGCGACCGCGAAACTGGACATAGGCCTTGACCTTGTTTCCATTTTCCAGGAAGTCGCGGGCATGGTTCTTCTTGAACTCGTAGTCATGGTCGTCGGTGCGCGGACGAAACCGCAGCTCCTTCATCTGCATCGACTTCGAGCGTTTCCGCTGCCGCTTCTCTTGCTTCTGCTGCTTGTAGCGGTACTTGCCGTAGTCGATGATTTTGCAGACCGGCGGGTCGGCCTCCGGAGCAATCTCGACGAGGTCGAGCTCGTGCTCGCGAGCGCGTTCCAGGGCCGTGTCCAGATCCACCACGTCGTGGTCGCCATCGGGCTCGACCACCCGCACGGTGTCTGAGCGGATTTCTCTGTTTACACGAACTTTATCAGCTTTAGCGATAGTAAGTTGGGGGTTTGTTCAGGAATAGCTGTGTGATTTACGGATAGATTCGCACGCATCGTG
>CAZBTM010000164.1:6277-6818 GCA_964494425.1 uncultured Rhodothermales bacterium | reverse complement strand
GCGGGGCATCACCATCAAAAGCCACGCGGTGCGCATGCAGCACACCACCGACGCGGGCGAGACCTACACCTTCAACCTGATCGACACGCCGGGCCATGTCGACTTTACGTACGAGGTGTCGCGGGCCCTTAAGGCATGCGAGGGCGCCATCCTTCTTGTGGATGCCGCCCAGGGCATCGAGGCGCAGACCATCTCCAACGCCTACCTGGCGCTGGAGCAAGACCTGGAGATCATCCCGGTCATGAACAAGGTCGACCTGCCCGTAGCCCGGCCCGACCAGGTCGCCATGTCGCTCGAAGAACTGCTGGGCGAGCCCGCCGAAGACATTATCAAGATTAGCGCCAAGACCGGCGAGGGCGTAGACCAACTGCTCGACCTCGTCGCATCGGGCTCGATGGAACGGCACTTCGAGGGCGACGACGTCGACGATCAGAGCTGGCGCGAGCGCCACTTCGAACGCCTCGACGACCTTCGTGTCGAGGCGCTCGACGCGTTCAGGGTCACCATCTCGTAGCCGTTCGCGGCGCAACGCCGGATCGCG
>CAZBTM010000164.1:0-6267 GCA_964494425.1 uncultured Rhodothermales bacterium | reverse complement strand
CAAGACCGGCGAGGGCGTAGACCAGCTGCTCGACCTCGTCATCAACCGCGTGCCGCCCCCCACCGGCGACCCCGATAAGCCGCTGAAAGCACTCATCTTCGACTCCATCTACGACTCCTACCGCGGCTCGGTCGTTTATGCGCGCGTCTTCGATGGCACGCTCAACAAGGGCGATGCGATGCGCTTTATGGCCACACATCAGGAGTACGATGCCGAGGAGTTGGGCGTGCTCCGGCTGGGACGGCAGAAGGTCGACACGCTCAAGGCTGGTGACGTGGGATACATTATCGGATCCATTAAAGACGTGTCGCACACCCGCGTCGGCGACACCATCACCCACAAACACAACCCCGCCGACGAGGCCATTCCGGGCTTCAAGAAGGTAAAGCCGATGGTCTTTAGCGGCGTGCACCCGAGTGATACCGAGGACTTCGAGGACCTGCGCAGCGCGCTCGACAAGCTGCAACTAAACGATGCCTCCCTCACGTTCGAGCCGGAGACCTCGACCGCACTGGGCTTTGGCTTCCGGGTCGGATTCCTGGGCCTGCTGCATATGGAGATCATCCAGGAGCGCCTCGACCGCGAGTTTGGGCTCGACATCATCACCACCGTGCCCAACGTGGAGTACCGCGTGCGCGTGAGCGAGCCCGGCGACGACGACCAGGAGCTTGTCATCGTCAATAATCCCAGCGAGATGCCGCACTACGGCGACATCGACGCGGTGTTTGAGCCGTTCGTAAAAGCCGACATCATCGTGCCGTCAGAGTACATCGGCAACATCATGCAGCTCTGCGAGAACCGGCGGGGCGTGTACGTGAATCAGCGCTATCTGGATACGGAGCGTGTCAACCTGCAGTACGAACTGCCGCTGGCCGAGATCGTGTTCGACTTCTACGACAAGCTCAAGAGCGTGAGCCGTGGCTACGCCTCGCTCGACTACGAGTTTATGGAGTACCGCGAGAGCGACTTGGTCAAGCTCACCGTACTCATCGACAAAGACCCGATCGATGCGCTCTCGACCATCGTGCACCGCGACAAAGCGTACGAGGTAGGACGCAAGCTGGCCAAGAAGCTCAAAGAAAAGATTCCGAAGCAGCTGTTCGAGGTGCCGATTCAGGCCTCCATTGGACGCCGCGTTGTGGCCCGCGAAACCGTCAAGGCCCAGCGCAAAGACGTTACCGCCAAGTGCTACGGCGGTGACATTACCCGCAAGCGCAAACTGCTGGAAAAGCAAAAAGAAGGCAAGAAGCGCATGAAGCAAGTGGGCGATGTGGAAGTGCCCCAAGAGGCCTTCCTCGCCATCCTGTCGGTTGATGAGTAGAGGTTGCGCGTGAGGTACGCTATGTCTCGTTGCACCCCGCAATGCCCGCCTGTATGGAGCGCTGTGGCGCTGCTTATCCTGATCTTGTGGATAAGCACAGGCGCTGCCGTAGTGCAGGGGCAGCACATCATCGACCGGTACCAGCAGGCCCGCCAGATGCACCTGCTCGACCAGCTCTACCCGCGCTCGCGCTACCAGGCCGCACGTCCGCAGGCCCCGCACCCGCTTGCCGTGGCTGTTGATTCGCTGCACCGCGCCCCATCGCGCACTGCCCCGCCCGACTCCAATGCGTTTCCTGTTCAGCGGATGCGAACGGCGCATCGCTTCGAGAAAGAGTGGCTCGACAAGACGTTTGGAGATACCGAGTGGTCGTTCCTCGGCCCCCAGCCGGAGCCGACTGTCTTCGATACCACCCGCACGATTGACCTGCGGGCCCGCCTGCAGGCCCACTTCGACGCCCCCACCTACACCCTTGCCGACGACCTGCAGCCCAACCGCGACGACTTCGACCAGTTCGCATACTGGTTCATCGTTAACGACTCCATCCCTGTGGTGGTGAGCGATGCCAACGGCCCTCGCAACCGCGGGCTTATCGTAGCCACCGAGCGGCGCTGGCGCAGCGTGCTGCCCGATGTGCGCCAAAGCGTACTCGCCCCCCTGAAAGAAACCCCCGACCGGGCTCCGTACGTTGACTACTTCTATGATTCGGTTGATGGGCGCTGGTACCGTGTCGGATACAACGGCGTACGCTTTTTCATGGAGCCTGTGGCGCGCCGCCAGCTTACGCCCGGCCACCGGCCCCCGCCGCCCACACCATAGCGCCTGCACCTGCAGCACATGCGTCGCCATGATTCTTGCGACCGGTGCTGCCGCGCCCGTCAGTACACCTTCGCACTCATTCTGCTCGACAACGCCTCTACCCCGTGGCCGATCGCTCCTCATCCCGACGGCGTTCCCGTAACGACGCCCCTCCGCAAAAAAGCGAACTCCGCCAGTGGATTGAGGCCATCGTCGTGGCCGTGGTCGTCGTGCTGGTCATCCGCACGTTCTTCTTCGACCTGTTTCGCATCCCCACGCCCTCGATGGAGAACAACCTCCTGGTGGGCGACTACCTCTTCGTCTCTAAACTGCACTACGGCACGCGCCTCCCCATGACCCTGGCCGTGCCCTTTGGCAGCGCCTTCAGCCCGAACCTCTACCTCGACAACCCGCGTTTCCCGTACGTGCGGCTGCCTGGTTTTGGATCGGTCGAGCGGGGGGATGCGGTTGTGTTCAACCTGCCGCCCGACGACGCGCCCATCGATCGCAAAATGCACTACATCAAGCGTGTGGTGGGCATGCCCGGCGATACGCTCGCTGTTTCTGACAAAGCCGTCTCCATCAACAGCGACCGGCTTTCGATGGGGCAGGGGATGCAGTACTTCTGGGTCGTGCGCAAATCCGACGCCCGCTACCAGGTGTCGCGGTCGGAGCTGGAGGAGCTGGGCATCAGCGCGTGGCGCGAGGGACCCAACGGCGAGGTTGCACGCACCCAGGCCACCGCCGAAGCCGCCCTGCAGATCCGCAGTTGGGACTGGGTCAACGCGGTCGAGCCGCTTATCCTCAACAACGCGAACTACGACGCCAACATGTACCCGCCCAACCAGGGGTACACGCCCGATAACTACGGGCCCATCGCCATCCCCGCCGCGGGTACGACCGTGACGCTCAACGAAGCCACATGGCCGGTGTACGGCCCAGTGATTACGGGATACGAAGGCCGCTCGGCCCGCCCCATGACCGACTCCACCTACGCCATCGACGGCGAGGAAACGACCGAGTACACGTTCGAGCAGGACTACTACTTCATGCTCGGCGACAACCGCGACGACTCCGAAGACAGCCGCTTCTGGGGCTTCGTGCCGCACGACCACATCGTGGGCAAAGCGCTGTTCACCTACTTCTCGTGGGACGCCGAGTCCACCAGCCCGCGTTTCAACCGTATCCTGCGTCCCATTCAAGACGCCGAGGTCTTCGAAAATGCCCCCTACCTGCGCGATGGCGAACTCGTAGAGTCGGGGGAGTAGTGTGCTATACCCGGCATGTGATCCACATGCGTATTCGAGCACACGCGGTCTCCAACGCACAAGATGCAAACAAACCGGTAACACCACGATCCACCTATTGATATGCCAGACACCTCACACACCACCCCCTCGTCTACGCCGCCTCTGCTAAGCCGAATCGGGGCAGGCATCAGCAATCTAATCGGTCGCTTCTGGGTGCTGGCCCTCGTTGTTGGTCTCATGTGGTACTTAGTTGCCGGACGGACCCCAACCGTGGAGCTGGAAAACAGAGGCACGGCCCCCGACTTTACGTTAGAGTCGGTTGAAGGAGCGCCCATTCAGCTTTCAGACTACCGGGGGCGTGTTGTTGTGCTTAACCTGTGGGCTACGTGGTGCGTAACGTGCAAGCAGCAGATGCCTGGTTTTGTAGAGATGCAAGATGAGTTTGAAAGCCAGGGCGTGCAGTTTATCGGGCTATCGGTAGATACCAACGGAATGGAGGTCGTGCGTGCCTTTATTGAGGAGCAGATGCCCGTGAACTACCCCATTGTGAACAGTCCGCGCGTGGCGTCGCAACAGTACGGTACTACGCGCGGAGTGCCGCGCACCTACATCATCGACCGCAGCGGCACCATTCGATACGAGCATACCGGATTGCTGCTGCCGGGCGATTTTCGTCCGGTGCTACAGGCTGTGCTGCAAGAGGGAGCGGTATCCTGATTGCCCGCGTCGGCACGCTCGCTGTTTAGCGCGTTCCATCCGCCCGGAGCTCCCGCACCCCGTAGAGACGCGCCACGGACGCGTCTCTACGGGGTCAAAAACATTCGCCCGTTGTCCTCCCCGCATCACGGCGCCACCAGCTCCATATCCGGCAGCGACACCGCATCGTGAGGCAGGTTGCCGCGGTACGAGCGCAGGTACACGAACGGCGTCTGGTGCAAGAAATTAGACACGCGGCCCGTGTACACATCCGCATAGCGCTCCACCTGACGCGCAAACAGGCTCTTGTCCTTGCCGGTGCGCATGATCGGGCCCCAGTTCTCGTTGCCCAGCTGCCCGGCTGCCTTCGCCAGCGGCGCAATCTGCTTATCCAGCTCCACCAGCTCCTCCCGCAGATCCACCATCTGGCGCTCCAGTTGCTTCGGATTGCCCTGATCCTCGGGCCGCCCGTAGCCCTTCCGGATGCGCTGCACCCGCAGGCGCATCTGCGAGTACGCATCTTCAAGCGCATTCTTCTGCTTCATCAGCGAGGTCAGCTCTTTCTGCTCCTCGTGGAACTGCTGGAACGCCTCGATCTCCTCCTCCAACTCGCGCACCACCAGCGCCGTACGCCAGCGCAGCACCTTCTTCGTAATGTTCACATCCACAAACAAGTGGTCGCCCACGTACAAAATCTCCTCTCCCGTCAGGCCCAGCGTTTCCTCCACCAGCGAGGCGTTTGCGCCCACGTACACTGCATCCTCCGCGAGCGGACCGCCCGTGTGCTCGCGCAGCATCCCATCGTCAGACACCACCCGAAACGCGGGCATCCGCACCGAAAAGAAATCCGGCTTGCGTGCGCCCACAATCGAGATGTCGAACAGGTCGCTCCACGTCATCTCGCCCGGCAAGTACGGGTTAAACACGTAGTCGAGCATCGGCTGCGCGTACGACCACTCCGAGTTCGTAATGAGCAAGAGCTTGCGCCCCGCCATCTTCTGGTCGAGCAACGCCAGCGGCATCTCCTCGTCCACATCCACAAACCGCTCGGGCGAGGCCACAATCTCCTTCTTCAGGCGGCCCTCCATGTGCGCGGCGTCCAGGGTAGACTGCACCTCCTCGTAGAGCGTGTGGTAGCTCATCGAGCCCGACAGCTTGCCGTCGTCCATCAAGTCCACCAGCTGCATGTACATGCACGCTGCCGAAATCGAAAAGAGCGTGTTCAAGAACTGCCAGCGGTCATCCGCCAGGTCCACCAGAATGCGCTGATACGTCTGCCGCTGCATGTCAAAGTCGAGCGGCTCCGTGCCATGAAACGCGCGCTTCACATAGCCAAACCGATTGGCCTTCACCGCATTGCCGCGCTTCGTATCCAGAATGAGCCCGCGAATCACCAGGTCCGGATCAAACGACAGGTCGTGCACCGGCCATCCGCGCTCGCTAAGCCCCTGTTTCAGATAGGAGTACGCCTGCTTCTCCCACTTGCGCATGTGGTAATGCACCAGCGTGTAATCCATGTCGTAGCCAATAGCGCGAATGCCACGCAAGTTCAGGGTGCGGTTGCAAAACAAGCCGCGCGTTCCGTTGGACATAAACTGGGGGCAGATAGGAAAGAAAAACAGTCGGGTCTCCTGTACGAGCCGCCGCCGCGTTTGCTTCGCCACGTAGAAAGCGATTGTGTTATTCTTGCGGTACCCACTCCACGAGCCCCCACGGGGTTGTATCTCGCCGCCAAAACCCGTTGTTTGACACCAATGTCTCTTCAATCCCGCCCCCGTATGCTGCTTCGCTACTGGTTTCGCCTGCTTTCCGACTGGGTTCGCCCTCTGTTTTTTAGATGGATGCACAGGAGCGCTCCTCGCCCGTTCATCCCTACCGGACGCTCATGGATGCTGCTTGCCATGCTGGCAGGTCTTGCTGCGGCACAGGCCACCGGCGGGCCCGTTCATGCATCCGGGTTTGGAACGGCGCTGCCGGTCGTGGCGTCTCCGCTTGCCGTCTCCGCCGATACCACCGAATCGCCCCGCCCCACCGTCAACCACGACGGACTGCTGCGCATCAACCACCCGCTGCATGACTTCCTGGAGCGGCAGCAGACCCTCGGACGCCTGCCGCGTGCGGTGCTCTCGCACAAGCCGCTCTCACGCGGAGCTGCCGCGGCCTACCTCGATAGCCTCGACACCCGCCGCGAGATGCTCTCGC
>CAZBTM010000163.1:3101-6877 GCA_964494425.1 uncultured Rhodothermales bacterium | reverse complement strand
GAGGCGAACGGGGGGCCGTTCGCCTGAGGTAATGTTTTTTATCAGAAGAGCTATCACTTAACGTCTATCTACTACCGAAATATGAATACCCTCGCAGATACTCGTCCCGTCGCCTTGCCGGACGCCACACGCGTGTCCCATTCCGCTCCCGAACCCACCTACCGCGTGAAGAACGTCTTCCCCACGGTGCAGGGCGAGGGCTTCTGGGCCGGGCGTCCGGCCGTGTTTGTGCGGCTGGTCGGATGCAACATGTGGAGCGGGTACGAGGCCGATCGCGAGCGCGACGCCCAGCGCACCGGCGCCGACTGCCCCCGCTGGTGCGATACCGACTTCACCAAAGAAGGCAGCACCCCCTACACCGCTGCCGAACTCATCCAACAGATGCGCGACCTCGGCGGCCCGATCCACTTCTGCGTGCTCACCGGCGGCGAGCCGTTCTTGCAGGCCGACGCCGCTCTCATCCAGGCCATGCACGCTGCCGGATACACCGTGGCCATCGAAACCAACGGCACCGTCGCGCTGGCGGAGGCGTTTGCAGATCCTGAGTCCGAGCAGGTCGTGGCGCCGGACTGGATCACCTGCAGTCCCAAGTTGCCCGAAGAGCACCTCACCCTGGAGCGCTTCGACGAACTGAAGCTGGTCGTGCCCGACTACCGCCCCGCCCATTACGAGCGGTTCGCCCGGCGCGGCACCCGGCACACCATCGCCGGCGAGACGCGGCGGTGCCTCTACGTGCAGCCCGAAGACGGCCCGCGCCTCCAGGAGGCGCAGCAAGAGGCCGTCGCCCTGGCCACCCAACACCCGGAATGGAGCGTGAGCACCCAAACCCACAAAGTGCTCGACGTGGAGTGATCCCAGCTCCGCATGCTTCGTTGGTGTACGGGCGTATCGAAGGATGGGTAGTGAACAGACATTGAGTGACAACTCTCCTGACAAAAATCTGTCCTGGGGTGAACGGGTGGACGAAAACCATCTGCCTCCAACGTAAAGAACAGAGCGGAGCTCCTGAATGGCCACGTCACGAGGTAGAGCCCCGCGACGAGGTGACATGTGTGAGCTACAACTGCGTACGTCTTCACCGCAATCCTGCAACCCGATTTGGTATGAGGATAGCCGCTGGTCCGTTATCGCTCCATCCTCTATCCTCCACCGCTCCATCCACTCTCTTCCACACTTCACAGCCGAATCGAATGCGGCATCGGCACTTGCGCCCGTGCGTCTCGTTACGTGCCGTGGTCTTCTGCTTGCGGAAGCCCTCATGCTCTCTCCCACGCGCTTTACCCCCGCCCTATGGCAACCCCGGCAACCGACGATCAACAGATGGTGCTCCTGCTTCACTGGTGGCTCACCGCCCGCCGCGAGCAGCTGGGCTACTCGTGGGATGACCTCGCGCGCCTTACCGGCACGCTGCCACAAACCGTAGAACAGTGGGCCGCCGGCGAGTCGCTGCCCGACTACCCGCAACTGCAGGCCCTGGCCCAGCACCTGGGCGATCCCGAACACCCGCCCGGTGCCGAGCCGCTCCCCGATGCCGACATCACCCCGCACGACTTTGTGATTGCGAGCAACGGCCTCGGCATTGGCAAGTGTGTGGCGCTTGACAACGGCACCGCCACCGTCGAATACTTCGACACCATCGCCCATCGCGAAACGCGCTCCGTGCCCGCCGGCGATCTGCGCGTGGTGCGCCTGGCCAACCAAACGCGCTGCTACGTCTTCGATCCCGAGGCCGAGCGCTGGCACATGGGCCGCGTGCGCCGCCTGGGCGATGGCGATCGCATGATCGAACTGCCCGACCAAGAGGTCAAAGATCCCGGCAAAGAGCACCTCTTCGTGCGGTGGTCGCGCCCGGTCGACGATCCCACTGAAACGCTCAAGCAGAAAGGCCACGAAACGGTCTTCTTCCGCAACCAGCGCGAACCCTTCGTGCGCGCCCTCCTGCGCCAGCGCAGCGCCGCACACAACGCCTCCGGACTCCTCTCGGCCAGCATCAATCTGTACGCCCATCAGGTCGATGTAGCACAGCGCATCCTCGAAGATCCCACCCCGCGCTACCTGCTCACCTACGAGCCCGGCCTCGGCGCCGTAGTGCAGGCGGGCATCCTCGTGCGGCAGACGCTCATCGACACCGACAACGCCACCGTCTGCATTGCCACGCCCCGCGCGCGCCAGGCCCGCTGGGAGCGCACCCTCAGCGACCAGTTCGACACCGAGGCCCTCCCCGGCACCGTCACGTTCGTCACACTGCGCGCGCTCTCCAACGCACCCGAGGCCGACCTCCTCATCGTCGACAAGGCCCACCGCCTCGATGCCACCCACAACGCATTCGAGGCCATGGCTACCCGCACGCATCAGGCCCCGCGCCTCCTGCTGCTGGCCGATGCCACCGCCACCACCGATCTGAATCACCTGCATCCGCTCCTGCACCTGCTCGACGGCGACGCCTACCCGCTCGGCACCCGCGACGCGCTAACGCAGAAGCACGCGCAGCGCCAGGCCATCGGTTCCGCCCTGCAAACGCTTCAGGAACAGACCGTTCAGGAGGAAGCCCAGGCCGATGCCTGCACCGCCATTCTTCCGGACCTCCGCGAGGCCGTTCCCGAATCTGAGGCCAACCTTCGGCGCGCCATGCGTGCCCTCCAAGAGGCCGCTGCCAGCGGTGATGCGGACGCGCTCTCCGACGCCGCCACCACCCTACGCCTCCGCCTAAAAGAAACTTACCGCTGGCATCCGCGCATGCTGCATGTGCAGCGCACCGACGTAGACTCGGTCGACACGCCACGCAGCGCACCGGACTACGCCGAGTTCGGCATGGACCTGCGCGAGGAGAACGTGCACGAGCTGCTTACCACATGGCGCGCCCAGGCCGCTGATGCTGCCAGCAACGATGCCGAGGCCGACGATTACGCATCGGTACTGCGTATCTTGGCTGAAACCGCCAGCAGCCATCTGCCCCTTGCTGCCGACGTGGCCGCCTACCGGCGCGAAGGCACAGCTGCTGCACGCCTCTCGAACGACCTGACTGCCGCGGAGATGGACCGCCTATCCAGCGTGCCCCGCTTCGACGGCGAGGACGATCTCTTGGAGCAGATTGAAACCGCAGCCTGCGCTGAGGTCGACGCCATGGACCTGTCGCACACCGACTGGCTCCGGGCCTTTCTGGATCAGCAGATTGACCCCGACGACGAGCTGCCCGAGACGTTTGTGGTCTACACGCACTACCCGTCGGTGGCCACGCATCTGAACGAGGTGCTGACCGAGCAGTTTGGGCACGCCGCTGTTGCGCTGCATCACACCACCACCGAGCCCGACCTGGCCGTCGATGCGATCGATCGGCTTGTGGAAGAGGACGCCTGCCGCATCCTCGTGTGCGACCCCTCCGCGCTGGACCGCGCCGACCTGCAGCATGCCGATCATCTCGTGCATTACGACCTGCCGTGGGACCCCGTCGCCATTGAGCAGCGCATCGGACGGCTCGACCGCATCGGGCGCGATGGGCGTCCGCTCCACACGCACGTCTACCTCGGACCCGACGTGGACGGCTCGCTCTTTGAGGCGTGGTACCACCTGCTGCGCGACGGATTCGGCGTGTTCGACGCCTCGCTTGCTCCGGTGCACCCTTGGGCCGAGTCCGTACGCCCTGAGATCGTTCAGGCCCTGCTCACACAAGGCACCCATGCGCTCGACGATCGCGTGGCAGCGCTGCACGCACAGTCTGAGACCGCCCGCACAACGCAGCGTCAGGAGGCGCTCTTCGAGCAGCCGAAGGCGCTGCA
>CAZBTM010000163.1:0-3091 GCA_964494425.1 uncultured Rhodothermales bacterium | reverse complement strand
ACGAAGGTGCATCGGCCTACCTGGAGACGCTCCACGACCTCGAATCCGACAGCCGCGCCCTCTACCGCGACATGGACCCGTGGATCACCAAGGCGCTGCGCTTCCACCGCTCCAAGCGCGGCTACCCCGACGACATGATGCGGTACCAGCCGGACTTCAACGGCAAAACGCTGATTCCCTTCGACACCATCCTAAACCGCTTCCTCCCCAAGTCCGACAAGCCCACCACATACCACCGCTCGGTGGCTGTAGCCAGCCAGCAGCGCCCCGACCGGTCGGCCAACCTGTTTCGGATTGGGCATCCGTTCCTGGATGCGCTCGTCAAATACTTTCAATGGGATGACCGGGGCCGGGCCTACGCCATCTGGCGCACCAGCCGCCAGTGGAACCTGCTGGATCAGGAGGATGCGCTGTACTTCCGCTTCGAGTTTGTGGTGGAGGCGAACACCGACGCGCTCACCGACGCCGGCGACACCGCTGCCCAGGCCGCCCTACAACGCCGCGCCGATGGCGTCTTCCCGCCGCAGTTCATCACCGTATGCACCGATGCGCGCGGCCAGGTGGTCGACAACGAAGGCGTGCGCAGTCTGCTCGAAGCCGAGCCCGAGCGCCAGCAAGACGGCGGCGCCGACACGAACATTAAAGGCGACCGCCTGCCCGTACTCGACGACTTCGTGCCGCCGAAGCGCTGGGCCACGCGCTGCAATGACGCTCGCGACGCTGCCCGCAACGCGCTGCTCGACGCCGAGTCGCTCCACGACCACCAGCGCCAGGGCCATGCCCTGCTTGATGCCAACCGCACGCTCATGCCTGAGCATGTTGACCTGTTGCGCGCCAGTATCGACACGCCCGCCGTGCGGCTGGACAGCGTGGGGGCTATTGTGCTGTCGGGGCAGCCCATCCCAATCGAGGAGAACGAAGATGCATAGCGATAGCGCCTGCTCCGTATCAACATTCGTGCGATGTGGTAGGTCGTCCACACTTGTTTTGCACTTCGCCTTATGGTATGGTTAACAGAGCCGCGGGATAGCCAACACCTTCTTGCCACGTAACGCCGTATCCTCATGCCGCTTCTGGAGCTCCTTATTCTTGGAGTCGTCATTGCGGCGAACAACATGGCGATAGCGCTGGCGCTTGGGGCGCTCAACCAGTATACGCGGCGGTGGCGCATCATCGTCACGTTTGGACTTTTCGAGTTCAGCGTGCCCCTGGTGGGTATCACGATAGGACGCACGGCAGCGTACTGGATCGATCAAGAAGTGGCCTGGGTCGGCGTCCTTCTACTGGCTCTCTTGGGCGGATGGACGCTGGCGACCAGTATCCAGCAAACAGACCCCGAAGATACGATGGCCTCCCGCATAACATCCTGGACGGGACTGGTCCTTCTCGCTGCTGGACTTAGCCTGGATAACCTGCTAATCGGGTTTGGCCTTGGGCTCGGCACGGTTGACGCGCTCACCGTTGCAACGACCATCTGCCTGTTCTCGGTCGTCTTTACATGGATCGGTCTGTACGTTGGGCACGCGGTCGGCGCTACATTTCGCCACTACCTGACGGCTGCATCAGGAATACTGCTCATCATTCTGGCTGCTGTGAAAGCGATGCATTGGATCTAACACACTTCAAACCTCTGTACGCTGAGGCCATCGCTTCAGCCCCATTTGTCTGCTACTGCACGATGTCTCTAATCGCATGGTGAGCGCCCCTCGTTGGCGGGCTTCTGAGTCGCGATGTGCTCCGGTTTCGCATGGGGGTGCCCACTTCGTCTACGCTGGCGTTCACCTCACTCGGACACCCCCTCCTCCTACGCCCGACATTCTGGGATTTGTCGAACTTACGTATCGATTCGAGTTGGAGCTATTTCGCTAAGGAGGCCCCCTCTCGCGAAACGAGTGCGGCGGTTCACGTCATGCATCGCGTCGGCATCGTGCGAAAACGGAGGTATTCGTCCTCTTTCGCGAAACCCCTTCCACATTCGTTGCATTTCGCACGATGGTTTGCCCATGGGCAAACTGCTCGCACGTACTCGCTATCGGATTTCCCGGATATGCCCCCTTCCCTACTTCTGCGCACCGCTCTGTGCGTCTCCATTGCACTGCTATGCATCACGCCTGCGGCCGCCCAACCTGCCGACGACACTTCTGCTTCTGAGCATCCTACTGTTGCATCCCCCCGTACCGTTAACACGGTGCAGGTGGAGATCGACGGCGGCGTGCCGATGTACCGCATTGCGCGGCTGGGCGAGCCGGTGGTAGAGCCCTCGCCGCTGGGCTTTCTGCTGGAAGAGGCGCCTGACCTCGACGGCCCGTTTGCGATCACTGCGGTTGATACGTCATCGTTCGACAATACGTGGGAGCAGGTGTGGGGCGAGAAGCAGTTCATCCGCAACCACTATAACGAACTGCGCATCACGCTGACGGAGCAGGAGGCGCCAGGGCGCGACCTGGTGGTCACGTTTCGCGTCTACGACGATGGCGTGGGCTTCCGCTACGAGTTTCCCGAGCAAGAGGGCCTGGAGCAGTTTCGCATTGCGGATGAGCTAACCGAGTTTCGCCTGACGGGCAACCATGAATCCTGGTATATCGACGCGTATCAGTGGAACCGCTTTGAGTACTACTTCGAGAACACGCCGCTCAGCGAGACGGATACGGTGCATACGCCGCTCACCATGCGCACCAACGACGACCTCTACATCAGCATGCACGAGGCCGCGCTGGTCGACTTCTCGACGATGACGCTGGAGCGCACCGACAGCACCACGCTCAAGTCCAATCTGATGCCATGGGGCGAGGGCGATCGGGTGCGCGTGCAGGATACGCGGGTGTCGCCGTGGCGCACGTTGCAACTGGCGGATACACCAGGCGGGCTCATCACGTCGTATCTGATTCTAAACCTGAACGAACCGAACCAGCTGGAGGATACGTCTTGGATCGAGCCGGCTAAGTACAACGGCATCTGGTGGGCAATGCACCTCGACAAATCAACGTGGAGTCCGGGCGAGGATCTGGGCGCGACCACCGAGAACGCGAAGCGCTACATCGACTTTGCTGCCGAGCACGGCCTGGAGCATACGCTCGTCGAAGGCTGGAAT
>CAZBTM010000162.1:5970-6904 GCA_964494425.1 uncultured Rhodothermales bacterium | reverse complement strand
CGGGGACGTGCCATCTGTGCAGAGCTGGCGTTGGGATCCTTCCGCCCAAGGGCGTCAGGATGACTTGGGGGTGCGAACAATAGCTCGGTATTATGAGGTTTCCCTTCCTCTGTAGTCATGCTGAACGCAGTGAAGCATCTCAGGATGCCCCGTTGGAAAGCGATGCCGCCGCACCTGCAAAGGTGAAAGCTCATGCCAAGCGTGCAGGACAGGGTATGGACATTCGATTCGAGTTTTCCCTTAGCCCGCTCCCCTGGAGAGGGGAGCTGTCGCGCAAGCGACTGAGGGGTGGATAAAGCCGCGAAGATCTAAACAGACCCTGACGATATTTCAGGTCACGTGCGGGACTTCAACCCAACATCTTCTTCTTTATGATCCAACTCGTCTGGTACAAGCGCGACTTGCGGGTGCGCGACCACCGTCCGCTGGCCGAGGCCGCCGCGCGTGGACCCGTGCTGCCGCTGTACGTAGCCGAGCCTGAGATCGCTGGAGGCGATGATTTTTCGCCGCGTCACTGGTCGCTCATTGCGCAGGGGCTGCACGCGCTGCGTCGGTCGCTGGCAGCGCTCGGGCAGCCGCTCATTGTGCGCTGTGGTCGCCTCCCCGACGTGTTTGAGACGCTCTACCGTCAGATTGGCCCCTTTCGCATCTGGGCGCATCAGGAAACGGGCAACCGGCGTACTTTTGACCGCGACATCCGCGTGCGCTCCTGGGCACAGACCCGGCGCATCCCCCTAACCGAATACCCGTGCCGCGGCGTGGTGCGCCCGCTGCGCGATCGTGACACGTGGTCGGCTCGGTGGACAGCCTACATGCAGCAATCGCCGGTGCCGCTGGACGGCGGGTTGCAGGGTGACCAGCGAGCAGACCCAGGTGCTGGAGCGTGCGCAGGCGCCCGCCCCAGACCGGATGGGTGGCGAGGCGCTCGAGCGTC
>CAZBTM010000162.1:0-5960 GCA_964494425.1 uncultured Rhodothermales bacterium | reverse complement strand
CGACGAGGGCCTGGTCACCTGGACCAGCGGCAACGTCAGCGGGCGCGACCCGGAGACCGGGCTGATCGTCATCAAGCCGAGCGGGGTCATGTTCCCCGACCTGACGCCGGAGAACTTCCGGACCGCGCTGTTCGAGGGCCGCGGCTTCTGGGCCGAGTCGGTGCCGGCGCCCGAGGTGCTCATGCCTGCACCGGGCGACCTGGAGCCGGGACGCATCTCCACGCACGCCGATCTGGGATTGCCGCCCGACACGACTGCCGTACAGGCCGTGAGCGAGGCCCACGCGCATCAACTGCTCGACACGTTTCTACACCAGCGGGGCAAGCCGTATCGCAAAAGCATGTCGAGTCCGCGTACGGCGGAGCGGAGCTGCTCGCGGCTGTCGGTGCACTTTGCGTATGGGACGCTGAGCATCCGGCAGGCGGTGCACGCGCTGCGCGAGCGACAGTTAGAGCTGGAGGACGCATCGTTTCCAGGTGCAGCCACGTGGCGCAAGTCGCTCTCCTCGTTCGACAGCCGGCTGCACTGGCACGGCCACTTCATGCAGAAGCTCGAAGACGCCCCACGCATCGAGCACGAAAGCTACATCCCCGCCTTCGGTGCGCTGCGTGCCGATGACTTCGACTCGGCGCTGTACGACGCGTGGAAACACGGGCAGACGGGCTTCCCCATGGTGGATGCCTGCATGCGCTGCCTGCGCCACACAGGCTGGCTCAACTTTCGGATGCGCGCCATGCTCTGCTCCTTTGCCGCCTACGACTGCTGGCTCGACTGGCGCCGGTTTGCACCCTGGTACGGCGGCCAGATGGCCGATTATGAGGCTGGCATCCACTACCCACAGGTGCAGATGCAGTCGGGCACGACCGGCATTAACCGGCTGCGTATCTACAATCCGGTGAAGCAGGGCCACGAGCACGACCCCAAGGCCGTGTTCATCCGCCGCTGGGTGCCGGAGCTGGCGTCCATCGAGAACGATGCGCTCGTGCATGAGCCGTGGCAGATGTCGGCCTTCGAGCAGCAGGCGTACGGCTGCGTGCTGGGCCGCGACTATCCCGAGCGCGTGGTAGACCACCTGGAGGCCTACCACCACGCCCGCGACCAGATCGAGACGCTACGTGCGGAGCCGCACATCAAGAAACAGGCCGATGCGGTTGTCGAAAAGCACGGCAGCCGACGGCGGCGGTGAGTAGGCATGTAGCTGGCCCCCTACGGCTCCGCCGCACGCACCCGTACGCCAATGTGCGTGGCCACAGGGCGGTGGCCCCCCAGGTGCAGTCCGCTGGGGGCGTCCTGGGCGGCGGGGCTCATGTAAAACGCGGTCGAGCCGCCGCCGTCAAGGATGAGTCCGTCGGTGGCGCCCTGGTCGGCCAAGATTTGGGCAGCGGTGCCGCGCGTCACGTCCTGAAACGCCGCCAGCCACAGCTGCTGCGTCTCGGTGCAGGCGGCAACCATGGTGTAGTTATCGATGGTGCCGCTGCGCTGGGTGCGCGGATGCACGGTGCCGTTGCGCAGCTCGCGTACGAGCCCGCCCACGCCCCAGGCGGCCCGGTCGAGCACATCTTGCGGGACCGGGCGTGTGTCGGTGAGATGCGGCACGCGGTCGTCGGTGAGCCAGAGCAGGTAGCTCTGCGGGTTGATGTGGCTGGCTGTGCCGTTGGCAATGGTGGTATGATGCCCACGGGCCCAGGCAAACGGCCAGTAGCCAAGACGCGGCGGACGAAACAGCGCGCCGTTGACGACGACATCCAGGTCGTGCTGCCAGGCCACCTGCCACGGGTAGCGCAGCCGGTACCATGCGGTGCTGTCGGTGCGCGCATCGGGCGGGGTGACGAACAGTTCTACGCCGGGAGCCATCAGGTCGATGCGGGCAATGTAGGCGCGTCCGGTGTTGGCGTAGCCGCTTGCTTGCACGTTGAGTGCAGTGTAGTGGAGGCCCGGGCGCACTTCGGTCTCGGGATGCGGCACATCGGCAGGGCGCAGCTCATGGGCCAGCAGGCGGCCGCCACTCCACAGAAGCAGCAGCCCCAGCATCCCCCAGGATACCCAGGCCCGGTGGGGGGCTGTGCGTTCACGGCTCATGTAGACGGCGCATCTGACCACAGGGAGCGAAGCCACATCCACAGCCGGGTACGCAGGGCGGGTGTAGCGCGCAGGTCGAGCACGATGTATGCGACAAGCCAGCAGCCGACGGCCACCATGATGATGTTGGCAATCCACATGCCCAGCCACGGCGGAATGACGGCGCGGTCGGCCAGCTTTTCGCCCTGCACGAGCGTAATCCAGTAGAACAGGAAGATGCCCATCGCAAAGGCGGCACTGACGCCCAGACTGCCCCGCCGGATGCTAAGGCCCAGCGGAGCGCCAATGAAGATGAACACGACGCAGGCCACTGCAATGGAGTACTTCTTCATAATCTCAACGCGGTAGGTGCGCACGCGCTCGCCCTTCCATGCTACGCTGCGGCGGGTGCTGCGGAGGGACGACTGCAGCGAGCGGGCCTGCTGCAGGGCACCGTCGAGCAGGCTCGGCTGGCGGTCTGGGGGCAGGTCGCGCAGGAGAAACGAAGCCGTGCCGGTATCGAGTGTGTCGGGTGGGGGCCAGGGGGCCACGGGGTCGTCCGACGCATCGGGACGGTACGGGTGATGCGGAGAGTTGCGGATCTCTTGCAGATCGAAGCCAATCTCGGTGCGCATCGAGTCGGCGGCCTGTTGCAGTCCGGCAATGCGCATGGTACGCGCAGTGCGGCGGGTGCGGCGTTCGTCCTCATCGGAGCGCTGGAATCCGAAGTCCGAGATGTCGAGCCGGAGCGTGTGGCGGTCGAAGCGCATCTTCTCGTAGCGCTCTTGCGTGTTGTTGGCATCGCGCGTAAGGGGGCGATGCATCTCGCCATCGTAGAGCACCATCGTAATCTCGCGACCCAGCGAGTCCGATTCGAGCGTGCCGTGTGCAGCCCGGATGACGGCCTGCTCGCGGCGTCCGCGTGTGTAATCGTAGATAGTGATGCCGTTGAGCTGGTTGGAGCCCTTGGGCCGCTCGCGCACCAGAATGCTGTAGTCCTCGATGCCCTCGTAGAACACGCCCGGCCGCAGTTCAAAACCGGGCTGCTGCATCCGAATGGTGCTCCACAGCATGCGGGCGCGGTGGTTGGATTCGGGGAGCATCACCGTGTTGAAATACACCATGAAGCTCGTCACGAAGAGCCCCACGATCAGCGCGGGCCACACGAGCTGCCCAAACGAGATGCCGGCGCTTTTCATTACCGTGTAGGCCTTCGACTCCACCAGCTGCCCAAATGCCATGAGCGCAGCCAGGAGCGTAGACATGGGCACGGCCAGCACGACCATGTACGCCAGGTTGTAGGCAATCAGCTCCACAATGACGAGGAACGGCAGGTCCTTTCCGGCCAGTTCGGGCAGCCACCGAATCAGAAACTGCATGAGGAGCAGAAACATGAGCACGCCCAGCCACCCAAAGAACGGGCCGGGCAGCTTGCGAAGCATCATCCAGTGGAGCCGGTGGAGCCGCATGCGACGAAAGACAGCACAACAAACAGAGTAGATCGCGACCCATCTGTACGGCTTGCCCCGATTCCGGTTCAGGATCGTGCCTATCGTATTTGTGTGATACTGCGAGATGAATCGCCGCATGTTGAGCGCTGTAGTATAAAAGCTGTATGGGGGCTGCACAAGAAATACACTCCAACCCAATTACCGCTCGTCGCAAGGCTCTGCCTTGTGACACCTTTGCTTAGGGGCTCTGCCCCGTCTGGAGGCTTTCTGTGGACTCATCGGACGGTGACAGCACGACGCATACGGAGGCGCAAGCGGGGCCTGGAGCAGATGGCGCCGGGGATGCAAGCGATGCCGGCAGTGGTGGGAACAAGTTGCTCCATTCGCCCCCGCCGGAGACGTCCGCACCAGGGGGCGCTCCCAGCACCGATAGCATTCGGTGCACGTTCTCCGGCTACTGGTCCCTTTCCTTTATCACGTAGCGTTGACCTACTACCGAATCCTGCAAGCAGGTCGCTCGTACCGTATCCTGATTCAGACACCCACCAGATGCCCCGGCTTATGACGATTCAGTCCTTCACGTTCAACGGCTTCATGACCAACATGTACGTGGCACATCAAGATGGAGAGGCCGCCATCATCGATGCCTCGTGCGCCAGCAGCGCCGAGCAGCAGCAGGTCGATGCGTACATCGACGAGCACGACCTGACGGTCACGCATCTGATCTTGACGCATGCGCACATCGACCACATTCTGGGCTGTGCGCATCTCGAATCCACCTACGACCAGGCGTTCTACCTGCATCCGAGTGGCACGCCGTTCTACGACCAGGCTGCGCAGCAGGCGCAGGCGTTTGGCGTGACCATCGACCCACCCGAGCGTAGCACCATTCCGCTCACGCCCGAAGACACACTCACGGTGGGCGGCGTGCGCTTTCGTATCCTGCACACCCCCGGCCACTCGCCCGACTCCGTGAGCCTGGTGGCCGATGAGGAGCACATCGCGTTCACGGGCGATGTGCTCTTCCAGGATTCGATTGGGCGCATTCAGGGCTTGCCTCAGACCTCGAAAGCCGACCTCATGGCGTCGATCCGCACTAAGCTGCTGCCACTCGGCGACGACATGACCATCTATCCGGGCCACGGCGCTGTGACGACCATCGGGCGCGAACGGAAGCAGAATCCGTTCCTGAATGATCAGGTGCCTGGTTTTGCGGGGTGAGACGTGCTGGCGTATCCCACTGAATAACATATTTTTGGCGGATGCAAACACGACGTGCCTGGGCGAGCATTTGGATGCTATGCAGCGCGCTTGTGCTCGGTAGTATGCTGGCGACTGGATGCGCAGACAGCACGCTCGCCCCCATTGAAGGCGGCGGTGTGCAGACCGAACTGCGCGAGCAGGTGCGCTACACGCTGGATGCCGGGCCCAACCAGGGCGCGGTGCCCGACAGCATCGACGTGACCGCCGAGGTGCTCATGCAGTCGCTCGACTCGGCGCGCACGCTCGTTACCGTGGCGCTGGATGACACGATTGATGTGGAGGCGATCTACCCGGTGCACATCCGCGCCAACAGCGCCGACACCACCGGTCCCATTCTACAGGGACTGGGGGCCATCGACAATGCGGCGCGACGGGCCGGACGCAGCGTGCACCTGCTGCCGCGCCCGCTCGACTCGCTGCGTGTGCTGGATGCGCACATTACCCTGCACGAGCAGGTGATGCCGCTCGATACGGTGCTGGCGCGGGGCGATATTGGGGCCAACGCCAGCGCGCAACCGACGCTGTTTCAATTGGAGCGCCCCGCTGCGCCCGACACCGCCACGTACCCGCTTGACCCCGTGCCCAACAGCCGTCCTGAAGCGCCCAGCGGCATCGGCGGCACGATTCGGTTCGAGGCGCTCACGCCCATCATGACGCTCGTGGAAGTCCGCCGCGCTGCCAACGCGCCCGTCACGAATCAGGCGCACCCCGTGCATCTGCGCGAGGGGGCGGTGGGCGAAGGAGGCAACATCGTGTTTTACCTGGGCGCGCTCGACGGGCATCCCCAGGGGGCACGCTCCAGCTGGGCGGTGGTGCCACGCCCGTTTGAGGAGCTGGCGGCGTTCGACGGACACGTACGCATATCTTGGAGCAATACGGCGCTGGAGACGGGGCTCGGGCAGGGCAATGTCGGGGCGAATGCGCGGTAGCGACGTGGGGCGCGCGCCCACCCCATTTATCTGTAGTAGGGACACGGCGCGCCGTGTCCCTACGCATTTGATTGTATTGATCCTGGGTCCAACGGTCCGCCGCCTTTGGCAGTGCTTTGGTGAAACAGAGGCGCCGCGTCCCTACAACCCTTCGTTGGCTAAGTCCTGTGCGACAGCCGCGTAGAACGCATTCGCATCGAAGTCGGCGCCGCCGAATCCGGCATCCATGCCCACCTGGCGGATGTGATCGGCATCCAGC
>CAZBTM010000161.1:0-6906 GCA_964494425.1 uncultured Rhodothermales bacterium | reverse complement strand
CCCGTGGCGCAGGCGGACGAAAGGCCATACGACACTCCGGTCAGGCCGAATTCAAGCGCAATATTGCCCGCGGCCATGCTCGTGCTCACCCGCGGGACGGTAAATGGGCTCAGGTTACGTTTGCCCTGGGCGAAAACCAGGTTCATCTGGTCTTCTACCATGGGAAAGTCGCCGATGGCGGAGGAGACCACGCAGGCAATCCGGCCCGGGTCTTCTGCCCCAGTTTGCCCGCCTCCACCAGATTCTGTAGCAGGTCGGGCGCGTGGAAGGCGTCGCGCTGCTCGTCGTTTTCGACCTTGTCGTAGAGGTTTTGGGTGACGTCGAGCAGCACGTCGAGGCCCACGAGGTCGGCGGTACGAAAGGTCGCCGACTTCGGGCGTCCCACGAGCGGCCCCGTCAGGGTGTCGATCTCCTCGATGGTGTAGTCGCCGTCGGTGAAGTACCGAATCGCCTGCAACTGTCCGTAGACGCCTACGCGGTTGCCGATAAAGTAGGGCACGTCGTTGGCAACAACGATGCTCTTGCCCAGATGCACGCGTCCAAACTGCGCGACGCGCTCCACGAGGTCGGCGTCGGTATCAGCAGTCGGAATCAGCTCCAGCAGCTCCAGGTAGCGCGGCGGATTGAAAAAGTGCGTGCCCAGAAAGCGCCGCTTGAAGGCGTTGGAGCGCTCTTCCGCAATCTCATTGATGGGCAGGCCGCTGGTGTTGGTCGAGATCACGGCATCGGTGGCGGCATGCGCTTCGACGCGCTCGTGGATGCTGCGCTTGATGTCCATGCGCTCGACCACCGCCTCAATGACCCAGTCGGCCTCGGCGATGCGCTCGAAATGGTCGTCGAAGTTGCCCAGCGTGATGCGGTCGGCGGCCTCGTCATTTACGAACGGGTCCGGACTGGCTTTGCGCGTCTGCTTGAAGCTCTTCTTGACGACGCTATTCGGGTCGTCGTCGCCTGCAATGTCGAGCAGATGCACGTTGAGTCCGGCATTCGCCAGGTGGGCGGCAATCTGCGCGCCCATGGTGCCTGCGCCCAGCACCGCAGCCGTCCGAAACGGGCGGTGCGTAGTGGGCGTGGCCACCTGCAAGGAGCGGGTGGATACAGCGGTCGTTTCCATAAGAATCTAAACGCGAATCGTGAGTGGATGGCGAACAAGAGACACAGCACTTAACAGTGTTAACTTACAACGTTACGCACACAAATGGAAGCGCTTGCATCTCGTTTTGTTGGGTTTCCAACAGGCTTCGAAGAGCGGGTGTAGGCCCTGATGGATCTGGCAGATCGTGGGAGACCGGCCAGATCGTTATCATCAGACCCATGTGTGATGCCGCGCTACAGCGTAACGAGCACCGTACCGCGCTCGGTGCGGGTCACGGTACTGCTTTCAGCGTCGTAGAGCGCCTCGATATCGGAAGCATAGGTGTCGTGCACCACCGGACGTTTCACCTTGAGCGTGGGAGTCAGCAGTCCAGACTCCGGGGTCAGTTCGTCGGGGATGAGGGCGAATCGTTTCACCGTGGACCAGTGGTCCATGCCTTTGTTGGCACTCTGTACCAGGTCGCTGATGGCTTGATAGATCGTTTCGTCTTCCAACAAGTCGGAAAGCGGAGCCTCCTCGTCGAGCCCGCCACGCCGCGCCACCGCACGGACCTGATCTTCGTTCGGAAAGATCAGCGCGCTGCAGTACTTACGTCCATTGCCAATGACCACCGCTTTGTCGATCAGCGCCTCGCTACCAAGCTTGTTCTCAATGGGCTGCGGGATGACGTACTTGCCCGTTGAGAGCTTAAAGAGCGACTTCTTGCGGTCAGTGATCATCAGGTTGCCCTTGTCATCGAATTTTCCGATATCGCCGGTGTGAAACCATCCATCATCGGTAAGTACCTTTTTGGTCTTGTCGGGCGCTTTGAAATAGCCCTGCATTACGTGGGGGCCGCGCGTCAGGATCTCTTTATCCTCGGCAATACGGACCTCCACGCCCGGCATGGGCTCGCCCACGGTGCCTGGCATATTGCGCTCGGGCCGGTTGAAACTGATAACCGGGCTCGTTTCGGTGAGTCCATACCCCTGCAGAATGGTGACGCCCGCCGCGGCCATCAGATTGGCCAGGTTCGGCTGCAACGCCGCGCCCCCCACCACGATGTACTTGACGCGTCCGCCCAGTGCAGCGCGCCACTTGGTAAAGACGAGGCGGTCGGCCAGCTTGAGCTGGAGGCTCTCCGCAAACGACGGCTCTTTTGTCATGTCGTAGTTCTGCGCCAGACCGAGCGCCCAGCTTCCAATTTGGTGCTGCACGCCATCCATGTCCATAATTTTCTTCTGGATCCCCGCATACACCTTCTCCAGCACACGCGGCACGGAGGCAAACGCAGTGGGCTTCACCACCGGAAGCGCTTGCACCAGATTGTCTGGCGAGGTGAAGTGCACGCTGGCACCAATCCACATGAAGCCGTACTGCAGCGCCCGCGCAAAGATGTGCGTCATGGGCAAGAACGAGATGACAGTTTCGGCGCCCGCCCCTTGTTTGAGGCCTGGGATTTCGTTGAGGGCCGTCGTTGCGTTCGAGGAGATGTTCTCGTGGGAGAGCATCACGCCTTTGGGCATGCCCGTCGTGCCGCTCGTGTAGATGAGCGTAGCCAGATCGTCGGGGCTAATTTTGGCACAGAGCTTGTTGGCGGCCGCGGCCCGGTCGGTGGTGGTATCGCGCCCCATAGTGCGTACCGCGTCCATGGTGTGGAGCGAGACGCTATCGGGCAGGGCCGGGTCGGCGTCGGCGTTGCCCTCGGCAATGATGACGTGTTCGATGAGGGGCAGATCCTCCAGCAGATGCGCGGCCTGCGACAGGCGCGCCTCATCGGCCACGATGAGCGCGCGAGCTTCGGCGTGCTCCATCACATAGGCCATCTGCTCGGGGCCATGCGACAGGTAGATGGGCACATCCACCAGACCAGCAATGAGGCATCCCATGTCGGCGATGCAGAAATTCACGTCGCTCTCCATAAGAAACGCGACCTTGTCGCCGCGTTCCAACCCCAGTTCGCGCAGCCCAAGCGCCATCTCTTCCGACTGGACCCGAAACTCAGGCAGGCCCATCGGCTCCCACGAGGTAGGCCCGGTCGGCTGGTTAAACGAGCGCGGGTTGGGAAAGCGCTCGGCGGCTTCATACATCAAGTCGGGCAGTGTTTTCCCGAGAATCGGATCGCCCGAGGTGGGCGGTGCGGTGTGAATCGTTTCAGACATAGAAGACAGGGGGTTAGCATACGTGGAAGAAAGCGTCATAGCCGCACGGTGCCGTCCAGCAGCAAGGCGTTAGGCCACGGCGCGTGTGGTGTAGCTGCGCAACGTTTGGCGAATGGCTGTTTCGATAAAGTCGTTCTGGTCGATGCGAATGTCGACGCGCTCTGCAAGCAACAGCGATACCGTGCCATGCAACGATGCCCAGATGGTGCTGGCCGATACCCGCGCATCCGCCACCTCAAATACGCCCTCGTCGGCCCCTTCGGCCAGCGCCTCGGCAATGGTGTCAAGGTTGCGTCGCGCGCGCCGATACTTCTCAGCAGGGTAGCGTTCCATCTGCTCTGGGCGCAGCTGAAACATGATCTCGTAGTACTCCGGATTGTCGAGTCCAAATGTGATGAACTGCTCGCAGAGCGCCCGTAACCGCTTCACCGGTCGATTCGGAAACCGATCTACGATGCCCCCGAATGCGGTGTACAGCTGCTGCATCCCTTCGTCAATGAGCGCATGCAGCAATGCATCCTTGCTTTCAAAGTGCAGGTAGATGCTCGTTGCACTATAGTTAATCGACTGAGCAATCTTGCGCATCGACAGGTTGTGGTAACCTTCCTTCACCAGCAGGCGGCGGGTCGTATCCAGAATAAGACGACGCAGGTCGCCATTTGAAGTTGGCACATCACTCATAAAGCGGAACAGGATAACGGGATGGATAAAGAACGCACAGCAAGAAAAACGGTCATCGATAGCCCGGCAACGCACAGCAGGAGGCATGGCGAGTGGCATCCCAACGCCTTTGTAACGTACAACATACCTCATGGCATATTCAACCGCCAACGGCATATTCTCTGCGCAGAACAGGCGCATGCTGAACGGAGCCCGCACATGGGCTGAACTGTGCGCTCCCTGCGGCTTATGAACGGGCGTGTGCTACTTGTGCTTACTTGCCCCCTTGTCTCATGGCTGAACAGGCTCCCCCCCCACACGACGATCCAAATACGCCTCGCCCGCTTAGTCCTACGCGCTCGCGGGTGCTAATCACCATTATTCTGCTGCTCTCTATAGCTACGGCGCTGGGCAGTGCCTACTTCCTCGTGAATACCGCCGAATCGGCTCTCGAAGGGGTTCCGGCCGACTCTGTTGAGGTTGTAGATTGACGCCGCCGCCTCACGTATGGCGTTCGCTTTCTCATTTTGCTACCTGCGCTCCCCATGTCGACCCCGACCTCTGCATCAGACACGCCCACCGGCGCTGCGCTGCGCCTCGCCTTGGAGCAGCCCGCCACGTATCCATACACGCCAGACTCCATTACGGTGGTGCAAACCCACATTTCGTACGTGGCTCTGGCCCCGCCGTACGTGTACAAGATCAAGAAGCCCGTGGACCTTGGCTTTCTGGATTTCACGACGCTGGAACGCCGCCGCCACTACTGCGACGAGGAAATCCGCCTGAACAGCCGCCTCTGCGGACGCATCTACGAGGGCGTGGTCCCTATTTCGATGACCGACGACGGCCTGCGCCTCGACGACGACTCGAATGTGGTCGAGGTCGCTGTCAAGATGCAGATGCTGCCGCACGAGCACTTTCTGGATGCGCGCCTCGACCGCGGCGTGCTTACCGAAGACGACCTCGATGCGGTGGTGGATACGCTGGCTCCGTTCTACCGCGAGCGTACCTCCACCCCCGAAATTGCGGCGAACGGGCGCATCGACCGCATCTGGGCCAACATCCGCGAAAACTTTGAGCAGGCCACCAGCCACCGCGATGCGCTCATTACGCATCCGGCCTACAAGGCGCTTCAGTACGCGGCCGAGCGGTTCATGGATCAGCACGCCGCGCTCTTCCACCAACGGCGCGCCAATGGGGCCATTGTGGATGGACATGGCGACCTGCGCCTTGAGCACGTGCATCGCAGCGAGCACGGCATCTGCATCTATGACTGCATCGAGTTCACCGAGCGGTTTCGGCACATCGACATCGCCAACGATGTGGCGTTCCTGGCGATGGAGCTCGACGTGTTCGGGCGCCCCGACCTGTCGCGCTCCTTTATTCGGGGCATGGCGGATGCAATGGGCGACCCGGATCTACACACGCTCGTTCCGTTCTACAAAAGCTACCGCGCTTTTGTGCGGGGCAAGGTCAACGGCATGAAACGCAGCGATCCCGACATCACGGGCGAGGCGCTGGACGCATGCAAGCGCGACAGCCAACGCTTCTACCAGTGGGCGCTGCGCTACTTCATAAACGACGCGCGCCCCTGCGTAGTCGTGGTGATGGGCCGCCCCGGTACGGGCAAGAGCACACAGGCAGAAGCGCTCCGTGATGCGCTGGGCTGGGCCGTCGTATCCTCCGATCGCGTGCGCAAGACACTGGCCAACGTGCCCCTGCACGAACGCCCCGATGCCGCCACCCGCGCCCAGCTTTACAGCACCGACATGTCTGCACGTACGTATGCCACGCTGGCCGACCGGGCCGCCGAACGCGCCCAGAATGGGCAGAGCACGATCTTAGATGCCACCTACAGTCAGCGCGATACGCGAAACGCCCTGCGGGAGCGCCTACATGACGCCAGCATCCAGCCTATCTTCGCCGAACTCACCGCGCCCGACGAGGCCCTTCGCCAGCGCCTCGACGCCCGAAGCACACAGTTGGACGTGGTATCGGATGCGCGGGCGGAGGACTTCGAGATGCTCACCGCACGCTACGAAGCGCCCGATGCGCTCGAAGACGCCCGCCACGTTCGCGTGTCAGCTCACGACGACCCCGACACCACCACGCTCGACCTGCTCAAACAGCTCATTCGCGTAGCGTAGGTCGTAGGTCTCCAGCCTCTATGCACGCATATGCTGCCATGTCAATATTCTCTGGGAGGAACGACTCTGTTTGCCTCCTCTTGTCAGGATGGCGTCCCCAAAACAGAAAGAAGGATTGCGTACTGCTCGTCGCGAGGCTCCGCCTCGTGACGCGACCCGTTCAGGGGCTCCGCCCCGTCATATTCAGCAGCGCGTCAGGACACCCTCTTGTGCGCCATTGCCCCACCGCGATCTGCGCCACCGTACGGCGAACAAGCCCCCCTTCACCCCATATCAACAAATCCATTAACCGCAGGTTCACATAAACAACTTTCAGTCAGGGCGCTTTGTCCTGGAGGATACACGCTATGGATACGCTTCCGGTGTCACAACTGCTGAATCACAAGGGTCACGAGGTGGTCACCACCACGCCCGCTGCCACGGTGCGCGACGCCATCCGCACCATGGTCGACCATAACGTGGGCTCCATTCTGGTGATGAATGACGGCGCCATTGCGGGCATCTTTACCGAGCGCGACTACCTGCGCCGCATTGTGCTGCAAGGGCGCACCTCCGACACCACGCAGGTCCGCGAGGTCATGACAGCCGACCTGGTCACGGTGCCGCCGTCCTGCACGGTGGGCGAGTGTATGGAGCTGATGACCGAGCACAAGTGCCGCCACCTGCCCGTGGTCAAGTCCGACGGCAGTCTGCGGGGCCTCGTTTCGATTGGCGACTGCGTCAAGTACATGTCGGAGCAGGCCAAGAGCGAAGTCGAGTCGCTCCGCTCCTATATTTCAGGCGGATACACGGCGTAGTGCTCCCCTGTCGGCGCCAACCGCGCTCCGCCGGTGCGGATGCACGAACCAAGCTAAAGCAGTGT
>CAZBTM010000160.1:1882-6985 GCA_964494425.1 uncultured Rhodothermales bacterium | reverse complement strand
CCCGTGCCCAACTGGGAGGCTACTACGCTCAACGGTGCGCCCTTAAGTCGCGACGCGCTTGAAGGCAAATACGTGCTACTCGACTTCTGGGGCAGCTGGTGTGCCCCGTGCATTACAGCGCTCCCCAAGCTGGCCGCGGCCTACGAACGCTTCGACCGTGAACGCTTCGAGATTGTCGGATTTGCCAATGAGTCCGAAGCCTCGCTCCGCCAAACGATGGACGCCCACGACATCAGCTGGCCACAGGTGCTCGACTCCGATGGCACCTACAGTGCACAGTTCGCCGTGCGTGGGTACCCCACCTACTACCTGGTGGGCCCCGACGGAACGGTGATGGCAACCGGCAGCGATCTACGTGGTGATACTTTGATGGATACGCTGGAGTCGTTCCTTGAGTAACCGCCCCGTGCAATCTCCTCGCTTTGTCCCTCTGCTTCTTCCTGCTTCATTATGTATCGTGCTGCACGCGCCCTGCTGAACCGTCCGGTGGCTGTGATGGCGTGGACCGTTGCGCTGCTCGTGGCCGGAAGCTGGGCCGCAACCAACGTGCCGCTGGAGTGGGTACCGCAGGTGGAACTGCCGGTGGTTCGGGTGAGTGCATCGTGGCCGGGGGCCTCGCCACGAGCGGTAGAGCAGTACGTAACCGCCCCCATCGAGCGGGCCGGACAGGCCGTAGAAGGCACGGCAGGCGTCGAAAGCCTCTCGCGCGAAGGGCAAACCACCGTCACGTTAGAGGTGAGCGAGGAGGTCAGCCTGGGCGCGTATGTGGCACGGCTCAACGAGCAACTGGCGCTGGTGCAGCGCGACCTGCCCAACCGCGTCACGCCCCGCCTCACCAAGCAGATTCCGGAAGAGTTGCGTGATGAGCAGGGGTTCATGACCCTTCAGCTCATCGGCCCGCAGCCCCCGGGCACACTGCGCCGATGGGCCGAAGACCAGATTGCCCCGCAGCTTAGCGGCCTGCCGGGCGTGGCCGACGTGGTCGTGGAGGGCGGCACCGAGCGCGAGGTACTCGTTACGCTCGACCCTGATCGTTTGGCCACATATGGACTCGAAGCTGGTGCCATGCGAAGCCATCTGGCCGATGCGCTCACCGACCGCGTGTACGGACGCCTGCGCAGCGGTGGCGAAGCGGCCCTGCTCCTGAGCCCCGCTCCCGAAACGGTCGAAGCGCTGCGCAGCGTCGTGGTGCGGGATGCGCAGGTCAACGACACCGTTGCGCGGCCTGTGCGCATTGGCGACATCGCCACGGTAGAGCGTGGCCCCGCCCCGCGGCGCTCCATCAGTCGCATCGACGGGCAACCGGTGGTTACACTCACAATCGACCGCGCGCCTGCCAGTCATATGCTCGAGGTGGCCCAACGCGTCAATGCACAGTTGGAGGCGCTGGCCCCGATCTTGCCCGAGGAGGCCCGCCTCATCGTCGCCGACGATCGCAGCGAATCGGTGCGGGCTGAGCTGCGCGACTTGCAGTGGCGAGGCGGACTCGGCCTGGTCCTCGTGGCCCTTGTGCTGCTCATGATGCTTCGTAGCGTGCGGGCCGTGGGCATCGTGCTCGTAAGCGTGGCCGTGGCGCTGGCTGTGGGCCTGGCCCTCATGGGTCCGCTTGGCCTCACCCTGAACCTGCTAACGCTGGCTGGACTCGTGCTCGTGTTTGGGATTCTGGTGGATAACAGCGTGGTGATGGTGGAGCAGCTTATGCTGCAGCGCGACCGGCTGGCGGTGCGCGGATGGTCGGGGCTGGCCCTGGAGCAAAAAGCCACCCGTCATGCCCTGCGCGCCGTCTGGCTCCCGCTGGTGGGCGGCACCACAACCACGATGGCCGTCATGGCGCCGCTCGTGTACCTGAGCGGCGAACTGCGCACGCTCTTTCTTCCGTTTGGACTGCTCACGGCCCTCACGCTGGCCGCCTCGCTGGCCACCGCCGCGCTCATAGTGCCTGTGATGGGCCGGTGGCTCCCTCCGCCTGAACCTGCCTGGCGCTTGCCAGAATGGATGCGTGCGCCCCTACGATGGCCGTTCTGGGCTGCAGCACGCCTCCCCAAAACAATCGCGCTGCTGCTCCTGCTTCTGCTGGGCACCCCGCTGTGGCTGCTCCCCGACCGCATAGAGGGGTCCCCCAAGCCCGCTGGGCCGCCGTCTACAACACCACCCTGGGCAGCGATGCGGTGCGTGACGCCCGCGAATGGCTCGACCCGGCGCTGGGCGGCGTACTGCGTCCATTCTTCGAGACGACCGACTTTGGCGATCAGTGGGATTTTGATACGGAGCCGTCGGTGCGCGTGCGCCTGGGGTTTCCCCCCGGCAACCCGATTCACCGGGCCGACTCGCTCATGCAGCGCTTTGAGCAGGTCGCGCTGGCCTCCGAGTCGGTAGAGCGCACCATTGCGCGCATCAGCGAGCGCTCGGCCTACATGCAGGTGCAATTCTACGAGCCTGCGCTCGACACCGCCGAGCCCTACATTGTGCGCGAAGAGTTGATTCAGGAGGCGGTGCTGCTGGCCGGTATTCGCGTATCGGTAGGCGGACTGCTTCCGCAAGGCTACTACAGCGGCGTGGGGGGCATGGCCTCGGGCTATACCATCGAAGCGCGTGGATCCAACTACGACGACCTGGCGGCGCTGGCCGAGCGCTTTGCCGAACGCCTGCGTGCGGGCAGCCGACGCGTCGCCTCCGTGAATACCAATGCCGGACGCTTTGGCCGCCAGACACCGCGTGAGGTGCTTACACTCGACTGGCCGGCTGCGGCAACGGCTCGCACCGGGCTCCGCGCCCAGCACATTGCGGGCGAACTGCGCCCCGTGCTTTCCACGCGCTTCCCTGCGCTCTTTGCCGACCTGACGGGCGAAACGCAGGTCCCACTCCGTATTGTTGTGGAGGGCGCAGAATCCATCGACATCGACACGTTTGTGGATCGCCCGCTGCCCGTAACCGACTCGATGCAGGTGAAGCTCAAGAGCGTGAGTGACTACGCGGTCGAGGAGGTGCCCAGCAGCATCGAACGCGAAAACCAGCAGTACAAGCGCTACATTCGCGTCGACTACCGCGGGCCCAACCGCATGGGGAGCGAGTACATCAACGGGGTACTGGAGGGCTTTCAGACGCCTGCAGGCTATCGGCTGGAGCGGAGCCGCAGCTTCTTCTTTACCGAAGAAACGCGCCAAGCTTTTGGCTGGGTCATTGCCGCTACCGTCTTGCTTATTTTGCTGGTTACCGCCGTCGTGTTTGAATCGTGGCGGCTGCCCGTGCTGGTGCTCGTAAGCCTGCCGCTGGCGGCCATTGGGTTGGCGATTGGATTCTGGTGGGCCGACATCGCCTTTGCCGAGGGCGCGTTCATCGGCGTGGTTCTGCTGGTGGGCATTGCCGCCAACGACGCTATCTTGCTGGTGGACCGCTACCGTCAGCTTCGCACGGCTCGCCCGCATGGACGGGCTGCGGTGCTGGCCCGGTTGGCGGTGCGCGAGCGCCTGCGCCCGATGTGGACAACGACCATCTCTACCTGCGTGGCGATGCTGCCGCTGCTGGTCTTTCCTGCTGAAAATGACTTCTGGATGGGCCTGGCTGTTGCCGTCACCGGCGGACTGCTCGCGGCCACGCTGCTGGCTCCCGTTGCGGTGGTGGCGCTGCTTGCGTGGCCCGAGCGCCGCGGGCGCCCCCACCCGCAGCATGAGAGCCGGAATTAGCACGGCACGATTAATGCGATGTGCAAGTTTTTCCATTGTCCTTTCGGGGTGAGCATCCCCCTTTGTCGCTGCGCGACATGTACTCCGCTTCGCTTCGTCAGTCGCTAACGCTCGTGTCTCCCCTTCGCGAAGGGGGAAAGGCCCGAACAGCGTGAGGGAATGGGGGATGTCAGGACCGCGCATTCTGCCACAAGGCGGCGATCGACAAAGGAGGAAGAAGACCTGCACAACCCGATTAGGTGTGTACCACACTGTTCTTCTCCACATACGGGTTCGAGGCGTAGTCGTCGGCCTCTGGATCGTTGAGCCACGCATCGCTATCGATGCGGTACTTAAACTCGTATGTCGAGTCGGGCTCCAGCGACACAGCGGCCTTCCACACATCTCGCGTCTTTACGTACTCCATCGGCAGATCGCTGGGCGTCCAGTCGTTGAAGCTGCCCGCTACCCCCGCGTGCTCGTTCACGGCATCGCCGGGCAATTCGAAGGTGACTCGCACCACGTTTTTGTATGCGCGTTTCTTAATCATGAGTTGTGGATGGTTGGGAGGGAGGCTACACATATTCGCCTGTCTATATACGGCGGCGTAGATTGGGTTCAACCCCTACACCTACCAAAAGCGCTTTCTTTCATGGTATTGTCACGCATTTCGCTGTAGTACACAGTAAGCGCGCGTTAAAATAGCTATGATGCATCATCATTGGTCTGATTATGCACCTGGCACGTGGCAATCATGCCGCCGAGCACGGTGCTGTGTAGCATCATGGCGGTGTGAAGCGGAAGCGGCTGTAGATCGAAGTCGGACAGCGTACGGGACGCGCCCGCCGTTTGCAGTTCGTGCTGGATGCGGGGCAGTACCTCCTTGAAGGCAGTGTAGCGTGGGGGCGGACCGCCCACAGGCGTGGGCGAGTCGAGCACGAACAGCGGCACCTCCGTCACCACTGAGAGCGGCATGCCGCCCAGCGCCTCCACAAACTCCATCGAGCTATCCAGGAAGCGCGATGCCATCTCCGGGTCGTTCTGGGCTCGAAAGTAGGCGCGCATCCCAGCGCCATTCGGGGTGGTGGTAAAGCCGGGTCCGATCCAGAAGAAGCCTTTTTCGCCTTGCCGGTTGTGGTCGTGCAGGTTCATTCCGGCCTGGGCCGCGGCCTCACGGTAGAGCGTCTGGAGGCCGTTGGTGCGGAAGCTCCAGTGCGGGTGGATGAGCAGCAGTGCCCCGGCGGCTACGCCCATGCCGTGCGCGCTAAGGTGCGCGCTGAACGGCCCCTGCTCACGGAGAAAGCGGCTTACCGCCTCGTTCTCTGCACGCAGATCGGGGAAGCCAAACTCCATGTCGCGGCCCGGCAGTTCGCGAATGCGGTGTGCGAAGTAGGCTTCGGCATCAGGCCAGGCGGTGATCCACGGCTGATTGCGGGCCTCG
>CAZBTM010000160.1:0-1872 GCA_964494425.1 uncultured Rhodothermales bacterium | reverse complement strand
ACGCCGCTTCCGGTGGCGCGCAGCACGCCGATGGCCTCGCCGTCGGGGTTGGTGTGCGGCACGATCGTCCACCGAAGGCCCCGGCGCCACGACGCATCGGGCGAGGTGTCCAGCAGACGATCGACGAGGTAGCGCAGGGTTTCGGGGCCCACCGGCTCATCGGCGTGGTTGCCCGCGATGCAGCTCAGGTGCACGGGCCCCGATCCGGCGGTGATGCCGTAGAGCGGGCGGCCCTCCTCGCTCGTACCCAGGTCGTGAAACGTCACATCGTCCGCCTCGGCACAGGCAGCGCGATGCCGGGCGTGCGCGGTGTCGTGCGTCTGGAAGGCCACCGTGTCGGGGGCAATGGCATCGGCGAAGGCGGTGCGCCAGGTGCGAGCGGCGGCAGGGATGTTGGAATCGGTAGGCATGATGCGCGAGCGGGTAGCTTGACAAACGAGACCGGGTCGATCTACGACGAACTGGGGGGCGAAGACGCGACCGGAACGAATACGCGGGGCAGGTGATTGGCTTCTGCATCCTCCATAATAACATACACATGGTCATCAGGTTGGAAGCGAAGGGCCCCGCGGGGGGCAATGAGCGTTCCGTTGCGCACCACGGCGGCGACTACCATGTGGGCTGGGATGTCGAGATCGGCAAGGCGCTGCCCTACGGCGGGCGCATCGGACAGAAGCCGCAGGTCGGCCCGTGTCAGCCGGGCGCGGGCGATCGGCAGCAGGATCGCGTTTTCCGCCACGAGGTGGCTGCCGGGGGGCGCTGCCCCAATGAGTTCGATGCGCAGCGGCTCCTCGGGCTCGGGGGCGCCTGTAAGGCCCAGCCAGCGGGCCAGTGGGGCAATGCTCAGCCCTTGCACGGCGGTGCCCACCACCACGCACACAAAGGTTACGTTGAAGATGAAGGTGCTGCCGGGGACGTCGTTCAGGAGCGGAACGAGCGCTAAGATAATGGGCACAGCGCCTTTGAGTCCGGCCCACGAGAGGAGCCCCTGCTCGCGCCAGCTAAACCGAAACAGCTTGTGCAGAAGCCCCAGCGGCGCAATCGTAAGCATCACCGAGAGCGGGCGCGCCACCAGGATGAGTCCGACGGTAAGGAGGAGCGCGGTGGGAATGTGCGGAACGAGCTCGGCAGGGGCCACGAGCAGGCCCAGCAGCACAAACATGAGGATCTGCGCGCCCCAGGCCATGCCGTCCATGAACGACTGGATGTTATGGCGATGCACCAGCGGGCGGTTGCCCAGCACAATGCCCACCATGTAGATAGCGAGGAAGCCGTTTCCGCCTACGAGTTCGGTGAACGCATAGGTAAGGAGTCCGCCCGCCAGGGCAAGCACCGGATAGAGGCCCACGCTATCGACCTCTACGCGGTTGATGACTACAACGAGCCCGCGCCCCATGGCGTAGCCGAGTGCGGCTCCGGCGCCCAGCTGCAGGACCACGCCCCCCACGAGTGCGCTCAGGTTGGCCTCGCCCGTTGTGATGATTGCGGCCAGGAGCAGCGTCAGGTAGATGCTGATGGGGTCGTTGGTGCCCGACTCGGTTTCGAGAACGCCCTGCAGCCGGTTGGGGAGGCCACAGCCTTTGAGCACGCTGAAGACCGCTGCAGCGTCGGTGGGCGCGAGCACGGCCAACATCTCCCGGCGGCTCTACGACGAGCGGAAGCGCTACGTCCAGACGGTGCTCCAGCAGGGCGTGCCCCTGGTGGACGCCGACTACAACGAGGTCCAGCGCATGCGCAGCGTCGTGCAACTCCAGCCGGGCGAGCGGATGCTCGACATCGCCCTCGGGCGGTTGCGTTCCGGGGCTCTGGTCACCGTTTTCGACGCCACCGACCGCGTCAACCACATGTACTGGCGCTACACCGAGGACGGGC
>CAZBTM010000159.1:6215-6989 GCA_964494425.1 uncultured Rhodothermales bacterium | reverse complement strand
TCAGCAGTGGGGGGGGGGCATGCTGTGAAAAAGCATGCCTGAATCAAGGAAGAAGCCGCAAGAGAAGACCCAGGGTTGCGTGATGCCCCCAAGCTCGCTAACAAGGCACGTCCAGACCGTTGGCGTACCGGTCGTTCTTCGCATAGACGTTTTGACTCGGCATGCGCGTACTGTTTGACACCAACGCGTGATACGGATCGTGCCTGTGCCGTCGCCCGGTCTATCTCCGCGTGTGCGGAGGCATCGGGTAGCTTAGAAGACCCCCAGAACGAAGGCGGGGTCTATCTCCGCGGGTGCGGAGGCATCCGCTTCGTAGATAGAGTTCACAGCTGCTTCACAGGTCTATCTCCGCGGGTGCGGAGGCATCTTGGAGAGCTTGACGTGACCGAATGGACCCCAAGGTCTATCTCCGCGGGTGCGGAGGCATCAAGCGTTTTGCGCTCGTTGTTGTTTTGTGCAAAGGTCTATCTCCGCGGGTGCGGAGGCATCTGCCCGAGATACTTTCGTATACGCGCCCGCTCGGGTCTATCTCCGCGGGTGCGGAGGCATCGAAACGCGGCCAGCATTACGCTGATGGTAATGAGGTCTATCTCCGCGGGTGCGGAGGCATCTCTGTTCGTCCCCGCCGTCGTTGTTGCGGTCTGGGTCTATCTCCGCGGGTGCGGAGGCATCTTCAAACACAGATTGATGCAAATGACAGCGCTAGGTCTATCTCCGCGGGTGCGGAGGCATCGCGGCACTCCTTCGCTTCGATGCGTACCGCCTGGGTCTATC
>CAZBTM010000159.1:0-6116 GCA_964494425.1 uncultured Rhodothermales bacterium | reverse complement strand
AGCATGACAAGGTCTATCTCCGCGGGTGCGGAGGCATCAGCTTCTCCATGCCGTAGAGCCACTGGCGAAACGGTCTATCTCCGCGGGTGCGGAGGCATCAAGTATTGGACCAGGGAAACGAAACCACTCGTAGGTCTATCTCCGCGGGTGCGGAGGCATCCTGCATCCAAATCCCCCAATGGCTGACTCGTAAGGTCTATCTCCGCGGGTGCGGAGGCATCCCTGCGTCATCATGACACAGGTCGTATGTATCTCATAGCATAGGGGATAGGTTGATCACTTTCAAGAAGGTGCGCTACTGTCGTTTTGGCGGCTGAATGCGGCTCCCACTTCATTAGGGGATGTGTTGATCAGTCGTGGCACAATGCTCCCGATTTGAGCTACCCGTTGCCATCCGCGCGCCCTACCTGTACGCATCAGACATCAGCTACGTTATGGCGTCCATTCCTGCGTATCCCACCTACGTACCCCACTGCATGCGCTGAACGCTCGCATCCGCCAGCGTCTGAAGGTCAAACCGCTTCGCCAGTGCCCAGAGCAGCGCCCGAGTCGCCTTCGCATCGCCCTGCGCGGTGTGGAACGCTACGTCGGGGGCGCATTCGAGTGCGTGGCAACAGGTGGCCAGCTGCATGTCGGAGAGCGTAAGGTGGGTGCGGGCCAACGCAAGCGTGTCGATGTAGTATAGCGCCGGAAGATGGAGGGCGAGGCGCTCGGCCTCGTAGGCGATAAACTTGAAATCAAACGACAGGTTATGGCCTACGACAATGCCTTCTGTCAGATGCGTGAGCGTGTCGTGGAGCGCTGCCTGAAGCTCAGGAGTCGGCTGACGCGTTTCACGAGTGCGCGACCATGCGACGTGCCACACGTCCTGCCCGAACACCGCGATTTCTGTAATGCGCGCGCCCCGATCTGGACGCAGTCCGGTCGTTTCCAGGTCAAAAAAGCGCAGCGGGCTGGTCAAAAGCGGCCAGTCGGGGGCGTATCGTGTAGGCATGGAGCGTACGTTTGCGTCATTCTGAGGGGCTTGACTCCTGCGCATCAGCCGTCCACAATACCGGATCGTCTGGAGCAACGTCTGGCTCTTCGGGATCCTCCAGTTCCATCAGTTCCTCCACGTCGTGCTGCGCAGTGAGGGCTCGCACTGTGAGCCACACGCCCTCGTGCTCAACGAGCTCTTTCTTCGGCCATCCAACGAATCGCATCCCCAGCCCCGACGGCGCGGTTCGGCTCTTCCAGAAGAGCACAACGCCCCCATCGGACGGAAGAAGCTCCGACCAGTCGAGCATCACGGTCCAGAGCCGCTCGCGCACTGCCTTTTTCATGCGTGGCGCCACGTACACCCCGGGCGCAATGTCGTGCATACAGGAGGCCAGAAATCCGTTGAAGCGGTCAGGGGTGTTACGCGTTACGGCTACGGTCATCGACATCAAGGACCTCTTTGATATGATCGATCATGGTCGGAATAATATCGTCTTTATGCAGCGTGCGCCCGGCCAGCTTGCGGGTTGTTGCCTCGATGTTGGTGCGTCCGCGCTGGTTATGCCGCTTTGTGGCGCGAAAGGCAATAGGCAACGTCACGGTGCTGCGCATCATGTCGGCAATGTCGAGCGCAAAGGCGTGACCCGAGGATTCGTGGATAAAGCCAAGCTGGGGCACGGTGCCGGTAATAGCTACAGCAACACGAGCCGCCGCATACATAGCGGTTGAGGCGTGGTTGATGGCTTTGTTGATGGCATCATCGGAGTCGGGAGCGTGGCGGTCGTAGCGGCGTCCGTCCCAGTTGATGCCGTGCTGATTGGCCAGGTTTTGGTAGACCTTTTTCATGCGGCTTCCCTCCATGCCACGGAGGCTGTCGAGGTCGCGATGGTATTTGGGAAGCTCCCCGCCCATTCGAATCGCATACATGTGCCGCGCAATATCGATGCGCGTGTCTTCATCGGCCCACAGTTCGGCATGTTTGCGGGCGCGCTTGGCCCGATCGGGGCCAAACGGCATGCTGGCCGCATAGAGCCGTACCCCTCGCGATCCGACTGCGAGCACCCCGGTTTGCTGACGCGCCAGCAGGCGCAGGGCATCGTGGCTGATCACGGTGCCGGGCCCGAGCAGCAGGTTCGAGACCTGCTGAAACGGAATGTCGTAGGCCCCCGCCTCCACATCATAGAACCCAGCGGTGGTAAACACGAGATTCCCGGCTTCTACAGCCAATCGTCCGCGCTCCAGCCACATGAGCCCGTGCCGATCGGCATGGGGAATGCGAGCGGTTTCGAGTCCGAGGCGTCCTTTGAGCGGCATAAGAGTTGAGGGATGGAAGAATGGAGGAGTGGAGGGGTGGAAGAATGGGATTGCACATGCACTCTTATCCACACGTTCGCCCTTCCCCACCTTGATTCATCACGCGCGCCGCACTTTCAGCATCCCAAAGCCAAAGCTTTTGTGGCGTCCGATGCCGGAGCGAATGAGCGCCTGGAAGGCATCACTGTCGGTGACGGTGAGCGTGCCACTGAGCGTCACGTCGGGGCGCTTTACGGTGTGAGCCGTGCGGTCGCCGTTCGCGCTTGTCTGCGTGCGGCGAACCATTCGTTCAATCGAGAAGCGCTCCACCCCGGCGTCGAGCAGTTTGGCTCCTCCGCGCGCATTGAACTGGCGCTGTAGCCACTGAACATAGACGGGTTCGCGTTCGAGCGATTCGTCACTGGTCCACTGCCGCGCCAGAAAGGCGTCGAGCTCTTGGCCGGCGTTCCAGGTGCGCTCGTCGCCCTTTTTGTTGGTGCCGCTGCCCGCCGAGGATTTGCGGATCACCGGACAGGCGCGCAGTTCGAATCCGAGACGTATGCCTTCGGGAAACGTATCGGGCATCGGCTTGGAGGCGAGACGCTCCCACTGGCCAATCTGGTAGACCGTGGGGGAGGCGAAGCCTTGCGCCAGGGACTGCAAGGTGTCGTCATCTACATCGGTATATCCCAGCACGCGCACCTGACGTCCCGGCGCGCCGTCGTTTTCGACGCTATAGGGCTTGGGCGCCTGATCTTGAAATAGCTCACCCAGGGCGCAGTGCACCAGGTAGTTGGTATCGGTCTGCCGCAGGGGCAGGCCAAGCATGCGTCCGAGCGTGGTCAGCCCTTTCGCTTCCAGCTCGAACTGGATCATGTGCAGGGAGGCGGTGGCGGTTGCGTTAGTCATGGGCAGTGGGGGTCGATTCAACAGAAAGATCCCCCGCCGCAATCCACCGTTCGCCGACATGGATCTGGTTGGTCCAGTCGCGCTGGTCGGTCACGGGACGGCGGGTGGCGTCGGGTGTGTCGGGGTTGGCGTGCCCACTGGTGGGCCACCAGGCGGGATACGTGGCGTCGGGGTCGCCCTGGTGGTCGGCGCGGGTATGCAAGGGGGCATGGCGCAGCGCGTCCACCAGACTGGAGGCCGTGCGTCGCCCAACCACAAGGTCGCCCGCCGGGAGGCACGGCTTGCGTCCCAGGAAGAGCGGACGCGCCGGGTGCTGCAGCGCGGCTTCGACATTGTCCAGGGTCGGTTCCTCATCTGTCGGGTCGAGCGTGCAGGCCACGGTGTGCACCGCGTCGGCCCAGTAGTCGCGCTGGCGGATGTGGGTGCCGCTGCTGGCGGAGCCGCCCTTGCGCTGTTCGAGCGTGCCGCGCGTGGTCCACGCCCGCTTGTCATCCATGTAGGGCGCGCCCAGGTTTACCGTCTGGTAGTCCTGAATCTGGCGGCCCTTGCGGTCGCGGCGCGAGGCGTAGCGCAGACGCTCTTGCAGGCGCTGCAGCCGGTCCGACTCGCGGTGGTCGATGCCCAACGCGTTGCCGATTAGCCCCGTCATCATCGACAGGGCTGGGTAGGGCTGGATCACCCCGTGGCTGTCTACAATCGGCGCACCGAAGCTGATGAGCGGCGCATCGAAGCGAAGAATAAGCGTATCCATACAAATGCAGGTTGATGCGAAGAGAACGGCGGATACGGATGCGCTACGCGTTTTCCACCTGCGCGCCCGCCCACTGGGCCACTTCGGGCACCGTGTGGGTGTGATCAACGCCCGTGGCATCCACCAGCCCGTTGGTTGGGCCCATCGCGGCAAGGCGACGGGCATTTTCGTGGCCGTACATGCCGTCCATATCCTGCAGGTAGTCGGCCAGGGCGTCGTAGCTGTGCTTCAGCACGTTCTTGCGCGGCACGGCGGACTGGAAGGCGTTGGCCAGCGTGCGCGGCTGGGCGGTGCCCGATTCGGCGAGCAGGCACTGCGCGTGCGAGTACGGCGCGGTGGAGCCGAGCATAGCGCCAGGAGAGACGGTCGTCATCAGATGCACAAAGCGGCGCATCACCTCCGACGCCAACTCGCGGTTGGCCTCTTGCCAGTTACTTTGATCGACACCTTCGAGGTTTGAGACAAGAAGCGGGACGTCAATCACCACGTAGCTGTAAAACAGTCCACTGGTGAGTTCTTTGGTGTTGATATGCCCGGCGCCGAGCTCGCCACTGGCTTCGGGCTCATCGCGGCGCAGTTCGTCGACGGCCGAGAAGTAGTCGCTCTCCGCTTCCTGGGGATGCGTGGTGAAGGCGTGCGCTACGTGGATGGCCGCATCGCCGCGGGCCAGCACGTCGCTCGTGGCCATGCGCCCGAAGAGCGAGGCGTCGAGCCCCGAGGCCATGTGCAGCCCTTTGAGGTTTTTCTTGAGATCGCGCTTGGAGATGTCGCGCATCAGGTCAGCCGCATCGCTCACGGTGTCCTTGTCGAGGTCGGGATGGTCGTCCCAGAATACCGACAGCTCCTCGCGGGCGGCCTCAATCTTCTCGGTGGCCACCTCGCGCAGGTAGCGGACTTCCGGCGCGCCCAGCACGACGATCTGGTTGGTGTGGATTTCTTCCCACGGGTTGTCGTCTTCGCCGGGATCGATAATTTTCTTCGTATCCCGCTTTCCGGCTTTCTTATCCGACAGCAGTCGTTCTTTCAGCGCAAACGTGACAGCGCGTACGAGCGGAGCCGGGTGCCCCTCGTCAATGAGCGGCTGAGCTACGCGGCGCTGAAAGGTCTCGCGTGAGCGGATGGACATGTCTTCGCCGGCGTCACGGATGGACTCGGGCCCGTCAAAGTTGCGCCAGTGGTATTTGAGGCACTGTGAGGAGACGCGGGTGCGGGTGGTGCCGCCAAACGGAAGGGTTTTGGCAAACCCGGCATCGTCCCGGTTGAGCAGGGCCGAAGGGTACGAGGTGAGGGTGTGAAGCTGAATAAACATAGAAGGCGTATCAGTTCGCGTAAAAGAGAGTCGTAGGCAGCAGGGCCGGGCTGCCCGATGTCAGGAGTCGTCTTGTTCTTGCTGGTAGAGCGTGCGGTAGTAGGCGCGGGCGATGCGAAGCCGCACCTTGTGCCCGGCATCGCCGCGCGTGAACAGCAGGAAGGCGACATCAGCCCAATTGGCACGCTGGTCTTTGCTGGCCAAGTACTGCGCCATGCGTCGCATGAGTGCAGGCAGCGTCTCGTTGTCGGCCTCCATCAGACGGGTAAAGCGCAGCTCCGACCAGCCCGCCAGCGCGAGCGCTTTGCCGAGCGGCACGTCGTAGTCGTGCAGTCCGGCGCAGTGGGCCATGCCCATGAGTAGAAGGCCCCAGTTGCGTTCGTGGCGAGCCTCCGAGGTGTCGTACTGCGGGTCGGGTTCGGGAATGCCGAGGTGGTGCAGCACTTTCCAGAGCGCGGGAGTTACGGGCGCGTCCGTGTTGATGCGACGCAGCGCCGCCCGATCGCCATTGGAGATGCTGCCGTTTTCGGGACTGAGCATGCCCGCTGCGCGGCCTACCGCAGTTGCCAGGTCGGGGCGTTCGGCAGAATCGGGCGCATCCGCGTCGCGTGCAGCGGTTGATGGAGCAGAGGTATCGGGCATAAAAGCAGTGGATTGGGAAGCGGTAGAATGTCGAAGATGCAGGGGTTACTCGGTATGCGCAGTGGTGTGGGGATCCGCAAAGGTCTCGGGCAGGTGGGTCCGAAGCGCGCCCTGGAAGATGGATTCCGCGCTGCTGTGGGCGCGCCAGTACCGGGTGGCGGACTGCGGCGCGTGGTCTTTCGCGTCGTCGAACTGCGCCTCCGCCTCGTCGCGCAAGAGCTGCTGCCAGTCGGT
>CAZBTM010000158.1:6267-7009 GCA_964494425.1 uncultured Rhodothermales bacterium | reverse complement strand
CCTGCGCCTCTTCAGCCAGATCGTCGGCCATGGGTGCGGGGGCTACCACGGCGTGGCAGCGATGGTTGCGCTGCTCCGTGTGCACTACCGGGTACGCCACCGAGGTGCCATCGGGGCGGCGTGCAATCTGCACGGCCAGCTCGCGCACAAAGTCAATGCACTGCTCTGCCAGCACGCCATCGTCGGCAGCCAGGTCGTTCCACGCCTCGTCGACCTCGTCGGGGCGTTCCACCAGGCGGTTGCCGTAGCCATCGTACGAGCCTTCGTACTGCTTCAGCATAAGCGGCCAGCCGAGCGCCTCCCCCGCAGCGCGCACCTCATCTGGCGTGGCACAGCACCGATACGACGGAAGCGGCAGGTCGTGTGCAGCCAACCGGTCGTTCTGCACGCCCTTGTGCCGAATCCAGCCCAGCGTTTGCGGGCTGGGCCACAGCGCCGTGTCCTCTGGGCACACCGGCGCCAGCACATCGGCAGGGGCCCACTCACTCTCCACCGTAACCGCTGTGCATCCCGTCGCAAAGTCGCGCAGGATCTCTGAGTCGGTCCAGTCAGCGGTAGTGGCGTGGGCATACGCCTGCATGGGACCGGCGTCTTTGGGCGAGAGCAGCCGTACGCCCATGCCCAGGCGCACCGCCTCAGCCGCCATCATCTTACCGAGTTGGCCGCCGCCTAAAATGCCGAGGGTGGGGAACGAAGTCACAACAAAATCAGGGATATGTGAAACGATTACATCAGTTAGGAG
>CAZBTM010000158.1:0-6215 GCA_964494425.1 uncultured Rhodothermales bacterium | reverse complement strand
ACCACATGGGCGGCATGCTCGAATAACGGGTCGGGGTCAGGGGGATACGAAAGCGACGGCGCTTCGGGCGATGGCCCCGTCGCAGACTCCGCTACATTGGACTCCGGTTCAGCGTTGGCCTCCCGCGCGTCATGTTCGTCCAACGAATCGGCATCAGGGCGCGCGGTGGACGGTTCATCATCCTCAAGCGGCACGTCCTGCCTGGGCGATCGCCGGGCTCCTTGCATGCGCTCCTGCACCGCTCGAATGCGGGCCCGCACCTCATCAAACCGGATAACGTCAGCATCTTCGTCCGGCTCCTTGTCGTCCAGGTTCTCTTCCTTAGACTCGGACGAAGGCACAGCCCGCTGCATCTCAGACGGCATAGCGGTGTCGACAGAGTTGGTGTCGGCAGCGCCTGCTTCCGGATCTGGGGCTGATGTCGATTGCTCTACACGAGCGGCCTCGGCGTCCGCGGTGCCCGCGTCAGTGGGATTCGTATCGTCAGTCGTATCGGTGTCCGCTTCCGTGCTGGGCGCTACCGGCTCGTCCTCTGCCTCCTCGTCACCGTTTTTGTCATCATTGCGCACCAGCCGCAGCCCGGTTACCTGGGGGGCGGTGGGATCTTGAATGGTGGGCCGCTCGGCATCCGCATCAGAGGACGGCGAATCTGCGTCAGGGGAAGAAGCAGGCGAGGTGGAAGAAGCGTCGGGGAGGGGCGCATTCGGGTCGACGTTGGTATCTTGCATGCGAGCGCGCATCCAACGCAGCGCCCGCTGCACGTAAGGGTGCGCATTCGTGCGGGCGGTCTGCGCGCTGCGCACGGCACGCTGCATGGCGCCCTGCATCGTGCCCTCTGCAAGGAAGAGCCCGGCTGCCACCGCGCCTATCGTGAGCAGTAGAAACGTGCCAATTATGCCAACTACTTGCACAAACGCATAGGCAACCGCAGAGCCAACCGCACCCGCCCAGCGGGTCATAGGAAGGTCAAACGCCAGCCCCACCCATCCGAAAAAAACAGCAACGAGGAACGCCCCAGCAAGCGCATTCCGCACGTGGGGAACCAGCGGCCTCAGCGGGCGGTGGCGCACTACGTACCAGCCTACGACTCCAGTCAGGATACACGGCACCACAGCCAGATAGCCCAGGAAGTTGGGCACGCAGGCCCAAGCCAGTGCGGCCCCCACAAGGCCAAGCCAGTTGTTCACACCTACACTGTGGGTCATCTGTCCCGCGTCGAAAAACGCCAATACGGCCTCGTTGTCGGAGGGCGTGTAGGAAAGCACGGCCAGAGCAGCAAGTACCGACAGCCCTATGCACAGAACGCCCAACAATTTCTTTTTTCGACGAGTGGATGCCATGGCAGTGGAGCGATCAGCCAACGCGCTATGCAAGGCGCCATACAGGAAGGTAACGAGTCCGGTGTGCGGTAGCATTCCCACAAAAGCAGGCGCCACACGGCGTCATCATGGCGCGGTTGTGGGCGTGCTTACCGGCTCGGAGGACACCTCGTGCATAACGAGGCGGTTATCTGTATAGTAGGGAAGAACAGGAATACGGTCAATCTGATAGCAGTAGTCGACGTCATCGGCGTAGCCGTTTTCCGTAAGGCGACGCGCGTGGTTAGTATTGCGCAGCGTGACGTCGAGGTGGTCTCGGTTGTACAGGAAGAGCGAGTAGGCCGTGTGGGCGGCATCGGAAACGTGGTCGGGTTCGGTGCCATCCCAGAGCCGGTACAGCAGCGCCCCGGCGCAGATGGTGTCTTCGAGCGAGACGCGGTTTTCATGTCCGGCACAGATAATGGTGACGTCGCAATCTTGCGCATTCAGAAAGCGCGCGATGCGGCTTACATTCAAGAACGACCCGGCCACCAGATGACGAGCAGTTTTTGCTCGTTCGAGGGCTTTGGTTCCATTGGTAGTGTTGAGAATCACATCGCGCCCTTCGACTTCGTCTTCAGTGTACTCAAGTGGCGAGTTGCCAAGGTGGTAGCCTTCAATCTTTTCGGCGTTACGCTCGCCGCCCAACCGAAACACGTCGGGGTCAAGGTTCGCCGCAATTTTGCTGGCTTGCGCCATATCGAGCACGGGCATCACCGCGCGGGCGCCGTTGTGTAGTGCGGTGTTGATGGTTGAGCAGGCCCGAAGCACATCGATGACCACGACTGCACGACCACGCACATCGTCTTCGGTAACGGTGGTGTGGGTAAGGAATACCTCTACGTTCATGAACCGTGTGGGGCGTCGTGTAATGAGGAGCAGGCTGGATGCAGCAGGCCCATACGCAGGCCCGCAGTAATGCATTCAGTCATCATAGTTCTGTTCAGGATGTGCCATATACGTCTTGAGGCACGCATGCTGTTGCATCCTGCAAGGGTCTGTCACAGCTCGAAGAGCTACGAGGTATGCAGCGGCGGTTTCGCTACCTCGACTGCTACAGGACGGCGCCCCTGCACAGCCAGTGCAGTACCCGGCGCCGTGTAGGCGGCGTCGTTCGGCACGTACCCGAGCCCAATGCCGGTGCTCAGCGTAGGCGACTGCGTGCCGCTGGTTACCGACCCCAGTGGGGTGCCGTTGGGCGTGGCAAGGTCGTCGCCATGACGCGGGATGCCGCGCTCTTGCGCCACAAAAGCAACCAGTTTACGCTCGGGCCCCGCCTCGTTGATGGCTTGCAGCGCCTCACGACCAACGAAATCGCCAGCATCCAGCTTGACGATCCAGCCGAGCCCCGCTTCGTAGGGATTGGTATCTTTGGAGATGTCGTTGCCATGCAGGCAGAAACCCGCCTCCATACGCAACGTGTCGCGTGCCCCCAGCCCAGCAGGCTTCAGTCCGTGGTCGGCGCCTGCATCGAGGAGCGTGGTCCACACCTGCTCAGCCTCGTCGGGCGCAATGTAGAGTTCCAGCCCCGGCTCGCCGGTGTAGCCGGTGCGCGAGATGATGGCACGCTCGCACTCCATAAACGCGCCATCTTCCGCCTCCATGAAATGGTAGAACGGGAGGTCGTCGAGCGCCTCACCCACAAACGGGCGCGCAATGTCGAAGGCTGACGGGCCCTGCAGCGCCAGCAGTGCGTAGTCGTCGGAGCGGTTCGCCAGCGTTGCACCCATCGGGTTGTGATCTTGCATCCATGCCCAGTCTTCGTCCCGATTGCCCGCGTTAATCACAAGCAGGAAGGAGTCAGCCGCACGGCGGTAGACGAGCAGGTCGTCAATGATGCCGCCTTCGGGCGTGCACATGGCCGTGTAGAGCGCTTTGCCGTCGTAGAGGGCCGCCGCGTCGTTGGTTACAAGCTGCTGCACGAACGCTTCAGCGTGGGGGCCGGTTACCTCCACTTCGCCCATGTGACTCACGTCAAAGAGCCCTGCCGCATTGCGCACCGCCTGGTGTTCGTCGATAATGCCACTGTACTGCACCGGCATATCGAATCCCCCAAACGGCATCATACGGGCTCCCAGGCGTTCATGCACATCGTAGAGGGGCGTGGTTGCAAGCGTGTTGGGCATGGCGTGGGGCAACAGGTGAACGGTTGAGCGAATGAACAGTCGGAAGTATAGGGCCTGCCGACAGCGGATGCAACGCGCCGCGCTGATTTCATCCGTATTTGTGTCGTGTGGTGGAGATACGGAGTATTGTTTGGATTACGCGGCCTGGGCATCAAATCCGGCAGCGTTGAGCACATCCAGGGCCGTATGCAGCGCCTCGCGGCTTCGAAATGAGAGCCGGAACGTGCCGCCCGTGCCGTCGCGCACGCGAAGCAGTTCGATGTTACGTACCGACACGTTGGCCTCGGCCAGTGGCTTGCTGATGGCGTGCAATGCCCCGGCCTCGTCAGGAACGCGTACCGTGCAGTCGTGCACGGACTGCATGAGACCGGCGGCTTCCTCGGGGAGACGAGCGCGCGCATCCTGGGCAGCTGCAAAGTCGTCTTCGAGCGCATCCATATCGCCCATAGCCACTTGGCGCTGCACCCGCTGCAGGCGACGCGTAAAGTCGGCCAGCGCATCCAGAATGCTCCCCTGATTGCCCACAAAGATCTCGCGCCACAGATCGAACGGCGATTCGGCAATGCGCGTCAGATCGCGGAATCCGCCTGCAGCCAGCGCCAGCGCATCGTCGTCGGACTCGGCCGCGTGCTGCACGAGCGTTACCGCCAGGAGCTGCGGTAGGTGGCTCACACGCGCTACGATGCGGTCATGGGCTTCGGGGGCCAGCACAACAGGCGTAGCACCTACGGCCTCAACGACTGCTTGCATGTTGGATACAGCTTCGGACGGGGTGTCATCGGTTGGGGTGAGCACGTAGGCCGCGTTCTCGAAAAGGATTGGATCGGCTGCGTCAACGCCTGCGGTTTCAGCGCCGGCCATGGGGTGTCCGCCTACGAAGGTCACATGCTCGGGCAGCACCTCCTGTGCCTGATCGACCACGGCTTGCTTGACAGATGCCACATCGGTAACCACCGTGCCCTCGTTCAGATGCGGCGCAAGCGGCTCCATGGCTGACGCAATTTTGGCCGGCGGAAACGCCAAGATCACGAGGTCCGCCCCATCAACAGCCGCCCCCATCGAGGCGGCTTTCTCGTCGATCAGGCCGCGCTCCTCCGCACGCTCCAGCACATGCGGACGGTCGAACCCGACCACGGTGCACCCCGGCGCGTGCTGGCGCAGGGCTCCCGCCAGCGAACCGCCAATGAGTCCGGTACCAAGTACAGCGCAGCGATCGAAGGGGAAGTCAGTCATGCAGGGCACGTGCGTTGTGGACGAGGCTGATCGATGAGGCACGGCGTGCGAACGGGCCCACCAAGCGCCGGGTTCAACGATCTCTTCTGTGCGCCACCACGAACGGGCCGATTCACCTTGCATTGACGCTCCTTCATGTCTGCTTTTATAGCAGACGCATCGAGACGCGCCAATACCCGACCCATAGTTGAGCCCTGCGCTCAGAAACTAAAATGTATAAGTTCTTGTCACACTATCCTCCTAAATTATTTTTGCAAACCATTTAAACCAAACAATTTAATTTGGAAACCACCAAGCAGAACAGAAAAATATTCCTCATACCCTTAGCCCGCGTGCTTCCAACGCATTCCAATGAACACGAAAGGATATATGCTGCACCCCGTGCCGCTACCGTGGTACACACTGCTGGTCCCGATCCTCCTGTTCGTATGGATCACTCCACAGGCGACTCATGCCCAGCTTCTTACAGAAGAATCTTTGATCACGGAGCGCCCTCCGCTGCACGCTCAAGTTGTTGAGCAACATGCAGTCCTGCTGAACACAGATAACCCTCGCCTTCAGCAGCAGGCCATGCGCAATATTATCACCCTCAGCCATAGCCATCCAGCTGTTTACGACTGGAGCACAGTTGGCCGCGACCTTGCCCGCATCTACAGTCACAACACAGATGATCAGCTACGCCTCATGGCGGCTTCTGCGATTTACACGATTGGCGATCAGCACTCCATCGATGCCATAAATCGCCACAATGCGCTTGTCCGACACACACATGCGCTTCAGAGGTCACGCTACACCCCCTCGCGTGTTGAGCAGATTGGCGATCGTGCGGTACGAATGTTTTATCACACCCGCAATGAGCAGCGGCGCGCAGACCGCATTCAGCGTCGTATCGACCGGCACATGGATAAGGCCCACCGACACACCCAAAAAGCCACACGGCTCGGACAACGAATGCCCAGCAGAACAAGCGGCTAACACATACCCAGATAGCTAACCACCCAGGCGGCGAATCCGACATATTTATCGGATTCGCCGCCTGTTTGGTAGGTGGCAACTGAGCGGCAGCGTTATTTTTGTGGGTCAGTTCGAGTTTGACGGCGTATGCGTCTGCACCAGGTCGTGATACGCGTGCATGGCGTGCTCGCCCACGTCAAGACCCTCGGCCTCTTCGTGGTGATCGACACGCAGCCCCATGGTTTCATCAAGGAGGCGGCCCACCGTCCAGCAAAAGGCAACAGTGGCTCCGCCTACTGCGGCAATACCGACAAGCTGATATCCAACCTGTGCCAGCCCTGCCATATCGCCGAAGAGCCCCACAGCGAGCGTGCCCCAAATGCCGCATGTCAGGTGCACGCTTACCGCACCTACCGGATCATCAATCTTAATTATTTCGTCGATTATAACGATAGAAGCATAGACGAGTCCACCTGCTACGGCGCCAATCACAACCGCCTCCCACACGGCCATCAGGTCGGCTCCAGCCGTGATGCCTACAAGG
>CAZBTM010000157.1:6495-7111 GCA_964494425.1 uncultured Rhodothermales bacterium | reverse complement strand
GAAGACGTCGTGCGCCTTCAAGTGGATGCGCTGGGTCGCAACGACATGCCGCATGATGATGCCGGGATTGAGGCGGCGTTCCGCTTTGCCTCGCCCGCTAACAAACGCGCCACGGGTCCGCTGGAACGGTTTCGGCTGCTCTTTGAAACGGAGGCGTACGGTCCCATGCTCGACCACGACGGCGCTCGATACAGCGCGGTGCAGCAGACCGCCACGCAGGCGCGCATGGGTGTGATGCTCTCTACCGAGTCTGGATCCGTTGGGTATGTGTTTCGGTTGTCGAAACAGACGCAGACACCATACCAGGACTGCTGGATGACCGATGGCGTGCGGCGCGTGCCGGTGTCGTCGATTTCGGCCTGAGACCAACGGGTTTGAGCGGAAGGATACAGCGACCATGCCTCCAATGACGCTTGCACGCATCGTATCGGGCGGGCAGACGGGCGTCGACCGGGCGGCCTTGGATGCGGCTATGGAGTGCGGCGTGCCCGTAGGTGGGTGGTGCCCAAAGGGGCGCAAGCGGATAGCACTTGTCCGCGCTAAACCCCGAGTGCTTCCAGGAGCGGATGTTCTGCACCACCTCCCGGCGGAAGGCCTTCAAGGTGCAGCCGTAGTC
>CAZBTM010000157.1:5407-6485 GCA_964494425.1 uncultured Rhodothermales bacterium | reverse complement strand
GAGGACGACCCAATTCCCGCGCGCTACCCACTCACCGAAACGCCCACCGAACGCTATGCGCAGCGCACCGCCTGGAACGTGCGCGATAGCGACGGCACGCTCATCCTGCATCAGCAGCCGCTTGCAGGTGGCACCGCGCTCACCCAGCAAGAAGCGAAGGAGCGGGGGCGTCCGTGCCGCGTTGTAACGCTGGATCCCTCCCACGCCACCAACGACGCCCTGCAGTGGATGCACACACACGGCATTGCGGTGCTGAATGTCGCCGGGCCGCGCGCCAGTGAAGACCCCGGCATCTACGCGGCCGCCTACGCCTTCGTGAAATCGATCTGCGAGCAGGCTGCATAGCTCAAAGAAGCGGGATCTGCATGCAGGCCGAAGCCGTGCCTATGCATCCCTCTGCCTTCATCTTGACCCGTTCTTGCGCTATGTCTGCCTCTATCGACGCCTCCGCCCTCCAGATTGAGCACGACGAAGCCAACCAGCGCTTTATCGCGGTGCTCGACGATGAAGGCCACGAGGCGGTGGTTACGTATCGGCGCCTCGATGGTCAGCTCGGACTCACGCACACGGGGGTGCCCCCGCAGTACCGGCGCCAGGGCATTGCGGGCACTATGGTGAAGCATGTGCTGGAGCATGCCCGCACGCAGGATCTGACGGTCGTGCCGTACTGCTCGTACGTGGTGCACTACATCAACGAGCACCCGGAGTACAAATCGTTGCTGAATAAGTAGATATCGAGGCTACGCCTCATCCTGTGGCAACCGATATAGCTCCAGCAGACGTTCGGCGGCGGTGTAGGCGCTCTGCGTACCCGAGGCCACATCATCCTCCAGATCTGGAAGGGCCTGCTGCACCCGGTCGTTTGCGTAGAAGTCTTGCTGGAGCGCGTGGTCGATCGTGGCCCGCAGCCAGTGCCGCGCCTGCTGAGCCCGTCGTTCCTCAAAGGCTCCCGTCTCGCGCAGGTGGTCGATGCAGTCGCGCACCGATTGCCACACCCCCGTAATGCCATTGCTCTTGAGGGCTGAGCACGTGAGCACCGGCGGTGTCCACCCCGACGTGCGCTCCGGGAGCAGCTGTA
>CAZBTM010000157.1:0-5335 GCA_964494425.1 uncultured Rhodothermales bacterium | reverse complement strand
GTCGGCCTTGTTGATGACAATGGCGTCGGCCATCTCCATGATGCCGCGCTTGATGCCCTGCAGTTCGTCGCCCGTGTGCGCCAGCGCCAGTAGCAGGAAGCAGTCGACCATTGCGTGCACAGCGGTTTCGGACTGCCCCACGCCTACGGTTTCCACCAGAATGTGGGTAAATCCTGCGGCCTCGCACAGCAGAATGGTTTCGCGTGTGGTGCGGGCCACCCCGCCCAGCGAGCCGCCGGTGGGTGAGGGACGAATGAACGCGTTCTTGTGCGTGGCCAGCTTCGGCATCCGCGTCTTGTCGCCCAAGATGCTGCCGCGACTGCGCTCACTGCTCGGATCCACTGTAAGCACGGCGACTTGCTTGCCCGAATCTGCCAGGTGCAGCCCCAGCGCTTCGATGAAGGTGCTCTTGCCCACCCCCGGAATCCCGGTGATGCCAATGCGAACGCTGTTGGTACGGGCAGATGCACAGGCATCCAACACCGTGCGTGCCTGCTTCTGGTCATCGGGACGCGTGCTCTCGATGAGCGTGATGGCGCGGCTGAGCATCACGCGGTTCCTGTTGCGCAGCCCGCGCAGGTAGGCCGCGGTCTCGAACTGCTGCGTCGGCTGCACATGGCGCTTCAGGTGCGGATTCATCGATGAGACAGCTCCGTCAGCGCGGTGCTCGGACAGGGCCGAACGAGAGGTAGACATAGGAAAAACCAGAATAATGCAGCACAAGACACGAATCTGTTCCAGGCTCCGAGTAAACGGATACCCGCAACATGGAGGTCCCCCCACGCACGGCCCGGTATTCCTTGTGCCCCGTTCGCCTCGTGAAGGGCCAGGCTGCAGGTGCACGTTTGTACCGTACGTGCCTTATCAGAGTTATCACATGCAGGCAAAACACCTGTTGGTATACCTCGTTGTGGCAACAGTCACGCTCGGGTTCCCCTACTCGCATGTTGTTCACAACCGCTTGCTTACATGCCTGACTCTGATACCGCTTCTGCGGATGCGCCACCTGCCATTGACGTGCGCAACTTGTACAAGGTCTTCGGCGATTCCTCTGACGAGGCGCTTGACTTACTTAGCAAGGGCCACTCCAACGAGGAGATCCTGGAGAAAACCGATTGCACCGTTGCGGTAAACGACGCCTCGTTTAGCGTACGCAAAGGCGAGATCTTCGTCTTGATGGGTCTTTCTGGTAGCGGGAAATCTACGCTGCTCCGCTGCATGAACCGGCTCATTGAGCCCACAAAAGGCTCCGTGCTGATAGATGGCGACGACATCACACAGATGAGCGATGATGAGATGCGCTCGCTCTGCCAGAAGGTGTCGATGGTCTTTCAGCACTTTGGGCTTTTGCCGCATCGCACCACGCAATCAAACGTTGAGTTTGGGCTGGAGGTGCGCGGCGTAGACAAGGAAACGCGGAGCAAGCGCGCCAAAGAGGCGATTGACCTGGTGGGCCTGAGTGGCTACGAAGACCATACGCCCGATGCGCTCTCCGGCGGTATGCAACAACGCGTGGGACTGGCCCGGGCCCTGGCGAACGACCCCAGCATCTTGCTGATGGATGAGCCGTTTAGCGCGCTCGACCCGCTCATCCGCAGCGAGATGCAGAACGAACTGCTCAACCTGCAGCAGGAGATGCAGGAGACCATCCTGTTCGTAACCCACGACCTGGACGAGGCGCTCAAGATTGGAGATCGTGTCGCCATCATGAAGTCTGGGCGCATCGTACAGGTAGGCACACCCGAAGAAATCCTCACCGAGCCTGCTGATGAATACGTGCGCTCGTTCGTGCAAGACGTGGATCGCACACGCGTCATCCAGGCATCCACGCTCATGCGGTCGTACCCAACCGTACACCTGGCCGACGCTGAGTCCGAAGAGCAGCCACACGGACCGGCTGTTGCTATTCGCAAGATGCGCAGCGAAGGCACCGATCTGGTCTATGCGGTCGATGCCGAGCAGCGCCTCGTGGGCATTGTGCACCTTGACGCCGCCGTGGATCTGCGCACCCAAGACCGCTCCAACCTGCACGAGGCCCTCACCCGCGACGTACCTACGGCGCACGAAAACACGCCTGTAGCGGCGCTCTTGCCGGTTGTGTTCGAAGCCGACCTCCCGGTGGCTATCCTCAACGACAACGACGAACTTGTGGGCGTAGTCGACCGCGCCTCCATCCTATCCGAAGTTACGACCAATATTGAGAACCTGATGGAGTCAGGGGCCCTCAACAAAGACGCCACGCCCGAGAAGGCCCACGTCAGCCGCACGCTTGATGGCCAAGCGTCTGCTCCTGCAACCGAGTCTGCATAACCCCTTCCGATCAACGCATCCCGCTGTACATAGCTATGGGATGCTTTTTTGTTGTTACTTGCAATAACGGATACCAACACGCCGTGCTTGAATTTGACATTGGAGCTGAGTTTGAGTCGCTCATTCAGTGGCTTACAGCCAACTTCTCCCCGTTCTTCGATGCCATCACGCAGTTTATTACGCTGCTCATTGACGGACTGGAGGCGGTGCTACTCTATCCACCCAGCTACGTAATGATTGCGCTACTGACCGCCCTGGCGTGGTGGACCTGTTCGCGGGGCATGGCTGCGTTTAGCTTTATCGGCCTGTTACTCATTGACCAGGTTACCATTCCGCTCCCATTTTGGGATACTGCCCTCGTTTTTGGCATGGGCTTCTGGGAACTGCTGATGCAGACCGTGGCGCTTACGCTCATTGCCACACTGCTCTGCCTGGTTGTGGGCATTCCTGTGGGGATCTGGGCCTCAAAGAATGAAACCGTTAATCAGAGCGTGCGCCCGGTGCTCGACTTTATGCAGACCATGCCTGCATTCGTCTATCTAATTCCCGCTGTGCTGCTCTTTGGACTCGGCAAGGTGCCCGGCGTCATTGCCACCTTTATCTTTGCCACGCCGCCTGTGGTGCGGCTTACCAACCTGGGCATCCGCGAGGTACCCGAGGAGGTCGTGGAGGCCTCGCGCTCTTTTGGCGCCACCACCCGACAGACGCTGCTCAAGGTGGAGCTTCCCGTGGCCCTGCCAACCATCATGGCAGGCGTTAACCAGACCATCATGCTCGCGCTATCGATGGTCGTCATTGCCGCACTCATTGGAGCGGAGGGCTTGGGCGGTCCGGTCGTACGCGGCGTTACCCAGCTTCAAATTGCTGACGGCTTCAACGGCGGACTCGCCATTGTCATCCTGGCTATCTACCTCGATCGCATTACGCAGTCGATTGGCGAGCAAGCGGCCACCGCAAACGGAGGCACCGAATCTTCATGACGTGCCGCGTGGCACTCGCTTGGGCGGCCCATCGGCATCCCCAACCGTTATTCCTTCGTAACACGCTTAAATATGTGCGGGGATTATACAAAGTTTACGTTATCAGATAAACTATTTGGAGATGCGTTCATTGCGTGGTAGCGGACAAGACGGGCGGTTTGCTCCGTGCGCCGCACGTCCTGCTCATTTATCTATTGCACAGACCTCTTTTTTCGCATGATGAACTCTGCACACGCTTCGCAATCCCCGTTGTCCTCTTGGACGACAATGGTGGCTGTTTTCTTACTCGCAGGCGGCCTGCTCCTTACCGGATGCAGCAGCTCCTCTGAGGGCGACTCCAATGGCGAGCGCGAATCTATTCGCCTCGTGTACGTGAACTGGGTCGAAGGCATTGCCATGGCCCACGTAATGCACGAGCTGCTCCAAGACAGCCTGAACGTAGAAGTAGAGCAGATGAGCGAGGTTACCGGGGGCGGCACGGCCTTCACCTCCGTTGCCTCGGGCGGAGCTGATGTGTTCGTCGAAGCCTGGCTTCCGACCACGCACAGCGCCTCGTGGGAAGAGCACAGCGGCGACCTCCAGAAGGTTGGGCAGTGGTACGACCGCACCACCGTGGGTCTTACCGTGCCCGCCTACACTGACATTGAAAGCGTAGCGGATCTGGCTGATCACCGTGAGGCCCTGAATGGACGTATCCACGGGATCGAATCAGGCGCTGCCGTGAACCAGCAGACGCGCGACATTTTGGCTAACAACAACGTCGAAGGATTTGAGGTACTCGCCTCCAGCGGACCCGCCACCTGGTCGGAGCTGCAGCGCTCCATCCAGAACGAAGAGCCCATCGTCGTTACCGGATGGCAGCCGCACTGGAAGTGGGGCCGCTACGATCTGCGTTACCTTGAAGGAGCCCAGACGGGGCAGTCGCCTGTGTTTGGCGATCCAGAAGACATCTTCGCTGTCGCCCGCACCGACTTTGAAGACGAGTTTCCGCCCCGCGTGGTGCAATTCTTCGATAACGTGAACGTAGGCAACGAAGCCCTGAGTTCGCTCATGCAGCCATTCCGCCCCGACGCGGATACTGATGATCCCTTTGCAGCTGCCCAAGAGTGGATTCAGAATCACCCTGACCTCGTTAGCAGCTGGATTCCTGAAAATGCCAATGCCTCTACGGCAACGGCCTCCGCACAGTAGCAAACGCGACACAACCGGCCTCTGCTGCTCTCCATGCTCACGCAGGTGCGCACAGAGGCCTTTTCTTTGCCTTGTTTTTCGTTTCGGCGCCTTTGTGCTGCCGTTTCGTTCTCTCTATCCCTAACAATCCGTACTTCATGATTCGACGCGTTACCCTTCTCAGCATCTTCTGCCTTAGCCTCCTGATAGCGCCATTGGCTACCGCGCAGTCCACCAACGATGGTGCGGAGCCAGCAACTGAAGATGCCAATACGGAAGCATCAGCATCTGTTGCACAAGACGAGGAGCCCACCCTCGACGTCAACTTCACCGGCTCGCTGCGCTTCAACGCGCTCTTTCGCGCCTACGGTGCCAACACCGGCTTTGAACAGAAGGCCGACCGCAAGCTTGGCAATGGCGGCTTTACCTTCGATACCTTTCGCATCGGCGCGAATGGCTCGTACGGCGACCTCGTTTTCGATGCCGAGTACGCCATCTACCCGGATGCCTTCGGCGGGCTCTTCATCCATCACGGATGGGCAGGCTACAACTTTAGCGATGCCCTGCAAGCCCAGGTGGGCATCAGCCAAGTGCCCTTTGGCATCCAGCCGTACGCCTCCAGTAGTTGGTTCTTCAACAACACGTACTACGTGGGCCTTGAAGACGATTACGACGCGGGCGTCAAGCTGATGTACCAAGACGGTCCCTGGGATGTGCAGGCCGCCTACTACATGAACGCTGAAGGATCGACGTTCTACGGAAGCACCAACGCTTCCCGCTACTCCTACGACGTGGTGCCAAACGGAAGCGATGCGCGCGATAACCTGAGTGAGGAAAACCAGTTTAACGGTAAGGTTGCGTATTCTTTCGACTAT
>CAZBTM010000156.1:0-7177 GCA_964494425.1 uncultured Rhodothermales bacterium | reverse complement strand
CAAGGCAGAACCCGTAAAGTACCCGTCGAAGTGCTGAACGACATGCGCGCTGCTGATCTCACGACGAGGGCAGTCCTCACTCGTGCAAACAACGCCCTCTTGAGGGCCCAATTACGTACGGAAGAATGCGCCGTAGCATTGTCATACAGTATTGCGTTGGAGCGGATACTGCAGAACAGTGAACGGAGCGGGCAGACCAATTGTACAATCAACATATGCCGCTGATATCATTCTTTAGCTACCGCGTCTCTATTGCCTGATTCAACCTCGCATACCGCCACCTCCTTACCCACGGACGCTTCTCGTTCCGGCGATGCCTCGCCGTCGCTTGGCATCACACGCGGAGCGGTGTTTGTAGGACTTACATTTGTGGGTATGATGACAGGCGGGCTCCTCAACTGGTTCGATGGCCCGGCGGCCCCCATGTGGGTTGCGTTTGGTGTGGCGTATGTATTTGGCGGCTGGGAAGGCACCAAAGCCAGCGTGCATTCGCTTCGTGCAGGAACAGTCGACATCGACATTCTGATGATGCTGGCTGCTCTGGGGGCTCTGATCATCAATGCGCCCTTTGAAGGTGCTATGCTGCTTTTTCTGTTCTCGCTTTCAGAGGTGATGCAGGACTACGCAATGGGCCGCTCGCGTCGTGCCATCCACAACCTCATGGCCCTGCGCCCCGACGAGGCCAAGGTCGTGCGCCCTGACGGATCCACCGAGACCATGCCGCTACACGCAATCGACATAGACACCGTCGTGCGCGTGCGTCCTGGCGATACTGTTCCCCTCGATGGCACGGTTACTAAAGGCGAAAGCACGGTCGATCAGTCCTCTGTGACGGGCGAGTCGGTGCCCGTTGACAAGCAGGTAGACGACCCGGTGTACGCGGGCACGACCAACATGTCGGGGAGCCTCGACATTCGGGTTACGCGCTCGGTGCACGAGTCGACCATTGCACGGCTCATCGACATGGTCGAGGCGGCTCAGCGCCGGCAAGCCCCCACGCAACAGCTTTTGGAGCGCATCGAGCAGCCCTACGCAATCGGCGTGCTGGTTGTCACTGCCCTGTTCGTGCTGGTGCCCGTATGGGGCTGGGGGGAGGCATTGCCTTCGGCGTTCTACCGCGCTATGACACTGATGGTCGCGGCCTCGCCCTGTGCACTGATTATTTCGACCCCCGCGGCCGTGCTCTCTGCCATCGCGGGGGCTGCCCGGAGGGGGGTCTTGTACAAGGGCGGCGCCTACGTGGAAGCCACTGCCGATATTAAAGCTGTGGCATTTGATAAGACCGGCACCCTTACAACGGGAGACACAGAGCTCGATTCCTACACCGTGCGCAGCGGCGCCACCGTAAACGGATCCCCCGTCTCCGAGGCCGACCTGCTCCGCTGGGCAGCAGCGGTGCAACAGCGCTCCGAACACCACCTGGCAGCAGCTACCGTTGATGCTGCCCAGGCCCATGAGCTCGCCCTGCCTGAAGCACAGCACTTTGACTCAGAAGCAGGCAAAGGGGTGCGTGCTACCGTGAACGGAGCCGTCATTCATATTGGCAATCCCCGCTACTACGCAGCAGCCCGCTTTTCGGGACGTCCTGTTGCAGGAATGGAGGAGGCGCAAGCGGCTGTGCAAGTGCTGCAAGACGCTGGTACAACAGCAGTCCTTGTTGTGCAGGAAACCGATGAGGCCGTCCAGGTGCTTGGCTGGATGAGCTTTGCCGATCAGCTCCGCGTCAATGCTGCAGAAACCGTCAACCGGCTCCGTGCGCTGGGCATCAAGCACATCGTAATGCTAACGGGCGACAACGAAGCGGTGGCGCGTGCTGTTGCCCAAAAAGCAGGATTGGATGCCTACTATGCCGAACTGCTTCCGGAAGAGAAAGTCGATCTCCTCAAAAAGATTGAGGATACGCATGGTCCAGCCATCATGGTGGGCGATGGAGTCAACGACGCCCCTGCGCTGGCAACGGCACACATCGGTATTGCGATGGGGGGCGCCGGTTCTGATGTCGCCCTCGAAACCGCCGACATTGCCCTCATGGGCGATGACCTCAGCAAGATTCCGTACGCGTTGCGCATGAGTCAGGCCGCCCGGCGCACACTACGTGTCAACTTTGGCCTTGCATTTGGGGCCATCGCCATCATGCTCGTCACCATCGTATGGACGGGCCTGCCCCTGCCCCTGGCCGTCATTGGCCACGAAGGCTCCACGGTCCTCGTCAGCCTGAACGGACTGCGCCTGCTGGGCTTTCGGGAATAGCGCTACACCGCGCCGCTTATGCCCGATCCGTTCTACGCCCAGAACGCGTGCTGAATGTGGTCGATGTTGGGGGCACTGCCCTGGCGTAGCACAATGGCAACGACATCGAAGCGGGCGCTGGAGCGCTCCATGCGGTGCTGGTGTAGGTACGCTTCCGATACCTTGACAAGCTGCTCCTTCTTGGACTCGGTGACAGCCTCCTCGGGTGCGCCATAGCCGAGTCCGGAGCGCGTTTTCACTTCCACAAAGACCAGGTCGCCCGTGGGCTCGGCAGTGGGGTCGTAGCAGATGAGGTCGACTTCGGCCCGCTCAAAGCGGTAGTTGCGCTCAATGACGTGATAGCCTTTGTCTTCCAGATACGAGGCGGCCAAAGCTTCGCCCCGGGCGCCTAAGTCGGTATGGTTGCTCATCGTGGGGATTGTAAAATGGGAAGGGAGATACGCGGAATGCGCAGGCGGTGCCCAACAGCTACGTAGCATCAGACGACGGGGCCGCCGTGCCGTTGGGCGCACGGTTCGCGGGGCTACCATCACTGGTAGAGGCGTGGTCGAGCTCGGCAGCGGCAGGCTCTGCATCGGCGGCATCCGCTATCAGTTGGGCCGCCTGCACCAGCTGCACCAGCGTCTCGGTGTCGCTATCTTGCACCAGAGGAAGCAACACATCCGAAACCGCCTCAAAGGCTTCCATCAGCTCAATGAGGGCGTTGAGGCGCTCGCGTAGCATAGTGGTGCGAGCTGTCGCGGCAGATGTCTCGGTTTCGGGGAGTTGGGCACGGCAGTCTTCCAGTTGCGTCTGCACGGGCTGCAACTCGCGGCGCTGGCGCTCTTCAATGATGCGCGCTGTAATACGCCACACGTCGGTATCGGCCTCATAGTAATCCTTACGTGAGCCTGGCAGGCGCTTCTTCGATACGAGGCGCCACTCAGTGAGCGACCGCAGGTTCATGTTGGCATTGCCCCGGCTGATATCCAGCGCCTCCATGATTTCGTCTGTATTCATAGGCGCATCTGCACAGAAAAGACGGGCGTGGATCTGTGCCATGGTGCGGTTAATACCCCATTTCGAGGCCATATCCCCCCAGAACGTGACAAGCGAAGCCACGGCAGTATCGTAGGCGTAGTCGGCATTGGAGGACGTTGCAGAAGACATAAACGACCCAGGCATGGCATAGAAACGACTGCGGGGTACGTATTCCTGCAACACCTCCGATGGTTCCCGTCCCGCACTCCTAACGATTTGCCGCCAGTGCGTGGGGGAAGCATGATTTGAAGACACGTATGCGCCCACTGTTAGAGCTGTTTACCTCACAAATCGCTTTCGTAGAGGAAGCCTCTACATGCCATTTAACCGCTCCCCATTTTATTGTTGTGCAACGCCGTGGTGGCTATCTTCGTGCATGGTTATAGGTATATCCGTACAGGCACGCCGTATCGCTTTTTATGCACACAAGCTTGCTGTTTTGTATCTTAAAACAGCGCCTGCTCAACCCCTTGCGCCTGCTTTTTTTCGTGACGCGCCCAGCGCCTCTATGATTACACTCACTACCGACTTTGGGACCCAAGACGCGTACGTGCCGGCCATGAAGGGCACGATGCTTTCCATTGCCCCCGATGTTCGCCTGGTCGACATCACCCACCAGATCAGTCCGCAAGACATTATGGAGGCCGCGTTTGTGCTGCAAGGGGCGGTTCCCTACTTTCCGGCAGGCACGGTACATCTGGTGGTGGTCGATCCGGGGGTCGGGTCCGACCGCCGGTCGATTGCCCTTCGGCACAACGACCAGTGGTTTGTGGGCGCTGACAACGGACTGTTTTCCTTGCTCCTCAACCAGGAGCCCCCCGATGAGATCGTGGTGCTGGATAATCCGCAGGCCTGGCGGACCCCCACGCCCAGTTCGACCTTTCATGGGCGCGACATCTTTGCACCAGCTGCCGCCCATCTGGCTGCCGGCTCCTCTCTCGCAGACGTAGGCACTTCCATCGACCGGCTGTCTTCACTGCGCTGGGCCCTGCCTATGGTCGTGGAGCACACCATAGAAGGTTGGATCGTGCACATCGACCGGTTCGGCAACTGCATCACGAACATCCGGCGCGATACCGTAACCGAAGCCTTTCCCGACATCGGAGCCGACCAGTTGGCGCCCCCACATCAAGAACCGCCTATTCCGCTTAAGTGCTACGTAGGCTCCACGATCCTGGAGGCACTGCACCCGACCTATGCTGCTGTAGCAGAGGGCGACCCGCTTATGCTGTTCGGCAGTAGTGGATTTCTGGAGATCGCAGTCAACGGCGGTCACGCCGCTCAGCTGCTCAACATCCGCAAAAGTGATTCGGTGAAACTGCTTCCTCACTCGCTGGACGCAGCCAATGTCTCGGCGTAGCTCGCCGCACTACGTGTGCTTGCATACTGCCTATTTTTCTCTGTTCACTCTTGCTCATGGCTGACTCTGATTCGCCTTCGCTCCTTCAGCACCTCGATGCCGTGTACACCCTGGCATGCACGCTCGTAGGCCCCGAGCAGGCCCAAGCACTCACCCAACAGGTCTTTCAGCATACTGCAACCGTGCCGCCCCGCGAGCGTCCCGAGAACCGCACGCTCTGGATGCTGGAGTGCACTCTGCGCGCCTACAGCAAGCATAAGCCCGCTCATGCCGACACCCCCGACCTGCGCACGGCAGCCGCCCAAACGCTGGTTCGGGATACGCTTCCTGCCGCCTGGGCCTCGTGCTCCCCACGCGACCGCACGCTTCTAACCGCCCATCTGTATCTTGACCTCTCAACCGAAACGCTGGCCTCGCTGGTCGACCTCTCGGCAGAGGATATCGATACGGCGGTACAGACGGCGCGGGCTACGCTGCGGGCTACGCTGCGCGATATGCTCGTTGGGCCACAGCGTATGCTTGTTGACACCGCCTTTCCGGATGCCCACCTCGACGATAGCATCTGCGCGTACCTGGAGTCGGATCACGGCACTGCCCCTCACGCCCTTCGTGCTGCCGTTACCCGCACTATTCAAGCTGAGCGTACGCCCTCCGCCCAAACGCGCAAGCAGCGCGCCTCGCGCCGCCGCAGCCAGTGGCTCAAAACCGGTGGCGTGATCGCTGGACTCTTAGCCCTCTTCGTGATGGCATGGGGACTGCATATGGTGTGGTCGGGCTCCAATACGGCTTCTTCTCCCGAATCCACCAGTCTCATTACTTTTTCGGCACGCCATGCCGATATGGCGCAGCCGCTACTGGACCCGGCCACCCCTGACAGCGCTCAGTCAATTTGGCAACAAACCCAGGGTACCTCGCTTGTTGTACCAGCTATTGCCCAGGCCGAACTTCGCCGCCTCGATGTGCTTGTGCTGGACGAAAACCGACCGGTGCCTGTGCTTCGCTATGAGGTTGTGGATGCCGAAACGCCGCTCTACGTGCTGGCTTATTCGTACGCCCAACTCGACGCCCTGGCCCCGCGCGTCACGCTCTCGCGCGCCCTGCGGCAGACGCTCGAAGCGGAAGACACCTTCGTTGAGCAGTCGGTTGATGGCCGGGCGGTGCTCCTCTGGCGTGTGCGCTCCCGCATTTATGTCGCGGTCTTTCCCGTAGATGCGCGCAACCTGCGTCCGCAGCGCATTACGCCTGTGCCGTAACCGCTGTAGGGGATCTATTCCGCAGTAGGCAGCTGGATGCGAAAGGTGGAGCCCTCGCCCACGGTTGACTCAACCAACTCCAGCGAGCCGCCATGATAATGCTCAATCACGCGCTTCGAGAGGCTCAGCCCGAGCCCCCAGCCCCGCTCTTTTGTGCTAAACCCGGGACGAAAGATGTTGGCCCGTGCCCGCCGTTTGATCCCGCTCCCGGTGTCCGATACGTCGATTGTAATGCCCTCATCGGTCTGCTGGGCCACAATTGCAATAGACCCAGCGCCCTCAAGCGCGTCCAGCGCATTCTTTAGCAGGTTCTCCAGCACCCACGCAAACAGCTCCTCGTTGATGCGCGCAGTAAGCGCATCAGGCACGTCAATCTCTAACATAACGGCCTGGCTCTGCTGCGGGATACGGCGGCGGATGTACGCAGCGGTCTGTTCAATGACCGGCACGACATTCATGGCACGCAACTTCGGCATGGACCCAATATCCGAGAAGCGGTTGGCCACGCGCTGCAGCCGCTCAATGTCGTTTTCGATCTCGGTGAGGGCCTCGTCGCGGTGGCCTTCTGAAAGGTCGTCGCTACGCAGGAGCTGCGTCCACCCCATCAGGCTGGAGATGGGCGTGCCAAGCTGATGCGCGGCCTCGCGAGCCATACCGACCCACAAACTGCTCTGCTCGCTGCGGCGCACATACGAAAAGCCCAGGTATCCCACCAGAATAAACAGTCCGACAAAACCCAACTGCACATACGGGAAGATGCGAAGCTCGCGCACCAGTCCCGACTCGTTGTAGAATACGTACTGCGTAAGCTCTTCGGTGGCTCCAGATTCGGTGGTGGAGTAGCGCAGCGTAATCGGGATCGGGGCAAAGGCGGCCTTCATGTCGTTGAGATGATCGCGCAGCCGTTCGCGCGCCTGGACCGAATCTCGCGGACTGAGCTGCGCCAGGTTATCGGGCACCGACACGTTCCGCCAGAACAGGGGTTCGGTCTGGGTGGAGTCGGTGATGATCGCAGGAATCGCAAACGGGTTCGGCTCCAGAATCTCGTTCAGGATGAAGTCGAGCTCCCCCGTTGGCGGCATGGAGCGTGCCCAAGCCAGGGCTTCGAGCAGTGCGCGTGTCTCTTCGTCGGTCTGCTGCACTTCCGGGGCTTCCATGGTGTCGGCCGGATTGGAGGAGCGGGCGCGTACCCGTTGCTCCAGCGTCTGCCACGCCTCACGGTGCGGGTTGCTGGCGCGGTCTTGAGCCTGGGCCACCTGTGCCTGCGCATCGGCCCAGAGCTGAATCATGGACT
>CAZBTM010000155.1:4910-7188 GCA_964494425.1 uncultured Rhodothermales bacterium | reverse complement strand
CGGCCTCGGCAATGTGGTAGCCCGAAATCGACACCGAGTAGAAATTGCGGACCTTCTCATCAATAAAGTACTGCTGGATGTCGCCCATCAGCCGCAGGGCAAAGTCGGTCGAGAAGATGCAGGTGTTCTGCGCCTGGTCTTCCTTCAGGATGTCGGCCTGCACGGTGCCGCGCACTACGTTCAGCGTATCGGCTTTAATGGATGCGTAGGTCTCTGCATCCAGCGCGCCCCATTCCACCAGATCGGAGCCGGTGCATCCCAGGAGGCCCAATCCGCTTCCGTCGTGGGTCTCTGGTAGATCGTCTTCGCGTCCGTCGGGGCCGTAGGGCACGTACTCGGGGCGTGCGTCGCCCAGCTTCTCGTCGATGAGGGCGTCGACTTCGTCCCAGCGCCCTTCTTCGCGCAGGTGCTTCTCGACCTGCTGATCAATCGCCGTGTTCAAGAACATCGCCATGAGCATCGGCGCGGGACCGTTGATGGTCATGGAGACCGAGGTCTTGCGGTCCGCCAGGTCGAAGCCCGAGTAGAGCTTCTTCATGTCGTCGAGCGTGCAGATGGAGACGCCCGCGTTGCCGACTTTGCCGTAGATGTCGGGCCGCTTGGCCGGGTCGAAGCCGTAGAGCGTGACGCTGTCGAACGCGGTGGAGAGGCGATTCGCCGGCGAATCTGACGATACGAGATGAAAGCGCCGGTTCGTGCGCTCGGGACTTCCCTCGCCCGCGAACATGCGCGTGGGGTCTTCGCCTTCGCGCTTGAACGGGTAGACGCCAGCGGTAAACGGAAAGTAGCCCGGCAGATTTTCGAGGAGCGCGAAACGCAGTTGCTCGCCCGGTGCATCGGTCTTGGGGAGCGCCACGCGCGGCACCTTCGTGCCCGAGAGGCTCTCGCGATAGAGCGGCACCGTGATGTCGCGTCCGCGCACGGTGTACGTAAACTCGTCTTGCTGATACGCCTCTTTCAGGTCATCCCACTGATCGAGGATGTCCTTGCAGCGCGCATCCAGCTTGGCCCACCAGTGCTCGACCATCGCATCCAGCCGGCTGGCCAGCTGCTCCTGGTCTTCGGGGGCCCAGTCGTCCACCTGTTCGCGGGCCCCTTTGGCCTCGCCCCACTTGCGGGCGTAGGTGACTTGCTGCTCGGCCCAGCTGCGGTAGTCCTGGCACGTTTCGGCGATCTCGCCCAGGTAGCGCTGGCGGTTGGGCGGAATGATGGCGACGTCGGCGGGCTCGGGTTCGGGGGTGTCGTCCCAGCTGTGGAGCGCGGAGCGCCGCTCAAAGTCGAAGTCGTCGTTCAGGCGGTCGAGCAGGGCCAGGTAGAGGCGCGTTACGCCCGGATCCCCAAAGTGCGAGGCCATGGTCGGGTAGACCGGCATCTCATCGGGCGATTCGTCGAAGCGCATGTGATTGCGCTGCACCTGCTTCCGCACGTCGCGCAGGGCGTCTCGGCTGCCGCGCTTCTCGTATTTGTTGAGCGCCACCATATCTGCCAGATCGAGCATCCCGATCTTTTCGAGCTGGGTGGGTGCGCCGAAGTCGTGGGTCATCACGTAGAGCGAGAGATCCGTGAGGTCGACGATCTCCGTATCACTCTGGCCGATGCCCGCAGTTTCCAGGATGATGAGGTCGTATCCGGCGGCGCGGCAGACGTCCATCGCATCCTGCAGCGCCTGGCTCGTGGAGCGGTTGGCCTGGCGTGTGGCAAAGGAGCGCATGTAGACCCGCTCGGACGCTCCGTCGCCGTAAATTGCGTTCATGCGGGGCCTTCGATTTTAGATTTTGGATTTTGGAAGCTTGCTGTTCTGTGGTGTGCGGCGCGCCGTCGCCGCTTGTGGACTGCTCGCCGCCGATCTGGACTTCCGGGGCGTCTGCCGCATCGGCTCCGGCCCTTGCGGTTTCGGGGAGCTTGAGGGTCGCGGGTTTGCCCATCTCCGTTTTCGAGAGACTGCGCGCAATAACGCGAGCATCGTTCGGCGAGGGCGAATCCGAAATCCGAAATCCCAACTCCAAAATGGAAACGTCGCATGCTTCCACCATCTGATTGATCATGCCCTGCAGGCCGAGGCGCATGCCGTCTTCGGGCGAAAAGATCTTCGCAATGCCATAGGCCTCCAGCTCCGCAATCTCCTCCTCGACGATAACGCCCCCCCCGCCGCCGTAGATCTTGACATGGCCCGCGCCCCGCTCTTCCAGCAGGTCGTGCATGTACTTGAAGTACTCCATGTGGCCGCCCTGGTAGCTGGAGACGGCGATGCCCTGTGCATCCTCCTGAATCGCGGTGT
>CAZBTM010000155.1:0-4900 GCA_964494425.1 uncultured Rhodothermales bacterium | reverse complement strand
CAGGTGGATGACCTCGACACCCGTGCCCTGCAGGATGCGCCGCATGATGTTGATGGCGGCGTCGTGGCCGTCGAACAGGCTCGTGGCGGTGACGAAGCGAACGGGATGCTCAGGCGAATAGCGCTCGTCGGACATGGATTGATCCGGGGTGAATGAAGGCGGTCTTGTGAATGCTGGAAGCGCTTCGAAAAACGCCCGATCGCTCGTTTTGTTTGTTGGCTTTTTGGTGGAGGAGTACACCCCTCGCTCTCATATCGCTCCCCGCATCGTCTGAAAGCAGCTTTGACGCTACACGCCCCCTCCAAGGCACCTGGCATGGATTCATCCTCAGCATGGTGTTTCGCGTGCTCTCATGATCCACATCCGTAAATGCGGACGCGTGGATGGATGAGATACACTCCATGCAAATGTTCTTAGTCGACCGATCTATGCCTCGACACATTGCAAGTGGTATTGTATCACACGACGCCTTGCCTCCTCTTACCAACCCAACATCCTCCATGCCTCTTTCTTCTAAGCACCTGACATTCACGCTGCTCTCGTTTGAGGGTCCCGATCCTTACGCGCAAGCAGGAGGACTCGGCGTTCGCATTACCCATCTGGCGCATGCGCTGGCCCGTCGCGGTTTCAACACGACGTTGTTTTTTGTGGGAGAGCCCGAGGCTCCAGGCAAAGAGCGGCATTTGAATGGGCGACTTACCTATCACCGATGGTGTCAGTGGGTCAGTGCCCACCACCCTAACGGGGTGTATGAGGCCGAAGAGGACAAGATACGAGAGTGGAACGCGACACTTCCCGAGCACTTGCTGGCGAATGTTATTCGTCCTGCACTGGCGGAAAACCGCCTGCCCGTGATTATGGCAGAAGAGTGGCACACCGTAGAGACGGTGATTCGTCTGCATGACTTGCTCCATGCAAACGGACTGGCTCGTCGATGCCTCATTCTCTGGAATGCCAACAATACCATGTCTTTTCACCGCGTAGACTGGTCGCGTTTGCAAGACGCCGCCCATATCACCACGGTGAGCCGCTACATGAAGCACCTGATGTGGCCCCTGGGGATTAATCCCCTCGTGATCCACAACGGCATTCCGAAGGATCTGTTAGAGCCAGCCTCTGTCGACCGGAAAACAGCTCTGCGGACAGCCCTGGCGCCTGAAGACGATGCGTTGCTGCTCTTTAAGGTAGGGCGCTTCGACCCGGCCAAGCGCTGGATGATGGCCATAGAGGCTGTCGCTCTGCTTAAAGAGCAGGGCTATCCCGTAGCATTTCCAATGACTGGAGGCATCGAACCGTACGGACAGGACGTGATCGAGGCAGCACGCGAACACGGGCTCTCGATTGCGGAAATAAACGGCAGCCCGTCTACCTGGAGCGAGCTTATGGCCCATCTAAGCAAAGCGCCCCGGGCTGACATCTACGATCTTCGCTTCTACATGACGCAAGATATGCTGCGCACGTTTTATGCCACAGCCGATGCGGTATTGGCCAATTCAGGGCACGAACCGTTCGGGTTAGTCGGTCTTGAGGCCATGGCATCGGGAGGAATCGCATTCACCGGGCCAAGTGGCGAGGAATACGTGCTGGATGGTCGTAACGCTGTTATGTTAGACACCGATCGCCCCGAGGAAATCGTATCTAACCTGGTGCGTCTGCGAAAAGACCCGGATCGTGCGCGCGCAATACGATCATTTGCCCGGTCCTATGCTGCCAACTTTACATGGGACTGCACTGTCAACGTGTTGCTCGACAAGATCTTGTTCTGCGCTCAAGAGCAGCAGATGCTACACTACGACTCTAAAGCGAAAACCTACCGGCTTACTCCGCAGGTCGAAGATGTTGTTATCTACACAGTCGTTCATCAGCCGCACCGGCCCCGTCTGCCAGCGGAAGCGCTTACCGCCTCCATGTCGACGGAAGAGCTCGACGATGCGCTCTTCGATGCAGGCATGAACGAACATTACTTCCGCAAGGTCGCGCGCACATGCTACTACCCGGCGCTGGATCGATTTGAGCAGCTTGTAGAGGACGGGCTGTCGCTGGGCATTGGCTTTTCGCTCTCGTTTGTCGAACAGGCTCGAGCATGGGACCCTGCTCTGCTTGACCGCTTTCGGACGTTGGTACAACACGAGGGTGTGGAGCTTATCGCGGTAGAACCTTCGCACAGCTTTATGCTACTGTGGGACATTCGGGCGTTCATTAAGCGCATGCGACACGCTGCAGACGCACTGGAACAGGTGTTTGGGGTGCGCCCGGTCATCGCCGACACGACCGAACTGATGATGTCTGACACCATTTATCATGCTTTAGAGCAGGCCGGCTTCCAGGCGGCGTTCATGGACGGACGTCCGTGGGTCATGCAGTGGCGCGAGCCAACCCACCTGTACCACCACGGGTCGCCTCATGGATCGGGTCGCCTCAAGCTGCTTACCCGCCACTATTCGTTGAGCGATGACGTTGGGTATCGCTTTTCTAACAAGGGATGGGACGGCTGGCCGCTCACCGCTGATCAATACACCCGGTGGATAGCCTCCGCACCAGGCAAGGTAGCTGTGATCGGATGGGATTTTGAGACGTTTGGCGAGCATCACCCGCCCGAGAGTGGGATCTTCGATTTCTTGGATCACCTGCCTCGCGAAGCCAAGCGCCACGGCCTGTCGTTCCTAACGCCCAGCGAGGCTGTGAAGCGCCATGGCCCAGAAAGCCATGACCTCCCGCTGTCTGCCTTTGCAAGCACCTGGGCAGGGTCGGGCGGACTCGAATTCTTCCTGGGCAATGAGGCGCAGCAGGCGATCTTTCAGCTCATGATGCAGGCCCATCAGAAAGCGCTCCTTACCGGCAATCCCGAACTGATAGAGCGCGCTGCGCGCCTGGCCCAGTCCGACAATCTACACCTTATCCAGTGGTACGGGCGGCATGGCTCCGAGGCCGAGGTTTCGGCATACTTTACCCCTGATGCGTGGTGGGACCTCTCGCCCGACGGCATTATCTGGGAGCTCCAGCAGGTCTACAAAAATTTCATTGCTGTCTTGGATGCCCATCTCCCGCCGAACGAGGCTGTAGACCCGGGTATTCCAGCAGTGCATCTCAACCACTTGGTAAGCTCCCCCTCATAGTAGAACTTGAGGATGTGTAGCTGTCTCCGTTTTTTAGTCTCTTGTTAAGCGATGAGCGACAGTCCGCTTCACCCACCGCTTCCTCCCCCTACCTCTGACCAGACCGTAAAGGTAGGTACGGGGCTTCCGTATCCTTTGGGGGTGCATCGACGGAATGGCGGCTTCAACTTTGCCGTGTTGAGTCGCCATGGCACGTGCGTATGGCTGGAGTTCTATGACACCATTGATGATGATGCACCGACCCATCGGTTTGAGCTTACGTCAGGCCGACACCGGACCGGCGACATCTGGCATATTTGGGTGGAAGGAGTAGCTGCCGGTCAGCTCTACGGCTATCGCGTGGATGGCCCCTACGCGCCCGAGGAGGGGCACCGGTTCAACCCCTACCGCCTGCTCATCGATCCCTACGCCTCAGCCATCACCCACCTTGATGACTGGGACTTCGGCAAAGCCCGTGGCTATGACCTACAAGGCACCGGAGAGCTCCACGAAATGTCGCGCCAGAACAATGCGCACGCAACGCCTTCATGCGTAGTGCTGAATAGCCGCACAGGCTGGGAAACCACCCGCCCACTACAGCACCCATGGTCCGAGACCATCATTTACGAAACACATGTCCGTGGCTTCACCGTCCACGAAAGTGCGAGCGTAGAGCATCCTGGCACGTACCGCGGCCTGACGGAGAAAATTCCGTACCTCAAAGACCTGGGGGTCACAACAATTGAGTTGATGCCCGTGCATGAGTTTAATGAGCATGAGATTGTCCGTTTAAATCCGCTCACGGGGAAATCACTACGTAACTTCTGGGGCTACAGTCCTGCGGCCTTTATGGCCCCTAATGCCACCTATGCCAGTGCGGGCAATCAGGGAGAGCAAGTGCAGGAGTTTAGGGAGATGGTGGCTACGTTCCACGAAGCCGACATTGAGGTGCTTCTGGATGTTGTGTTTAACCATACCGCCGAAGGGAGCGAAAAGGGCCCTACATTCAGCTGGCGGGGACTCGACAATAAGCTGTACTATTTTCTCGATGAAAACCAGGCATTCTATAAAGATTTTACCGGCACGGGCAATACGCTCAAGACCTACCACCCGGTCGTGCACGATCTTATTCTGGATGCCCTTCGCCACTGGGTGGTCGAGATGCATGTAGATGGCTTCCGGTTTGACTTGGCTTCGGTGCTGGGGCGAGATGAGGATGGTACTCTGTGCACTGATCCTCCGATTTTGGAGCGCATTGCCCAGGACCCGGTGCTACGCCACGTCAAGATGATCGCCGAAGCCTGGGATGCTGCCGGCGCCTATCAGGTCGGGCATTTCCATGAACGGCGGTGGTCAGAGTGGAATGGCCGTTTTCGCGACGACGTACGCCGCTTCTGGCGGGGCGATGCAGGCATGCTGGGGGCCTTTGCACAGCGCCTCACTGGTAGCGCCGATCTGTACGAAGGATCCGGCAAAGGCCCCGAAAGCAGCATCAACTTCGTGACATGCCACGATGGCTTTACCCTCCACGATCTGGTGAGCTACGAACGCAAACACAACGAAGCAAACGGCGAGTTCAACCGCGATGGCTCAGATGCCAACTACAGTGCCAATTATGGCATCGAGGGCCCCACGGACAACGATGCTGTTCAGGCTATACGCACCCGGCAGATCAAGAACTTCCTTGCTACGCTGTTTCTCTCGCGCGGCGTGCCCATGCTCCTCCACGGCGACGAGTTTAGGCGTACGCAGCAGGGCAACAACAACGCCTACTGCCAGGATAACGAAATAGGCTGGACGCTATG
>CAZBTM010000154.1:5636-7240 GCA_964494425.1 uncultured Rhodothermales bacterium | reverse complement strand
ATCCCCGGCTATGGGTTTCTTTAGCCCGGGATCAGGAGCGGAGCGAATATCCCGGGCGGTTGTTGAACCACGATAGACAAACACGGCATGTCCTGCGCGTCTCCTACCGCTCCTCCTTTTCCACCCGCACTGAAAGTCCGGGCCCAGCAGAGAACGTAGCTTCCAGCACATCACCCGCCTCGACGGGACCCACGCCTTCGGGCGTGCCGGTGTAGAGCAGGTCGCCCGGCTCCAGGGTGAAGACCGACGAGCAATACGCAATCAGCTCCGCCACCGAAAAGATCATGTGCTCGGTGGAGCCGTGCTGGCGCTGATCGCCGTTAACGGATACGCCAAGCGTGAGCTGCTGCGGATCGGCAACCTCCGAGGCGGGCACAATGGGGCCGAGCGGTGCAAACGTGTCAAAGCCCTTCGCCACCGACCACGGATGGCGCCGTTCCTTGGCGCCCGCCTGAATGTCGCGCGCGGTCATGTCGAGTCCGATCGCGTAGCCCGCCACGTGGTCGAGCGCGTCTTCGGCGGCGATGTGCTTGCCGCCGGTCCCAATCACCGCTACCAGTTCCACCTCATGGTGCACCTCCGACGACGCCTGCGGGATGCGGACGGCGTCGCCCGTTCGGATGAGGGCCGTCGACGGTTTCAGGAAGACCATGGGCTGGGCGGGCACATCACTTTTCATCTCAGCGGCATGCTTGGCGTAGTTGCGCCCGATGCAGAGCAGCTTACCCGGCGTGAGTTGACGTCCGTTCGGAAGAGAGAGCTTCATAAGAAACACGAATCAGATGATAGGACAATAGCGAAACTTTGCGGGGAAACGACCGTGGTCAACTTCTGCACAAAATCGTTCACTCTCGCGGTGGTACCCAATCCAGCGCTCCAAAGCAGAGATCCCTATGTACGCTATTGTTGACGTGAAAGACAAACAATTCAAGGTGCGTGAAAACGACACCGTGTACGTTCCGTACCACGCAGATGCGGAGGCGGACGACACCCTCACCATTGACCGCGTGCTGTTGCTGTCGGATACCGACGGCGATGTGACGGTGGGTACGCCCACGGTGGACGGCGCTACGGTCGAAGCCAAAGTGCTTGAGCACGTGAAGGGCGACAAAGTGATCGTGTTCAAGAAGAAACGACGCAAGCGGTACCGCGTGAAAAAAGGGCATCGTCAGCAGTACACGAAGATTCAGATTGAAGCGGTACACACCGCGTAGGCTCGCTGGGCCCGGGCGGCTCTCTTGCGCCTGCGTCCGCAAGCTCCCACATTCGCTTGTAGCATAGACAACAGAGGCAGGTATGGCTCACAAGAAAGGCATGGGTTCGACCAAAAACGGTCGCGACTCCAACCCCAAGTATCTCGGTGTTAAAACGTACGGCGGCGAATTCGTGAAAGCCGGTAGCATCATCGTGCGGCAGCGCGGCACGAAGTTTCACCCCGGCAAAAACGTAGGCCGCGGGGGCGACGATACGCTCTTCGCCAAAGAAACCGGCACGGTGCAGTTTGCCCGTAGCCGTGGCAACCGCCGCTACGTCCACATTGTGCCGGAAGAAGCGTAACGCGCTCTCCTGGCATAACGAAGACATATACCGCCGCTTGGCCGTGT
>CAZBTM010000154.1:3479-5585 GCA_964494425.1 uncultured Rhodothermales bacterium | reverse complement strand
CAAACGTGCCAATAGTCGGGGAAGGGAGGCGCCACCCGGCGCGAGATGCCCCAAGCGCGCATTACAGGAAGAGAGGGAAGAGCCATAGGTGGCGAGAATTACCCCTCATCTTGTTCTTCTCCTCTGCACGTGCTTGGCGACTTGTAGCCCGGGACTGGGAGCGAAGCGGACGTCCCGGGCGGTTATTGAACCCCGCTAAACACGTATTCTCCCCTCGGGAAAAGAGACTTAGCGGTGTTGGGTAGGCCTGTGCATCATCACTCCGCGGCCATCTTCGCACGCTCAGCAGCGGTGACGATGCCCTCAGGCTTCGGCATGAACTGCGGCTCGGCCTTCGACGGCGGCGCGAACTCGCCGATAAAGTCGATTTCGGTGTCGAGATGGTAGCCCGTCTCCTCTTCAACGGTCTGCTGCACGCGCGTGATGAGCGCGCACACATCGGCTGCGGTGGCGCCGCCGCGATTCACGAAGATGTTGGCGTGGCGATGCGTCACCTCCGCGCCGCCGATGCGCATGCCTTTGAGTCCGGCCCCGTCGATGAGACGACCTGCGCCTACGCCCTCAATTTTCTTGAAGATGGAGCCCACACTCGGCTCGGTGTCGAGTGGGGGGTGGCGGAGCGAACGCCACTCCAGGTTCTCCTCCATGATACGCCGCATGCGTTCACGGTTGCCCGGTTCGAGCTGGAACGTGGTGGCCAGCACAATATCGTCGCGGTCGTGCAAGATGGAGTAGTCGTAGCCGTAGTCGAAGTAGTCGACCCCTACGGTCTGGCGCGTGCCGTCTTCGGTGAGAATGTCGGCCTCATGCACCACCTCTTCGATGAACATGGTGCGTTCGCGCTCGGGAGCGGGCGAGAGGAAGTGCAGGTTTTGCCAGAGCGCCCCGCCCACGGTCGACGGGATGCCCACGTAGTGCTCCAGACCCGACAGCTCCGCATCCACCGCCGCGTGGATGACATCCGGGTACATGGTGGCGCCGCTCTCTACGTAGAGCTGGTGCGTCTCGCTGTTGATGCGAAGGTGATGGGCGGCGTTGCGAATAACGAGTCCGCGCACGCCATAATCGCCCACCACGAGGTTGGCGCCGGTGCCCAGCACATGATGCGGGATGTCGAGGTCGCGGGCCACCTGCAGGGCCGTGGCAAGCTCATCGGCCGAGGTGACTTCCCAGAACAGGTCGGCGGGACCACCAATCTTAAACGTGGTATAGGGCGCGAGCGGCACGTTATGCTGCAGGCATCGCCTGCATGCGGCGCAAGGGCGTCGACTGCTCGCTGGAGCACACGGGGGGCCAGAGAGGAGGCTTCGGGGCGATACGGAGGCGGGAACGCGCTCATTGGGGCTGGGGGATTGCGGCGATAGCATGCAGACTGTGACTTGCGAAATACAAGCCATGTTGGGTACGACTGCAACCGTGGAGTTGTGCCGATGCTTGGATGCGGGCCTCGGCCTACGTATCCCTCTAAACTCTAAAAAAAAGAGTATTGGATAGGCGTTGAGTGATAGTCCGCGCCGGAGACGTCCGCGCTGAGGGGGCTTGGTTGGGAAAGGCAGGTTCGGCAGAATGCATTGGCCCTCGAACTCTGGACGGGGATTGTTCATTACAGCACTGCTCTATTCATGCTGCTTGTTTGACCAACACCGACTCCCTATGAAATTTTTTATTGACACGGCCAACCTCGACCAGATCCGCGAGGCGAACGACCTGGGCGTGCTCGACGGCGTAACCACCAACCCCTCGCTCGTGAAAAAAGAAGGCAACATCGACTTTCACGAGCGCGTAAAAGAGATCTGCACCATTGTGGATGGCGACGTGTCGGCGGAGGTAACGGCCACGGACTTCGACGGCATTATGACGGAGGCGCACGAGCTGGCGCAGCTCCACGACAATGTGGTCGTGAAGGTACCGCTCATCCGCGAAGGCATCAAAGCGATTCGGGCGCTCTCGGACGAGGGCATCCCCACCAACTGCACGCTCGTGATGTCCCCGGAACAGGCACTCCTCGCCGCGAAGGCCGGAGCGGATTACATCTCCCCATTCGCGGGCCGCATCGATGACGATCTACGGAAGCAGGCCGGGGGCACCTTCGACAAGGCGGACTAT
>CAZBTM010000154.1:0-3469 GCA_964494425.1 uncultured Rhodothermales bacterium | reverse complement strand
GGACGAGGGCATCCCCACCAACTGCACGCTCTGCTTCTCGCCGATGCAGGCGCTGCTGGCGGCCAAGGCCGGGGCCACGTACATCAGTCCGTTCATTGGGCGGATCGACGATATCTCTTCCAACGGCATGCAGCTGATTGAGGAGATCGTGCAGATCTACGCGAACTACGGCTTCGAGACAGAGGTGCTGGCCGCCTCCATCCGCCACCCGATGCACGTGAAAGAAGCCGCGCTTGCTGGCGCCGATGTGGCCACGATTCCGTTTGGCACCATCCAGAAGCTGCTGGAGCACCCGCTGACGGACCGGGGCCTGCAGCGTTTCTTGGACGACTGGAACGCGTACCAGGACGAAATCGCCGAGGCCGCGTAACGCCTTCGGGTGCTGTGGAGCGCGTGCGTCCTGCTTGTCTGCCAACCAGGCGGTGGGGCGCGGCGTGCGTGCTGTTTACTTGTTGAACCGGACTTTCCCGCTTGCTTATGGAATTTGTTGCTCTTGGCGATACCGATGACATCGCCGCCAGTTGTCACTACTTGGGCCTAAACGGCACCGGGCTGTTGTTGGATGCGGGCGTCGATCCGCGGAAAGATGGGGCGGCCTCGCTCCCCCGCTTCGACCTCATCCACAACGCCGACGACCGCTTTGTCGACCATGCCTTCGTGACCCACGCTCACCACGATCATATGGGGGCGGTACCGGTGCTCTACCGCGAGTTTCCGCACATCATTACGCACATGACGGACGCGACGAAGCGGCTGCTGGAGTTTCTGCTCCCGGCCTCGGCCCGATTGCAGGCCCGCCGTGTGCGCGAAGGCAGCACGCAGGCCGATCCCATCTTTACGGAGGCCGAGGTGAAGCCGCTCAGCGATCTGTACCTGACGCATCCCCTGCAGAAGCCGTTTAAGGTGACGGGCCTGGGCGGCACGTCGGAGGTTACCGCGCAGTTCTACACCGCCGGGCATATCCTGGGCGGTGTGGGCGTAGAACTGACCGTAGGCGAGGACGACGACGCCCCGCGCATCTTCTACACGAGCGATACGAAGCTCACCGCGCAGTCGATTCTGCCGGGCGCAACCTACCCCGATAGCACTGATGTGCTCATCCTGGAATCGACCGCTGGGAATGATCCTGAGGCGGCCGCCACCAACCGCGACAAGGAGCTGGCCAAGTTCACCGAGACGCTGCAGACCACGCTCGAACGCGGTGGCACCGCGCTCATTCCCGTCTTTGTAATGGGCCGCGCCCAGGAAACCCTGGCCGTGCTCGACCGCCTGAAGCGCGAGGGCAAGATTGATGCGGAGGTGCCCATCTACACCGCCGGGTCGATGCGCGCCATCGCGGATCTCTACGACCAGACGCGCACCAGCACGCCCCGCGTGGATTCGGACTTCCGCGTCTTTGGCGTGGACCAGAAGCGCCTGCCGCGTGGCGAAAAGCGCACCGCCGAAGCGCTCGACGGACCCGCCATTCACGTGCTCAGCAGCGGCATGATGTTCGAACCCACGCTGTCGAATCGCATTGGGCGTCGCCTGGTCGAGGACCCCGACAACGCGATTCTGATGGTCGGCTACTCGAAAGAAGGCTCGCCCTCGGCGCGTCTGCTGGAGGCCGCACAGAGCGGCAACGGCACCGAGGTCGTGCTCAATCCCGAGCAGGGGCCACAGCCCGTGCGCTGCCTGGTCGACGACTTCCGCTTCTCTGGACACAGCAACCGCGACGAACTGCTGGAGGTGGTGCGCCGCCTGGATCCGAGCGAAGTTGTGCTCGTCCACGGCGAACCCGAGGCCCGCACCTGGATGGCTGAACACATCGCCGAGATCGACGACACGATCACCGTCCACCAGCCCGAAGGCGGCGTGCCCATTGAGCTGGGGGTGTAGCACGGGGTACGTATCGCCATTGCACGTTGCGTAAGCCTCTGCCCGTTTGGGGCAGGGGCTTTTTTATGGTTGGGGGCGAACCCCAGACCGACGAGTGAGAGCAGCCGGATTGCAGAAAGTGGCTCTTTCCTATGACGAACGGTCCTCCGTTCGTCTACGTCCGTCCTGCCGGAGACTGGTCTATTTCCCCTATCACTTAGCGTTGAACCGCCACCTGGGAGGGAATCCCAAACCGGGTGGTAGCAAACCGAGCTGCGAAAAGTAGCTTTTGCGCCCCTAATGCCCTATTTTGCAAAGGGAATGTTCAGCCAGTTCCTTGTGGCTCTCCTATCACATCACAGCCAGCGCCGTGAATCCATTCGAGTACCTGCTGCCCTTCCTCTCTGTACTCGTTGGCTTGGCCGTAACGGATCTGGCCACCAGCCTGCATCGGCTGCTGCAGGCCCGTCGCCGCGTTACGTGGGACTGGCTGCCTCTGGCTACGGCACTGCTGGCGCTGGGAGCCGTGCTTAACGCGTGGTGGAGCTTCTACCAACAAGACACGGCTGCAGCATGGACGATGGCGGAGTTCTTCCCGCTTGTCGTAGCGCTGCTCATCCTGTTTCTCATAAACGCCGCCGCCTTACCAGACGATGTCCCAGCCGAAGGCATCGACCTAAAAGAATTTTATGAATCGAACAGTCCGTACTTCTGGTCGCTCTTTGCAGTGTATATTATCTCAAACATTCTTTTAAACGTGTCGGGACGGCTTGCACGCGCGATGCAAGGAATGGACGCGTTCATCGAAATGCTTATCTTTTCGCTTCCCAATATAGGAGCCGTCGGCTTGTTTTTGAGCCTCGCCTATTTTCGGAACCGTGTCTTTCACACGATCGCAGTCATAAGCGTGCTTGTCCTCCTTGCCTTCTTGTGGTCGCAGCAGCGCATCGGGGCGCTGTAGTGGGTTGATATAAAGAGACATCCTGAACGTGATAGCCCAACACGAGAAACACCCGCGTGGCACTCTCCCGTTGCATCTCGTGTAGCCACAATGAACCTGTAAGCATACGTCTTCTAAACTTATTACAACCGTCTTATGACCACCGACGACGCGGCACGGCGCTGGATTCGCATTATTGGGTGGGGATTCGTAGTGCTGGGGGCGCTGAGCGCCCTTCATACGCTACTGGAATGGATGAACCACGCGCCGAACACCCTCATCATAAACGCCAGCTTTCTGCTGTATGCGCTGGTAGGATATGGCCTGCTCAAGCAGCACACCATGGCACGCATGGGAGCACTGCTGCTGGCTGCGGTTGTGGCCATCGGAATCCCCATCGCAGCAGTTGTAATGATCGCGAACCTGGCCAATGTTGACGTAACACTTTTTGGCCGTGCAATGACGCCATCCCCTGTCGTCAAAGGCATACTGCTTACAGGAGTGAGTGCCACACTCACTGCGATCGCTGGAGGCGTGGTGTACGTACTTACCCGCGAGCGGGTGGCCCGGCAGTTTGGGTAATGCCAAAACACAGGCAGAGCGTCCTGAATCAGGAACCAGACAGATAAGCGAATACGAGCCCTCTTGTCACGCTTAGTGCTCTGCCCACCC
>CAZBTM010000153.1:3900-7287 GCA_964494425.1 uncultured Rhodothermales bacterium | reverse complement strand
ACACCCCGGTGAGGCTCGCGCCGATGTCGGTGAAGCCGCTCGGCCCGTCGTTCCGGTAGATCGTTACCGTGCGGGTGCTGACCCCACCGCCGGTGCGGCCCGTAAGAACGAGATCAAGATCCCCGTCGTTGTCGTAATCGCCCCACGCGCTCGAACTGAAGTAGACGCCATCCAAGGGATTGGTGATACCGTCGCTGTCGGTGTCATTGAGCAGTTGGAAGGGCTGCGCATGTGCTGAGATAGGAGCGAGCACCAGTGACATGCAGACCAGCAGGACACCGGGTATCAGACCCAGAATCACACCGCAGGAGTGAGGCACACACAAGCGAGGCAGCAGGCGCGTCGGCGCGTGGCCCCGGGAAGACATGTTGGAGCCGGGCATATAAGTGTGGCTGGGCGTATCAGTATGCATGACGCAGAGGCAGTTGTAGAGTAGACGTTCAGCCTGCAATGCATCAGGCCGTGAAGCAGCGCAGACGATGAAATAGCACGACTCCATTTTACCCAGCACCCTGTTTTGTTGCGTTATCTGAGCGTGTCAATCTGTTGCGTGAGCGTGTCAGACTGATACCAGAAGGCTTCTTAGCGCCGATGAGCGGGGGTTGGTGGGCAACCGTCGTCCTCAGGGGGATGCGTCAGGCATTGCCTCGTCCGAGCCCCCCGCATCTCCTGAATCTGTCGTCTCTGAACGTGAATCGGCCCGTTCATTCGAGGTGCGCAGCGTGGCGTTGAGGATGTCTAACTGCAGCTGCGTGCGGGAAGAGAGCAGGGGCGACGACGCGCCGGATGGACGAGGGTCGCTGGAGGAATCATCAGCGTCAGAATCAGACACAGAATCAGACATAGGCAGGGCACCGACCCGGCGGAGCTGTTCGGCAGAACGCGACACCCACAGCATACCGCTGCGGCGCCTCGGGTGCGTTATCTGGGCGTGTCAACCTGTTGCGTGAGCGTGTCAAACCAACTCCGCATCGCGCGTGACACCGCCCTCCTGCTGTGTCAATCCTCATTTTGGTAGTGGCCCTGGCATCATCCCCCAACGAAGCCTGTTATGGCGAGCGGAAGGCGACGGAGCCCTGCCCCCTGTCGCGAACCATCTCCTACTCAGTTGCCAGACGCCCGCCGGGTGCGAGGTCGTGCCCGGCGGGCCGGAGATCCTTGTGCAGGAGATCCTTCGGCTGCGCGCCTCCTGGGCGGAGCCGCTGCGCTCAGGATGACAAGCTATGAGAGATGTCATGGTGAGCAAGCGAAGCGTGTCGAACCATCTCCCGCTCAGTTGGCGGACGCCCGCCGGGTGCGAAGCCGTGCCAGGCATGCGGGAGATCGTTCAACTTCTGCCGCTGGCTGTCGGCATCCGCTCAAGATAACACCATGTAAACGGGGTATGCTGCAGCCCAACCATTGACCCGTGACACAGCCCTACGCATCCTGCGACGCGGACGGCATAATGGCCGAGGGCGGCGTGCCAAAGCGGTCCTGAAACCGGCTGCTGAAGTGCGACAGGGTTTTGAATCCGACCCCATATGCCACTTCGCTCACCGTGCCCTCGCCCTGCGCCAGCAGTTCGTGGGCCTGGGTCAGCCGCACCTGCCAGATTAGGTCGCTGGGAGACTGCTCGGTGACAGCGCGCAGGCGGCGATAGAGCGTCGACCGGCTCATCGGCAGGGCATCGGCAATGTCTTGTACGCTCAGATCCGGGTCGGCCAGGTGGTCGCGGATGACTTCGCGTACGTCGCGGAGCACCGGCGGGGTGTCGTCGGGCGGGGGCGGTCCGGGCGGCGGGTCGGCCTGAAACCGCTCGCGCAGCCGCATGCGCTGGGCCAGCAATGTGCGAATACGGGCGCGCAGCTCGCGTGGACGAAACGGCTTGGTCAGGTAGTCGTCGGCGCCGGCGTCGAGGCCGCCGATCTTGTCATCGAGCTCAGCGCGCGCCGTGAGCAGCACCACCGGAATGAAGTCGGTCGCTGGGGCGTCGCGCAGGGCCCGGAGCATGGCCACGCCGTCCATCGTCGGCATCATCACGTCCGATACGATGCAGTCGGGCGTGTGCCGGCGCGCCTGCTCCAGCCCGGCCTGGCCATTGCCCGCTTCAATCACGTGGTAGCGGGCCCCCAGGTGCCGCCGCACATAGGCGCGGATGTCGGCATTATCATCGACAATGAGTACGGTGGGATGCGAGGCATCGCTCGTTGAGGCATCGCCTGTCGCATCAGCATCGGCCCTAGCCTCCGAAGGAGACGTAATCTGCGGCAGGGCTGCGGCATACGGGCGCGGAAGCCCATCGCCGGTCTCATGGGCGGTCTCATGGGCGGTTTCATCGGCCACAACCGCCTCGTCGGGGAGCCTGCCCACGTGGCGCGGCCACGCAATGGTGAAGGTGGTGCCTTCGCCCTCCGCACTCTCAACCGACACCGCGCCGCCGTGCTGCTCGGTAAGCGCCTTGACCAGGGCCAGCCCGATGCCTGTGCCTCCAGCGCCGGAGCGCTGGGTCTGCACAAACCGCTCGAAGATGGCGTCGTGGTCCTCGGGCGGGATGCCCGGCCCCGTATCCGCCACCTGAATGCAGGCGGTTTCATCGCGCTCGTTGTGCACCGTCGCGGTGAGTGTGATCGCACCCTCGGGCGGGGTAAACTTGAACGCGTTCGAGAGCAGGTTCACAACGACCGTCTCCAGGTGCTCGGGGTCGGCAGGAACGGAGCCAAGATCGTCGGAGATGCGGCGGTTGAACGTGATGCTGTGCTGCGACGCCAGCGGCTCGAAGGCCGCAGCCACGCGCTCCAGAAACGGTGCCAGCGCCACCGGCTGCACGTGCAGAGTTAGCGACTGCGACTCCAGCCGGGCGATGTCGAGGAGCTGGTTCACCAGGTGCAGCACGCGGCGGTTCTGCAGCAGCACCTGCTCTAAGTCGGCCTGCAGCGAATCCGTAAGATCGGCATTGGTAAGATCGGCGGTTTCGGCCTCGGTCCACTCTTCGAGCAGGCCCAGCGCCACGGTGAGCGGCGTTCGAAACTCGTGGCTTACGTTGGCGAAAAGCTCGGACTGCGCGTCGTTCAGGGCACTGATGGCTTCTTTCTGCTCGGCTACTGTATCAAGTGCCTCGGCGGTACGCTGCTTCTCAGCGCGCAGCGCCGCCGTCTGCGCCCGCACCTGTCGCTGGAGGTCCGCCTTGCGGCGCCGCAGCCGGTACGTACGCATCTGGTACGCACCGGCCAGCCCGCCAACGGCCACCAGAGCCAGCAGGCCCATAAACCAGGTGGTTTCGTAGAAGTAGGGCGGCACCGTTAGCGTGAGCGTAGCGGGCCGGCTCCACTGCCCCTCTTCGTTGGCAGCGCGCACGCGAAAGGTATGCGTTCCTGGCGGTACGTTGGTGTAGAACGCGGTGCGGCG
>CAZBTM010000153.1:0-3890 GCA_964494425.1 uncultured Rhodothermales bacterium | reverse complement strand
CGCCCCCCGGCGGGCTGCCACGACGCATCCACGCCCTGAAGCTGATACTGAAACCGCACCGCATCGGGGCGGCTCAGGTTGATGCCGGTGTATCGGATATCGAAGCTGCGCTGGCCCAGCGGGAGGTCATTCTCGGGTCCCGAGAGCGCGAGCGGCTCGCGCTGGTACGATACGCCCTGCACGTCCACCGGCGGCGGCTGAGTGGCCGCGATCGCTTCATCCGGATCGACCACGGCTACGCCGCCCAGTGTTGGAAACCACAAGCGCCCCTGCGTATCGGTGGCTGCGGCGGGCTGAAAGCCGCCGTTGGTTTCGGGATTCAACAGCCCAGCCGCCTGGCCATAATCGACCGTAGGCAGGCGCGTGCGGCGGCCCTCCGCCACTGCGTGCAGGTCGCCAAGCGCGGCGCGGGCAACGCCTCGGTTGCCACTCATCCACAGCGCGCCGTTGCCGTCGGGCACCAGCGCCGACACCACATTGTCGAAGAGACCGTCGGATTCGGTGAGGCGCGTATATGTGCTATCGGCGTAGCGAATCAGGCCGTCGCCGTACGTGCCGATCCAGAGCGCGCCCTGCGCATCCTCGTAGATGGCACGGGGACTGCGCGACGGAAAGCCGGTTTCGGGTGTGAGCGCGGTGATCTCGCCGTCCTGCAGGTGCGCCAGGCCGTTTCGCGTAGACAGCCAAAGCATGCCGGTCTCCTCCGCCCGATGAATGTACTGCACGCGGTTGGCCGGCAGGCCGTCGTCGGTGGTGTACCGGGCCTGCACCTCAGTGCCGCGCAGCTTGTAGAGTCCGTAGATAGTGCCGACCCAGAGCACGGCGGGGTCGGCCGGGTCTTCGTAGAGGGCCTTCACCACGTCGCCCCGCAGCGGCTGGCCCGAGGTATCGTATGGCAGGGGGATGCGGGTGCTGGTGCCCGTCTCGAGATTGATACGCACCACATCGCGGTGGCCGACCCACACAGTGCGATCGTGGCGCGTGATCGTCGCGTAGAGACAGGCATCAGGCGGTACGTTTTTATCTACATACGGCACTATGGCCCCGCCGCTCCACCGGTTAAGTCCGCGGCAGTTGGTGCCAATCCACACGCCGCCATCAGGCCCGTTGGTAAGCGAAAGGACGACGTTGTACGACAGGCCGTCGGTGACGTCGTACACCGTGAAAAGCGGTTGGCTCAGCCGCAGCAGGCCACCTCCTTCTGTGCCCACCCACATGGTGCCGGCCCGGTCGCGGTAGAACACGTTCGGCGGATACGTGCGCGTCGGATCGGGGACGTACGTAAACACCGAGTCTACGCCGCGATAGGCCGTAAGTGTGCTGGCCCGCCCGACCCAGGTGAGCACGTCGCGTTCGCGGCCGAAGGCATACGCGTCAGCCGGCTCCTCATAAGCGATCCCTTCAGAGGATCGCCCTTCAGAGCCTTCTGTTCCAGCCTCCGAGGATCGGGAACGGGAGGCTACGACCACCGAATCCGCCTGAATCCGTATCCGCCGCCCCGACTCTGTCCCAACGTAGACAGTTCCACCGGGCCCATTGCCCATCGCGACGAGCTTGTCATCGGGTAGGGCCTCCCCGCGCCGAAGTGTATGGACTGAACCGGAGCGCCGCGTTTGCAGCATATCCTCGTAGAGCAGCCAGAGCCGATCGTCTGCATCGACATGCAGCGCTTTAATTTGGCTGGCTTGCAGGCCCGGCCACACGCGCGGGGTGAGTGCTGTTGTCGTACCTTGTGTTGTTGTATCCGTTGTCGTATCGGGCTGATGTCGCAAGAGCCGGTCTTCGGGCATGATCCAGACCGTGCTATCACGGGTTGCGTGGAGCGCTCGGATATAGGCCGCCCCGGCTGTATGACGACCGATAAGCAATTCGAACTGTCCGTTCCGGTAACGCGCCAGGCCTTCAGCCGTCCCAACCCAGAGCGTACCATCTGGGCCTGCTGCCAGCGCTGTGATGTTGGGACTGGGCAGCGCTGGGGTGGTACTGGGAGTGAACGTGGTAAACGACGCCCCGTCGAAGCGCGCCAGCCCGTCTCGTGTCCCAATCCAGAGATAACGGTTGGGCATCTGGGCGATTGCTTGCACCGAGTTCTGCGGCAGCCCGTCCGCCACGGTGAAGCGCTCGGTCGTGTAGCGCTCTGCTGTGTAGCGCTCTGGAGATTCGCCAACAGGCGTTGTCAACGACGCATCAGCAGGCTGCGCGCCAACCGGCACCGCAAGGCCCGTGATAATGACGCCTGTGACAAGAATCCTTCGGAGAAGCGATAGCACAGCGACTCTGGCGGCGTCCCACGTCACGGAATCCCATATCGCGAGGACCCATGCGCTGGGTGGTGGTGTCCAGTCGGTAGCCGTGACAGATCGCATGAGTAAAGAGACAGGTGGTCAGCAAAGCTATAAAGCGAAGCGAGAATCAGCCCACCCATAATTAGCAAAGCGGCGCGGGGGCATCACCAGGAAAGCAGTCGCGGCACCGCCTGCCTCGCTTCTTTACAGCCTGGCCCGCTTGGTTACCCAACTGGTTACAGCCCGGCCAGTTGGGCCCGTACGGTGCGCACGAGTGCGCCTGGCCGGATCACGCGGAGTGCAGCAAGGTGCCGCGCCTCCCGCTGTACGTTCTCTGCACTGTAATCTGCTACGTTATACGTCACGAGGTACCGGCACCGGTGCTGCGCGGCGGATGCAAGATGGGGCACGTCTTTCCAGTGGGCGTAGGGCTCATGCTGGCGCACCTGCTCAGGGGAGGGCGCCTCCACCACGTCCACGGCACAAGCGATAAGATCGTCGAACTGCGCACGCACCTCGCCTGCCCGGTCGAACTTCGCCTCGATGTTGCGGTGGCACTCGGTGACGGCCAAGGTCGAGGTGATTGCATCCACAAGCGTGATTTCGGAGAGGGTGAGCACGACCTGCGCTGCGCTATGGGCATTCGGGGAGGCCGCGCCTGCGATAAGCACATCCGCATCCAGGTACACCGAAAGAGCGGACATAGGCAAGCAGCAAAACGGAACAGCGAAGCAGAGTAGCAGGATGAGGACGCACGCTCGCGATCGCAATGCCTCCACGCGATATCGCAGCCGCATGGTGTGACCATCACAAGATGTTGCCGTCACGACGCCTCCTGGTCTTCGCTTTTCCTTTGAGGCGCGCCGTATCGCTCGCGTGTGAGTTGTTCGCGCTGCTCACGGAGCCCCTGAAGCACCGCATCCATGGAGAGCCCCTCGGCCCGGCGGATCGCAGCGATCTCCTCGGCCAGTTCCGGCACCATCGGCTGCATCGGCGTCATGACGACCGTGCCGCCCCCGACCTCCACCAGGTAAAGCGGGTCGCCCTCCTCTATGCCATGCGTCTCGCGGAGCGACTTCGGAAGCGTGAGCACGCCGCGCTTGCGAAGCTGCACCGTGTGGGTGGTTGCTTTTGCGGAAGAGCCTTTGGAGCCGGACGCACCGTGTGGAGAAGGAGTCGGCATGGCGCAATTACGCGTTTTTGTGGCTTTCATTATTTCTGCATTGTAGGCACGCCGCCTCACATCGGATCGTTCCCAGGCACTTCGTGGGCCTCTCTTTCAGCGTCCTATCCAACGGGCTGCGGGGACAGGCCTTCGGGCATACGCTTTTGGGCATACGCCTTGGGAGCCCGCCCCCGCAAACAATCGTTCAGAGCCGGTTGGTTTGGTAGGCACGTCCTTCCGCACGCTGCTACCGCACGACGGTTACCGCACCACGGTGATGCGCTGGGTTTCGGTGTGGCCCTCGGTCTGCATCCGCAGGAAGTACGTCCCGCTGGCCAGGTTGCCCACATCAAGAGACTGCTCGGTGCGGCCCTCGGTGTCGGTGTCCACCACCGTCCGCACGCGGCGGCCCAACAGGTCGTACAGGTCGATGCGCACGT
>CAZBTM010000152.1:0-7325 GCA_964494425.1 uncultured Rhodothermales bacterium | reverse complement strand
GCCTCTCTACCGCCATTGTTGGCGTGATGGGGGCCGTAGCCCTCGTGCCACCACTCGTGGCCGTTGGACTGCTTCTGGGCAGCGGCGACATCGATCTGGCCTACCAGGCGGGGCTGCTGCTCATTACCAACGTGGCGGGCGTAAACCTGGCAGCGGTGCTCACCTTTCTGGTGATGGGCGTGCGCCCCATGTCGTGGTACGAAGCCCAACAAGCCAAACAGGCCACTCGCTGGGCGCTCGTGCTGTGGACGCTCGTACTCGCGGTGCTGGCCTCGGCCATCTGGCTGGCGGCATAGCAAGCGACGCTGCACGCTGGATTTCTACATGCGACGCCTCGCGCGGCGTCTCTCCTCTGGATACAATCTCACTCCTCATGTCGACCTCCACCCTTCCAGATGCCATTGCCGATGCCCTCTCGACCAAACGAATGGGCACGCCCCTGCGCTACCGCAAAACCGTCGGTTCTACCAACGCCGACGCTGCCGCCTGGGCCCGCAATGGCGCGCCCGAAGGCGCTGTGGTGCTGGCCGAGCAGCAGAGCGAAGGCCGCGGGCGCCACGGACGCACCTGGACCGCGCCGCCGCATCAGGCGCTCACCGGATCCGTGGTGCTCCGCCCCGACCTGCCGCCCAGTCTGTTCTCGCTCATTCCGCTCGCCGCCAGCCTCGCCGTCGCTGACGCGATCCAGACGCTGGCCCTGCCACATCCTCCGCGCATCAAATGGCCCAACGATGTGCTCATCGACGGACGCAAGTGCTGCGGCATGCTCCTCGAAACCGCGATGCGCGGCGCCTCCCCCCAGCCCAATTCGAATCCCCCCAATGCAAACACGTACGTTGTGCTTGGTATCGGACTAAACGTGAACCAGACGGCGCTTCCCGAAGGCGTTGATGCCACCTCGCTGCGCCTCGAAACCGGGCAGCCGGTGGCGCGCGGTCTGCTCTGGGCCCGCATCATGCAGCACCTCGAAGCCCGCTACGATGCCCTGCATGTTCCAGCGCAGCGTGCCGATCTGCGCAGTGCCTACGCTGACCGCATGCTCTACCGCGGCCAGTCGATTACCGTGCGGGCTCCCGGCACCGATCGCACGCGCACCGGCACTGTCATCGGGATCAACGAAACCGGCGCGCTGGTGCTCGACACCCCCACCGAACGCATCGCCTTTCACGCGGGCGAAGTCACTACCCGTTCCGCATAGCTCCCCCGTCATGTCCACCTCCTATCTCATTCTCGACATTGGCAACAGCGCCGTGAAGTGGGGGCGGTTTGCTGCCGACGAAACGCTTACCCACACCGGACGCCTCGCGCTTTCTCCGTTTCAGGGGGATGCGCAGGCGTGGCGCACGGCCCTCCAAGCAGATGCAATTCCGGAGGCCCATCGCGTGGGCATTGTGTCGGTGGTGCCGCAGGCCACACAGCGTGCCCAACCGGCTATCGAGGCGCAGTTTGCACGTCCGGCCCAGGTGCTGCGTGTGGAAGGCCGGCTGCCCTTCGCCATGCACTACGACACGCCCCACACCCTTGGCACCGATCGGCTGGCCGCCGCTGCTGCCGCGTGGTACGCCCAGGGTCCGGCACACCGCCGCAGCGTGCTTGCCATCGACGCGGGAACGGCCCTCACCATCGAAGTCATTGACAACACCCCCGCGTACCGAGGCGGCGTCATTGCGCCCGGACCGCGCCTGCTGCGCGATGCGCTATCCACGGGCGCTGCGCAACTGCCTTCGGTGGATCTGACCGCGCCCCCGCATCCCATTGGAAACTCCACCGAGCACGCCCTGCAGAGCGGCATCGTACACGGCTTTGCTGCCATGGCGTCGGGACTCGCCGAACGGCTGGCAAACACTCTTTCCGATACACCACACATTGCACTCACCGGCGGCGCTGCCGCGCTGCTCCATGACGCTCTGCCGCGTGTCGACACCCACGACCCGCATCTGGTGCTACGCGGCGCGTATCAGCTCTTGCGGTATCGGATGCAGCACGAATGATTGCACACAATGCGTTCTCGTAACACGAGCCGGTAGACGTTCCGCCCGGCAATGTGTATACTTCATGTAGCCGTTGCTTCTTTTCCCTACAGATGGCCCCCTTATGCGTTGTTCGTCGGTCGTTTTTGCTGTGATGCTCCTTGTTGGAAGCAGCCTGCTACCTGCCACGGCTCAGAAGTCCACCTCAGACGACGCTGACCGTGTGGTGCGTACCATCATTGTGTCGGATACGAACGATGCATCGCCCGCCAGCACGCCTGCGGATACGAGCAAGGCCACGTCCACGGTGCGGCCCGGCGCGCCCGGCGAGGCAAGTCGGCGCTACGAGGCCAACGCGCCGGCAGCGCCTGAAGCCACCGCAGCCGACATCCGCTTTATGCAGCACATGATTCCGCATCATGCGCAGGCGCTCGACATGACCGCGCTTGTGCAAGAGCGCACCAACGACCGAGCGCTCCGCCAGCTTGCGCGCCGCATCGAACTGGCGCAGGCCGACGAGATCGCCCAGATGGCCGGGTGGCTGGCCGACCACAATGCCGATGTGCCTCCGCTGCCCGCTGCGGTTGATGGCCCCGACGGGGCACCCGTTCGCGACCCGAGCCACGCCATGCATCCGCCCATGCAGATGGAGGGCATGCTCAGCGCCGCCCAGATGCAGCAACTGGCCGACGCCACCGACGAGCGGTTTGAGCGCCTGTTTCTGGAGTTCATGATTATGCACCATGAAGGGGCCATCACCATGGTCGAAACGCTCTACGCATCCGACCGCGGCGGCCAAACGAGCACCGTAAACGCACTGGCCTCGCATATCGAATCGGCCCAGGTGACCGAAATCGCCCGAATGCGCCAGATGCTTGCGGCGTACGAGTAACTGCTGCGGCACTGCACCGCGGCCCCTGCATCCCCTTGTTTCACTGAACCCGCTCCATCTTATGCGCTCCGCTTCTCTACTGCTTCGCTTTGTTTTACCCGCCGTGCTGGTGTTGCTGTGTGCGGTGCCCGCAGCCGCCCAAGAAACCGCCGAGGTCTCGTCTGCCGATGAGCAGTGGTGGGACCCCGACGATCCGCGCATCGGACTCGACGCCGGGTGGTACAATGCCGAATCTGCTGCCGAGAATATGACGCTCCTGGCCTCGGACCCGCGCCCTGATGCGTTCGTGGATCCGGATAACCCCGGTGATCTCGGGTTTGCGAACTCCGACATCGCTTTTCGCGACAACTACGCGATTGTGGGCAACTTCATGGGATTCATGATCTACGACATCTCGGATCCGGCCCAGCCTAACCTCGAAACGACGGTCGTGTGTCCCGGCGGACAGGGCGACGTGTCGATCTATGGCGACCTCGTGTTCATGTCGGTCGAGGAGATGCGTGGGCGCGTCGACTGCGGCTCGCAGGGCACCTCGGGCCCGGTGGACGAAGAGCGCTTTCGGGGCGTGCGCATCTTTGACGTGAGCGACATGGCCGCGCCGCAGCAGATTGCGGGCGTGCAGACGTGCCGGGGCTCGCACACGCACACTATTCTCGACTCGCCCAACGACGACGAAAATCTCTACGTGTACGTATCGGGCACCGGCCCGGTACGCCACGCGTCTGAACTGGAAGGCTGCTCCGACTTGCCGCCCTCGGAAGATCCTGAAACCGCGCTTTTTCAGATTGAAGTGATTCAGGTGCCGCTGGATGCGCCGGAAACTGCCAAGATCGTGAGCGAACCGCGCATCTTCCAGGATCCGGAGACCGGCAACCCCGACGGACTCTGGCCCGGCGGTCGTCATGGCGAAAACACGCAGAGCACCCGCGCCACCAACCGCTGCCACGACATTACAGTGTACCCGGAAATTGGGCGCGCCGCCGGGGCCTGCTCGGGCAACGGCATCCTGCTCGACATTACGGATCCGGCCAACCCGGTGCGTGTCGACGCGGTGGCGGATCCGAACTTTGCATTCTGGCACTCGGCGACCTTCAGCAACGACGGCGAAACGGTCCTCTTTACGGATGAGTGGGGGGGCGGCGTGGCCCCGCGCTGCCAGGCCGACGATCCGCGCACCTGGGGCGCCAACGCATTCTTCCGCCGCACGGGCGATACGATGGAGCACACCAGCTACTACAAGATTCCGGCCCCGCAGAGCGACATGGAGAACTGCGTCGCCCATAATGGCTCGATCATCCCGGTGCCGGGACGAGATCTGTTCGCGCAGGCGTGGTATCAGGGCGGCGTGTCGGTGTTTGATTTCACCGATCCGTCGGAGCCCTACGAGATTGCGTTCTTCGACCGCGGTCCCATGAGCGACGACGAGTTGCAGATCGCCGGGTACTGGTCTACCTACTGGTACAACGGGCGCATCTATGGCACCGAAATCGCCCGCGGCTTCGACGTGTTCGAGTTGGAGGCGAGCGAGCATCTCACCGAAAACGAGTTGGCTGCGGCCCAACTGGTTTCGTACGACACCTTCAACCCGCAGCATCAGCCGCACAATGAGTGGCCCGCCGACTTCGCAGTGGTGCGTGCCTACCTCGACCAGGTGGAGCGTCACGAGGCGCTTTCTGGGGATGCGATTGCGGAGCTTCGCACCGAGCTGAATCGCATCGAATCCGACCTCGACACGGAGGCCCAGCGCGAGGCCCTCACCATGCTGGCTGCCGACCTCACCGAAGCCACCAAGGGCGAAACCACCGATCCGATGCGCGTCCAGCGCGTGGCCGACGCGACCACCGACCTGGCAAATGCGCTGTAGCCGGACGCTACAATAAATCGGACACCACGCGTAGGGGCACGGCGTGCATGCTCGTGACCCACAAACCTACCCCGACAGCACCGCCTCCCGGAACGCCTCCATTGTGGGCTCGATGAGCGGCGCGGGGGTGGAGCGCTGCATTACGGCCTGAAGCGCCTCGGGCACCGGCACCGTCTCGCCGATGAGCGGCTCCACCACCGTATCAAACTTGGCCGGATGCGCGGTGGCCACCAGCACCCAGTGCGGGGTGTCGCGTTGCTCGCGGACAGCCGCGGCGGTGGCGGTGTGCGGATCCCACACCGTATCCCACACGTCGAGGCCGCGCCGGATCTGCCGCTCGATTTCGTCGTCGGCAATGCGCTCGGCCTCCACCTGACCGCGCACGCCCTCGATGGTGGGCCAGTGGTGACGCAGGCGCTCCATGTTGCTCGGATCGCCCACATCCATCGCCGTGGCCAGCGTCTCTTGCGTCGGCTGCGGTGTCCAACTGCCCGTTGCTAAGAAGTCGACTACCGGACGGTTTTCGTTCGTCGCCATCACAACCGGACGCATGGGGCTGCCCATGGCGCGGGCGTAGAGCGCCGCCACGGCATTGCCGAGGTTGCCCGAGGGCACGATGAATCCGGGCGATACGTTGTGCTCGCGCACGTACCAGCGGCTGGCAGCAGCGTAATACGTGAGCTGCGGCAGCAAGCGTCCCACGTTGATGCTGTTGGCCGAGGAGAGCCGCTTCTCCGTGGAGAGCGCCTCATCTTGAAAGGCTCCTTTCACCAGGCGCTGGCAGTCGTCGAAGTCGCCGTGTACCGCCAGCGTGCGCACGTTTTTGTCCCATCCGGTCAGCTGCTTCTCCTGCCGCGCCGACACGCGGCCTTTTGGGTAGCACACCACCACCTCCACGTTCGGCTTTTCATGAAATGCGGCAGCCACCGCGGCCCCCGTATCCCCCGACGTAGCTACCAGAATGGTGATCGGCTGCGCCGCGTCTCTGTTGAGATGCGAAAGTGCGGATGCCAGAAAGCGTGCCCCCACATCTTTGAAGGCTGCCGTAGGACCGTGAAACAGCTCCAGCACCGCCGTGTCGCACCCCAGATCGCGAAGCGGCACCGGAAACGAGAACGTGTCGGCGCAGATCGCATCGAGCATAGGCGCAAGCGGGTCGCCCTCAAAGTAGGGCGCCAGCATGTGTGCTGCGATGTCGGTGATGGCATCAGACGGTGCCTCCATCGGATCGACCGCGGGAAACGACGCGGGCACGTAGAGTCCGCCATCGGGCGCCAGGCCGCGGGTTAAGGTTTCGGAGAGCGTGGCGCGGTGGTCGGCGTTGCGCGTACTTACAAAGTGCATGCAGGGGCAGGGTGGGTTTGGGGGATGCGACAGGTGGGTCGTCACGATGAGGGATCGGGCATACCCTGAGGCGTCGGCTCGCGTTCGGAGCGCCCGGCCTCGTAGTGCAGTTCAGCGCGGACGCGCGGCAGCGCCTCGGGGTGTGTCTCTTGCAGATGCGTCACGATCCGCTCGCGCACCTCGCAGCGCAGCTCCCACAGGTCGGGCGCACTGCGGGCACTCATCAGCGCGCGCAGCTCCACCGTGCGCTCGGTGGTGTTGGTAACATGCAGTTTCCAGACGCGTCCGTCGTAGTACTCCGACGCCTCAATGATTTCGCCCAGCGCAGCGCGTACCTCATCAAAGGGCACCGTATGATCCACGTAGAGAAAAACCGTGCCGAGTAGCTCCGATGTCTCGCGCGTCCAGTTCTGGAAGGGCTGGTCGATAAACTGCGTAATGGGCACCACAATGCGCCGCTGATCCCACACACGCACCACCACGTACGTGAGCGTGATCTCCTCGACCCAGCCGAAATCGCCCTCCACGATCACGATATCGTCTACGCGGAAGGGCTGCGTGAATGCGACCTGCAGTCCTGCTACGATCGTTCCCAGTGTGCGCTGCGCCGCGAATCCCACCACAATGCCGACAATGCCCGCGGAGGCCAACAGTCCGGTGCCCAGACTGCGGAACGTCTCGTACTCGAACAGGATGATGCCGAGCGCTACCACACCCACAATGATCACCGCAATACGACGCAGCAAGCGAGTCTGCGTAACCACCTTACGAGCGCGCAGGTTATCGTCCTCATCGAGAGAAAAGCGGTGCATGATGAGCGTCTCGGCGCTGTGGATACCCGCAATGACCAGCCACGCTGCGCCTATCACGACGAGCGTATGCAGCGCCAGGTGGAGCCCCTCGGCCACCGCGGGGGCAAGCGCAGGAGCGAACGTGGCCAGGCTCAGGCGCACGAGCACGAGCGGAATCAGCAGTTGCAGGGGACGGTAGCTGCGGTCCAGCAACTCGGCGCGGAGCTGGCTATCGCCATTCAGGCGAGCGCTGAGTGTGCGCATCCCCCAGAATGCCACCCTGTGGAACAGCAATCCCACAACAACAGCTACAGCAATGTAAGGAATCGTGTAAAGAATAGGCTCGGTCATAGAATGCATTTACAAAGAAAGCTCTCTAATTGCATAATATTTACATTTCAATGTTGCCCCCCCCTCGAAACCACTACGTTTGTATTGTAAATTCTTTATAATCAAATACAAAG
>CAZBTM010000151.1:0-7443 GCA_964494425.1 uncultured Rhodothermales bacterium | reverse complement strand
CTTGAAGAGCAAAGTGTGGAGCATAGCGATTACCGATGGGAGATGCGACGCGGTCGTTTTCTGCAGCAGTACGGGGTTGAACTCGACGGGTCATACGAGAACCTCGAAACGGCTCCTGTTCATTATGAGCAGGCGTTCGAGATCGATCCCGAGCGCATGCAGACGTACTACATCAACGAGATCATTGAATCCTATGTCAACCAGGGCAACCAGGCAGATGCTGTTGCCTTCATGGGCCGCGTTGAGGAACTGCGTGGAGACAACGAGGAGATCATGGAGATCGTAACCCGTGAGCGTGAACGTATCTTCGATCGCAATCCAGCTGCCTTTACCGACTACCTTGAAGGGGTGGTTGAGGAAGAGCCCGACAACCTCCAAGCTATGTCGGAGCTGTTCTCTGCTTACCTGGAGCAGCGCAACTACGACGAGGCCAGTGCGATGACAGAAGACCTGCTGGCTATGGATCCGCCTGCATCGGTCTACCTCGACATTGCCCAGCTCTTCCTGGAAGATGGGAACCCCCAACGTGCATTCGACACGTTTGAGGAAGCGGAAGAGAAAGGCGCCAGCTTCACCGCAGCCGATTACCACAGCATGGGCGAAGCCCAGCAGCAGATGGGCCAGCTCTCGAAAGCCCGTACGTACTTCCGGCAGGCACTCAACGCCGATTCGGGATATGCCGAAGCTCACGTTTCGATTGGCGACTTGTACGTAGAAGCCGTGTCGGAATGCTCTGGAGCCGAAATGGGACGTAGCGATCGCGCGGTATACTGGCTTGCGGTAGACCATTACGCACAGGCGCAGCAGTCGGGCGATGCCAGCGTTGCGAACTCCGCACAAAGTAAGGCTCGTACCTATCGCGAATACTTCCCGAGCACTGAAGATATCTTCTACCGGGACGACTGGAACGAGGGCGAGAGCATTCAGATCAATTCGGGGTGCTACTCCTGGATCAACGAGTCAACTACAGTCCGGGCCCGGTAGCAGATAACCTCTCGGATGCCCGCTCGCTACGGCATCCTGGTGCCTCCATTCAAAGGGCCGATGGCACTGCGCCATCGGCCCTTTTCTGTGCCTGGCTCTGTGCGTACCGTCCCTATCCGTTTTTCGCAATGTACAACGACTCGCGTCTTGTTATTGCGAACCGCTCTTCCGTTCTTACAGATAACAGTACGATTTAACTTGTAGCTTCCCTCTGTATCCGACCTCGTCGCGCTTATGCCTACTATTCAGCAGATTACCGCCCGCGAAGTGCTCGACAGTCGCGGCAACCCGACCGTTGAAGTCGATGTAATTACCGACAGCGGTATCCGCGGACGGGCCGCCGTGCCCAGTGGTGCCTCCACCGGCGTACACGAGGCCGTTGAGCTTCGCGACGACGATAGCGATCGCTACATGGGCAAGGGGGTAACGCAAGCCGTTACCAATGTGAATACAACTATTGCCGACGCGCTGACCGGACACCCCGTGTCGGACCAACACGGCATTGATGCAGCCTTGCTTGAACTGGACGACACCGACAATAAATCAAACCTTGGGGCCAATGCGATTCTCGGTGTATCGCTGGCTGTGGCCAAGGCCGCTGCCCAAACACACACGCTGCCCTTGTACCGCTACCTGGGCGGCGGCCTGGCCCGTCGTATGCCGGTCCCACTCATGAACATCCTGAACGGCGGCCATCATGCCGACAATACCGTGGATATGCAGGAGTTCATGGTCGCTCCTATTGGAGCCGACAGCTTTGCCGAAGGGCTGCGCATGGGCGTTGAAGTCTTCCATACGCTTAAGAATGTCCTCTCGAAGAATGGATACAGCACCGCGGTCGGCGACGAAGGCGGCTTTGCTCCAGCCCTTGGGTCTAATGAGGAAGCGATTGAACGCGTTGTGGAAGCCATTGAGGCGGCTGGATACAGCGCCGGCACCGACCTCGCCATTGCACTCGACCCTGCTACGGCTGAGATGTACAACAACGGCCAGTACACCTTCTGGAAGAGCGATCCCGACCACCCACGCAGCTCCGAAGACATGGTGGCCTACTGGGCCGACTGGGTCGAGCGCTACCCCATCGTATCCATTGAAGACGCAATGGACCAGGACGACTGGGACGGCTGGAAGCAATTGACTGACGCCGTGGGCAACGAGGTGCAACTCGTGGGCGATGACCTCTTCGTGACCAACACCACACGCCTGCAACGCGGCATTGATGAGGGCGCGGCTAACTCGATTCTCATCAAGCCCAACCAGATCGGGACGCTCACCGAAACGGTCGAGGCCATTACAATGGCGCACGAAAACGGCTTCACCAGCGTGGTAAGCCATCGCTCGGGCGAAACCGAAGATACCACGATTGCCGACCTGGCGGTGGCGCTGGGTACCGGCCAAATTAAAACGGGCTCAGCCAGCCGGAGTGACCGCCTGGCGAAGTATAACCAGTTGCTGCGTATTGAGGAAAGCCTTGGCGCCGCGGCCACCTACTCCGGCGTGGATGCGTTTACCCGTACCTCCTAATCTGCTTCTGCGCTGCGGCGTCGGTGAGTTGCACCGGCGTCGCGTTTCGTTGCGCTACGTATCTGCGTTCTTTGTGCCATGTCCATCTCTTCCGTTGCTCGCGATCGTCTCATTCGCTGGGGGCTTGTGCTTGTGCTCGTTGTTGGAGGCATCTGGGTGCTGTTTCTGGACACGCACAGCGTGATGCATCGTATCGAGCTGCACCGCGAGCACGAAGCCCTCCGCGCCGAAAACGAGCGCCTGCAGACCAACATCGATGTCCTGCGCGAACAACTGGCTGATTCGCTCTCCGATGCCGAGATTGAGCGCATCGCACGTGAAGAATACGGCATGCAGTACCCAAACGAAACCGTGCATCCGATCGAGTAAGAACTGCTTGCCTATCGTTCTCTTTGCTTATCCCCCTGTTTTTCCATGGCGACCTACGCACTTGGCATCGACCTGGGCGGCACCTCCATCAAAGGGGCCCTTGTAGAACGTGAGCAAGGTGTTGTAGCCCAGAGTACACGTCCCACCGAAGGCGACCAGGGCCCCGACCATGTGCTGGACCGCATTGCTACCATTGTCCACGAGCTGATGGATGCGCATCAAGGGCCCCCTCCCGTAGGGCTGGGCATGGGCGTGCCCGGAGCGGTGAACATGGCACGCACAACGGTGAGCTACCCGTCGAATCTGGCCGATTGGGGCGTGGTGGATGTGCGTACAGCCCTTTCGGCACGCACCGGAATCGATCATGTGGTGGTCGAAAATGATGCCAATATAGCCGGGTTGGGCTCGGCCCATTATGGGGCCGGAATGGCGCACGACTCGTTTATTATGGTGACACTGGGCACAGGTGTTGGGGGCGCTATCATCTACAATAACAAGGTGTTTCGGGGAAGCACCGGGGGCGCGGGCGAAATTGGCCACATGAGCATCGACTACGAAGGCCCGCTCGACAATTCAGGAATAAGCGGGGCCATTGAGGCCTACCTGGGGCAACAGTTTCTGTCTGAGCACGCTCGCCTGCGGCTCCGCCACCGGCCTGAGAGTATCGTACATGACCTTACCGGCAGTGACCTGAGCACGCTCACGCCACGTACGCTACACAAAGCAGCTACTCAGGGCGACGAAGCAGCTACCAACATTCTTGCATGGGCGGGACGCCGACTGGGCTACGCGCTAAGCAGTGCGGTCAACCTGCTCGATATTCGAGTTGTGGTGGTTGGCGGTGGGGTGTCTAATGCCGGTGCATTTCTGTTAGATCCAGCCCGAAAAACGCTTCGCAGTCAGGTCTTCCCGGCGTTTCAGGAGGGCCTGCGCATCGAACGTGAGCAGCGCGGGAACGAAGTCGGCGTACTCGGCGCCGCCCACCTCGCATTCTCCACAACGCCGACTGCGTAATCCGCTTATGCTGCTGGTCCTCGCGCTCTTGTTCGTCACACTACTATGACAGACTGGCCCCGGCTGCCCTTCGGAGTTGCCCTGCTGGTTGGAGCTGGGCTGGTGCTTCTGCTTCCGGGCTTTACCCCAGAAGCTCCCACTTTACCGGCTGCAACCTCAGAAGGCGGGCCCATGCCTCGCTCGGGCCTCGTCGTACAGATCGACACCACCGAGGCGGATACCACCGAGGCGGATACCGCAGCTACCGACACGACCCAGATAGCTCCTTCGGATACTACAGCCGCTGCACAACCTGAGAGCGGCCTTGCGCCCACGACGCAAGCGCCTCCGACAGGCGCCGACACGACGGGCGGAGACGGCGACCTGGATGCGCCCATTGAACTGGCCGCGCGCGACTCGCTCATCCTCGCGTTCGATGCGGAGGGAGCAGGCGAAACCGGCACGCTGCATGGCGAAGCCAAGACAACGTACCAGGACAGCGAACTGCGCGCACAGACGATCCGCTACCGCTTTACCGACGACGAACTGCGTGCTACGGGCCCGCCCTCTGACACCGCCCGCATTCCGTTTCCGGTGTTCGAGCGCGAAGGCGAAGACACGTTTAGCGGCGCCGAATTGGCCTACAGCCTCCGCACGCAGCGCGGACGCGTCGTGCAAGCGCGCACGGGCCAGGGCGAAGCCTCGCTGCGCGGCGGCGTCATCAAACGATACGAAGACCGCACCACCTTCGTGGCCGACGGTGCCTACACCACCGACAACCGCCCGCCTGGCGAAACGCCATCGTATACGCTGCGCTCCTCGCGCATGAAAGTGGTGAATGAGCGTTGGGTGTACACGGGCCCAATTCAACTATACATCTTTAATATTCCCATGCCCTTATGGCTGCCGTTTGGCATCGTGCCGTACACCGAAGGCCGCCGCAGTGGGCCACTCCCGCCAACCCCCGGTGAGGATCGGCGCGGGTTCTTTCTCCGCGATTTTGGCTGGTACTTTGCCATGAACGAGTATACCGACTTCACGATTCAGGGCGGCGTGTGGTCGGGCGGCAGCTTCGAGATTAACCCATCATTCCGCTACAACCGCACGGACTATTACAACGGCGATCTCAATCTGAATGTGCTTTTCGAGCGTATCGGGCAGCCCGAAGATCCCGACTTCCAGAAGTCTGTGGAAGGAGAACTGACGTGGTCGCACAGCCAAAACTTGAACCCGACCTCGTCGCTCAGTGGCAACGTGCGCCTGCTCACCTCCTCCGACTTTGCCCAGGAAAATACCACCAGCTATAACGATGCGGTGCGTCAGGATATCAACTCCAGCCTCAACTATTCCAAAGACTGGCCCGATGGGGGGCGCAACGTCCGCGTAAGCGCCAGCCAGCGCCAGAATCTGAGCTCAGGCAACGTAAGCTTGACCCTGCCCGATGTCTCATTTAGCCAGCGCAGCTTTAAGCCTTTCAAACGCGACCGCGTGGGCCAGGACGAAACGTGGTACGAGCGCATTACGACCAGCTACAGCGGCTCGCTTACAAACGACTTTGAGTACGCACCCACCGACACTACCAATATTCCGTGGTACGAAGCCCTCGCTTCCCCCAGTGCCTATCGCGAAGGGCATAGCGACCCCGATCGCACCAATCCGTTCGATGTGGAGATGACCCACCGCATCCCCCTGAGCACGTCGTTTCGGATTAACCAGTACAACCTGAATATCCGCCCCAACATCAGTTACGATTCGGAGTGGGTGCTGCGTACGCAGCGCAAACGGCTCGTGGTGGATACGCTGGACGCCGACTCGCCCGGGGTGGGCACGCCTGTAGAGACCCGCGTAGAGCGTCGTAACGAGGCCGGATTTGCAGCGCGCCACAACTTCTCAACGGGCGTAAGCATGAACACCGAGTTCTTCGGGCTCTTTCCCGTCTCGGTTGGATCGTTCCGTGGACTCCGGCACCGCGTGCAGCCCTCGTTCTCGTACAGCTACCGACCCAACTTTAACGATCCGTTCTGGGGACGCACACGCAGCTACGTGTCGGATAGCGACGGCACGGTGCAGCGCTACGACATCTTTACCGGGCGCGACGTGCGGGGCGACGCCACGCAGCAAAACCTCAGCTTTAGCGTCACCAACCGATTCGAAACCAAGCGCGTCCGTACCGACTCGACGGGAGCCGAGCAGGAAACGACCATCCAACTGCTGCGCCTGAATGCCAGCTCGTCGTACAACCTGGCTGCCGACTCGCTCAACCTGAGCGACATCAGCCTGAACGCCAGCACCTCTATTGGCGACTACAACGTGCGTGTGCGCAGCACGCTGTCGCCGTATCAGTATGCCGACGTGTCGGATCCGGATGATTCAGAACGTATCGCGGTCGTCAACCGGTACATGGCAGCGCGCAGCCCGCTTACGCCGGTTCGCCTTACAAGACTTTCCGCTACGCTGAACGGTGGGTTTCAGGGGGGATCTGGAGGCTCGCGCTCCGCCGATCAGTCGGGGGCACGAACCACCGGCACATCGTCGCCCCGGGGCGGAGCGCGCACCCGCGGCGGCGCGCGCATTCAGGGCAACGCCTCCAGCAATAGGAACACAGGTGCTGCAAGCACACGCGCAACCTCTCGTGCTGATCTGGGCGGATCACAAGGCCGCGTGGACTTCAGCATCCCGTGGTCGCTCGATTTTGACCTCCGGTACAACATGCGGCGTCGGTTCGGAGAGGCCGAACATGATGCTGAGGTCAGTGGAGATTTTAGCGTGCAGCTTACCCCGAAGTGGCGCACCAGCGGACGCACGTCGTTCGACATTGGCGAGATGAAGATCGCTACTACACAACTCTCTGCCTACCGCGATCTGGGCGCGTGGGAGATGTCGTTCTCCTGGGTCCCGTTTGGGCGGTTTCAGTCGTATAGCTTTAGCCTGAATGTGAAAGGTGGGCAACTGCGCAACTTGCTGCGCCTGAACGTACCCCGCAACGAAACCGGCAGCCGACTGGGCGGCGCCGCAGGCGGATTGCTTAACAGCGGTGGCCGTGGCGGACGCCCATTTTAGCGGAGCCTCCACCACAACAAAAAAACCGTCCACCCCGCGATGGGCAGTGGACGGTTCTGCGTTTCATACGTTGCTGCTAACCTGAGCGCTTACGCTACATCGGCTTCTTGGAGGGCCTGCGTCACCTTATCGGCGGCTTCCTTCAGGAGCACGGCCGAGCGCAGTTCCAGTCCGCTTTCGTCGAGCAGCGCCTTGCCTTCTTCGGCGTTGGTGCCCTGCAGGCGCACGATGAGCGGCACATCCAGATCAATGTTCTGCGCCGCCTGAATGACCCCCTTCGCCACGCGGTCGCAGCGCACAATGCCGCCGAAAATGTTCACAAGAATCGCTTCCACATTCGGATCCTTCAAGATGATGCGGAAGCCCGCTTCCACCGTTTCGGCGTTGGCGGTGCCGCCCACATCCAGGAAGTTTGCCGGCTCGCCGCCCGCCAGCTTAATGATGTCCATCGTGGCCATGGCCAGACCGGCGCCGTTGACCATGCATCCCACGTTGCCATCGAGCTTGATGTAG
>CAZBTM010000150.1:0-7470 GCA_964494425.1 uncultured Rhodothermales bacterium | reverse complement strand
GAGATGGTTCGACTGCGCTCACCATGACAGGCTTCGTGAGGGCTGATTGCAAGGCAACTATCAAGATGGGGGTTGACAGAGCAGTAGTGCTACGTCACACCTGATTGTTTGGGGCGTTTGAGCGCACGGAATCTCTCCCCCCTCCTCTGAGGGGGACTTCATGGGAGCGCCCTATGGGTCCTTCCTCCCCGGTATCGGTTTAGCTCACTCGTCGCATGGCACAAAAAGCATGACCTTCGGCCCCTCTGCCGTGCGACGCACATTTTATGGGGGCTCTGCCCCATCCAGCAACGTGCTTCCCGAACCTTTTCGGCTATTCTGACTTCCTCAAACAACCTCATTGACCCATGCCAACCATTCGCCGCATCGCCCAGTCGCTGGAACAGTGGGCACCGCCCGCATCTGCACAGGATTACGACAATGTCGGCTTACAAGTCGGTCGGGCAGATGCGGAGGTCCGGCGCGCGGTACTCGCGCTCGATCTGACTCACGATGTGCTCGACGAGGCCATCAACGCCGGGGCTGAACTTATCGTGACGCATCACCCGCTCATCTTCCAGCCGCTCAAGCACGTCACTGGCAGCGGATATGCGAACAACCTGGCGTTGCGCCTGGCGGAGTCCGGCGTTGCGCTGTACAGCATCCACACTAATCTCGATGCCGCGCCCGGCGGGGTCTCGTTTGCGCTGGCCGAGCGCCTGGGCGTGTCCGAGCCTACGTTCCTTGCGCCGATGGACGACGCCGCGTGCAAGCTCGTCACCTTCGTGCCCGAAGATCACGCCGAAGCCGTCCACATGGCGATGGCCGACGCGGGGGGCGGACGCATTGGCGATTACGACGCCTGTGCGTTCCGAACCCACGGCACCGGCACGTTCCGCCCGGGCACAGACACCGATCCGCACATTGGCACGGCGGGCGGCGAGCTGGAGACGGTCGAGGAGATTCGCCTGGAGATGGAGGTGACGCAGTGGGCGCTACCCGCCGTGCGGGCGGCGATGCACGAGGCGCATCCCTACGAAGAAGTAGCCCACGACGTGTATCCGCTCAGCCAGAGCACCACACAAGCCGGAATGGGCGCGATTGGCATGCTCGATGAGGTGATGCCGCTCTCGGCGTTCTTAGCGCGCGTATCCCGTCAGTTGGATGCGGAAAGCCTGCGCTACGCCGGAACGCCCGATGCACCCGTGGAGCGCGTTGCCGTGTGCGGCGGGGCGGGCAGCAGCCTCGTAGGCGCCGCTCAAGGTGCGGGCGCAGATGCATACGTAACAGCCGATGTGAAGTACCACGACTTCTTCCGCGTGCTGGGCGCTGACACCGGCACGCCGCAGATGGCATTCATTGACGCGGGGCACTACGAAACGGAGGCTCTCACCGAAGCGCTCCTGCGCGACTGGCTCGCCGAGCGCTTTCCTGCAGTTACCTGGCAGCGCACCAGCCACCGCACCAGCCCGATGCGCACGTTTGTGGACGACGCGGAATGAATAGCCGCACGTCCCCATACACATCGTAGGGACACGGCGCGCCGTGTCCCTACCTTCTCTCCGGTAAAAATCTCCTTTCAGCCCCGTCGTCCCAGCGTAAGAGTGAGCGTGCGGCGGGTGCCGTCGCGTTCAATAGTGAAGCGGAGTTCGTCGCCGGGGCGGAAGTCGAAGACCCGTGCGGCGTAATCATCGCGGCTGTCGATGCGGGTGCCTTCCACCGCCAGAATCACGTCGTAGGCGCGGAACCCTGCGGCATCGGCAGGGGAGCCAGGATCGGTGTCGCGCACCACCAGGCCGCGCACCTCCGAGAGGCCCAGCGCTCGTGCGATGCGCGCATCCACCTCGACCAGGTCGAGTCCGGTGTAGTGCGAGCGATCCACGGATCCGTTCGTGCGCAACTCTTCCAGAATCTCAACCGCGCGTGGAGCCGGCACGGCAAAGCCGATGCCGACGGAGCCGCCGGAGTCGGAGTAAATTGCCGTGTTCACGCCAATCACCTCCCCCAGCGCATTGACGAGCGGTCCGCCCGAGTTGCCGCGGTTGATCGCGGCATCCGTCTGAATCATGTTGCGGTAGAGGCGCCCGTCGCGCTGTGATTGCAGGTTGCGGTTGGTGGCGCTGACCACGCCCACGGTAACCGACGGCTCGGCGGCTTCAAACAGACCGAAGGGGTTGCCCAGCGCAATCACCCACTCACCTGGGATGGGTTCGCTGTCGGTGTCGAACATAAGGTGGGCGAGGTCCTCGGCATCAATTTTGAGCAGCGCCAGATCGGTGAGGCGGTCGCTGCCCACGAGTTCGGCAGGGTAGGTGTCGCCATCGGGAAAGTACACCTCAATATCGCGCGCATTGCTTACCACGTGCTCGTTTGTCACGATGTAGCCATCGGACGAGATAACGAAGCCGGAGCCCATGCTACGCGCCTCGCGGTACTGCGGGCGCTGCATGAAGTGACGGAAGAACGGGTCGTTCGCAAACGGATCGCGCACGCGTTGCACCTTGCGTACGCCGATGCTCACCACCGCAGGCGTGGCCGCTTCCACGGCCTGCGTAACTGCGTTCTGGCGCGAGGCTTCGATGGTGGTGTCGGCAGCAGCCGACGGCGTCGAAACGCCCTGCGCATTGGGCGGGGCCGTGGGGGCTGCCGCCGAAGTGTCGGGGGGAGCGCCCCCTCCGCATCCGCCCGTACTTGTAGCCACAGGCATCAGCAGGGCGATGCTACACGCACACGTCAGAATCCAGCGAGACCATTGCATGCCTGGGGCGGGACGGCTAATGAGCACAGCGGGAATCGTGTGTTACGCCAGGTGACCGGCGGCTTCTTTCAGGGCCGTGGTGTGGTCAAGCTGCTCCCACGAAAACTCGTTGCGCCCAAAGTGGCCATAGGTGGAGGTGCGCCGGTACTGCGGCTTGAGCAGCTCCAGCCGGTCGATGATCGCGGTGGGCGAGAGGGCGAACGTCTCGCGGACGGCATCGCGCAGGCGGGCATCCGGAATGACGCCGGTGTCGTTCGTGTCGATGTTGATGGAAACCGGCTCGGCCACACCAATCGCATAAGCAATCTGCACAAGCGCCTCGTCAGCCAGACCTGCGCCTACGATGTTCTTGGCCACGTGGCGGGCCGCATACGCCGCGCTGCGATCGACCTTTGAGGGGTCTTTGCCGCTAAAGGCGCCGCCCCCGTGGCCGCCCTTGCCGCCATACGTATCCACAATGATCTTGCGTCCGGTCAGGCCCGCATCGCCGTGGGGGCCGCCAATCACGAAGCGTCCGGTGGGGTTCACGTGCAGCACCAGGTCGTCGTCGATGAGCTCGTCGTAGCGCTCACCAAAGGCGCGCGGCAGCAGGATGTTGCGCACGTCGTCTTTGATGCGCTTCTGGTTGATGCCTTCGTCGTGCTGGGTGGAGACCACCACCGTGTCGATGCGGCGCGGGGTAACACGGTCGTCTACGTACTCGACAGTAACCTGGCTCTTGCTGTCGGGGCGCAGGTAGCTCATCTGGTCGGTTTGCTTACGGATGTGCGCCAGCTCCTTCATGAGCCGATGCGCATACGTAATGGCCATAGGCATGAGCGTGTCCGTCTCTTGGCAGGCGTATCCAAACATGAGGCCTTGGTCGCCTGCGCCTTGCTCTTCTTTGCCATCTACGCCGAGGCTGATGTCGCTGCTCTGCTCGTGGATGCTGCTCAATACGCCGCACGATTCGGCATCGAAGCGCAGGCGCGGGTCGGTGTAGCCGATGTCGCGGATCACGTCGCGCGCAGTTCCGCGCACATCAACGTAAGATTCGGTCGTCACCTCGCCCGCGAGTACTACCAGCCCGGTGGTGACCATCGTTTCGACGGCCACGCGGCTGTGCGGGTCGTCGGCGAGAAGCGAGTCAAGAACAGCGTCAGAGATCTGGTCGGCCACTTTGTCGGGGTGCCCCTCGGACACCGACTCAGACGTGAACAGGTAAGCCATAAGGTAAAGCGCATGCAGGGAAATCAGAACGAAGGAAGCGGCATCCGCCGCAGGGGACGCAGACCGCGAATCGCATCGTGAACGAGCGTTGCGGCACAGGGTTCGCCGCGGCGCAAGATACCGCTTCCGTGGGTCTGATACGAAGGGCACGCCCTACTCCTCCAGGTCAAAGTGCTGCTTCACGCTGCTGTAGTCCGACCATTCCACGCCTGCAGTGGTGGCGGCGCGGCCGTCGGCAATCACGATCTTGACGGTGCGGTCGCGGGCAAAGTCGAGGGCAAACGGGGCCGAGGCTTCGTAGAAAAGCTGCACCAGCCCCACATTCCAGGCATAGCCCAGCGTGAGCGTGTAATCGACCGCGTTAATGTCGGGCGATTCGTCGCCAAAGGTGTAGGGCATGGCCGTCCACGTATCGTTCTCGGCCAGGTAATAGGCCTGCACAAAGCCGTTGTTGTTGACGCTTTCGGTGATTTCGGGGAAGTCGTAGTTCTGAAAGAGCACGAGTCCAGCCTCGCCTTCAGTGGCGGCATCGACATCAAGCTCAACCTCAAACGTCTCGACGAGCGCGCCTGCGGGACCAGAGGGGCCCTGTGGTCCTTGCGGCCCTGGCGGACCGGTGGGGCCTTCGCATCCAACAAGCACAACAGCCAGGAGCACGGGGGCAAGCAGTAGGCGGAGGGTAGACATAAGACCGTGTGGGTTAGAGAGAAGAGAACACAAACGCCCGGCATCAGACCGGTACATCTATGCAGACGCACAGACGAGCGGATTCGTCACGATGTGCATGATTGCGATAGGGCAACGTCGCACAGAATGGTTCGTTGGGATACCCAGTATAGTCTTCGCATCCACCCGTACATGCCCGTGTCGCTATCGAACCAGCAGCGCTTCAAGATTTTCTCGGATCCGGTACACGGGTTTATCTCGGTGCCCAAGAATCTGCTCATGGCGCTGATTCAGACCCCCGAGGTGCAGCGGCTGCGGCGCATCCGGCAGCTTGGGGTGGGCCACCTGGTGTTTCCAGGCGCCGAGCACACGCGCTTTAACCACGCGCTGGGGGCGCTGGCGCTGATGCACGACGCGCTCACGAGCCTGTCGAACAAGGGCACGCCGATTTCGCCCGAGGAGCACACCGCGGCGCTGGCGGCAGCGCTCTTGCACGACGTGGGCCACGGCGCGTTTTCGCATACGCTGGAGCACGAACTCATCCAGGACTTTCACCACGAAGCCATGAGCCGCGTGCTTCTTGTGCACCTCAACAACCGGTTCGACGGGGCCCTCGACGACGCCATCGCCATCTTCGACGGCACATACGAGCGTCCGTGGATGCACCAGCTTGTGTCGAGTCAGCTGGATATGGATCGCCTCGACTACCTGCGGCGCGATGCCTTTTACACCGGCGTGGCCGAGGGCGAGGTGGGCGTGCAGCGCCTCATCAAAACGCTGCGGGTGCATCCGCTTGCGGGCGGCCCAGATGCGCGCCTTACGGTAGAGGGTAAGGGCATCTACGCCGTAGAGAACTTCCTCATCTCGCGCCGCCTGATGTACTGGCAGGTCTACCTACACAAGACCGTGCTGGCGGGCGACCGCGTGCTGCATGCGGCCTTGCGACGGGCCCGGCGGCACCTGCGGGCGGGGTCGGAGGTGGCCCGTACCATTCGGCAGGGCAGCCGGAGCCTCTGCTTCTTCCTGGAGCACGCCATCACTGCCGACCAGCTGGATACCGAAGCGGTGCGCACGCACTACTGCCAGCTCGACGACACCGATGTGCTCTTTAGCCTGAAGCAGTGGATGCAGGCCGAGGACCCGGTCCTGGCCGACCTGGCGCGGCGCTTCATCAACCGCGACTTCTTCCGGGTCACATTTCTGGGGGATGCGCCAGGCACTGCCCAGCAGGAGGCCTGGGCGGCCACCGTACGGCGCTGGCTGCTTGACGAGGGCCTGTCTACGCCCGACACGGTCGAAGACGACCTGCCGTTCTACCTGCACGTAGACCGTTCGCGGCACGCGGCCTACGCCACAAACCACGACCCCATTGCGATTCTGGACCGCTCGGGCGCGCTCCGCGAACTCTCGGAGATGGCCGACACCGCCTCCATTGCCGGACTCGACGACACCGTGGTAAAGCCCTACGTGTCGTACCCAAAATCGGCGGGCGTTACCGTTGGCGAGGAAGCAGGGTGAACGGGCTACTCAGTCGGAAGGCACAAAGAAGAGAACAGGGGGATTTGCAGAAGCCCCAGTCTGGCATGACGGTGTTCAGATGGAAGCTGAGTAGCGATTATAATCAGTGTCATTGGGCTGCCAGTCTGGCAGCAGCAAGAGATTTGCAAAAGTGCGATACAGGCTGTATGCTATGTAGTGCAAGGTAATGTGTCAGAGTGACGCAGGGATGACTCCGCACCCGCGGAGATAGACCTACCAAGACGGTTTGCAATCTGCTTTTGTAGCAGATGACTCCGCACCCGCGGAGATAGACCGTTCGTCAACCGTTACCTCTGTAACCAAACGCAGATGACTCCGCACCCGCGGAGATAGACCTAACCCAAAGTGTCATTAACGCTGACAGAAACAGATGACTCCGCACCCGCGGAGATAGACCTCCGGGATGGATTAGCTTGTCGCCAGCCTTCATGATGACTCCGCACCCGCGGAGATAGACCCTTTGAAGGGACGTGGGATGCCGCGTCGAACGGGATGACTCCGCACCCGCGGAGATAGACCTAGTTTTCGCACCACCCGAACCAACAGCCATAGGATGACTCCGCACCCGCGGAGATAGACCTTGATCAGCGCCTGGTTACGTTCAACGCTTCGCGATGACTCCGCACCCGCGGAGATAGACCCGACAGCACCGAAGGCGTAGGGCCAAGCGAAGGGATGACTCCGCACCCGCGGAGATAGACCGTGACAGAGCTTCCTGATGGGCAGACCGTGACAGATGACTCCGCACCCGCGGAGATAGACCTCAAAACTTAAACAGCTTAGACTTTAGCAGTGCGATGACTCCGCACCCGCGGAGATAGACCTACGTCTATTGAACCGAAAGGGGGGCCGGAGGTGATGACTCCGCACCCGCGGAGATAGACCTACGCCCAGCAAGTACAGCTTGCATCCGCGCAAGATGACTCCGCACCCGCGGAGATAGACCGCAAGACGAGAACACAGAACGCGAAGCCAGCACGATGACTCCGCACCCGCGGAGATAGACCCCGCTTCGTGATGAGCGCCGCGCATTTCCAGGAGATGACTCCGCACCCGCGGAGATAGACCCGCGCCGTCCTCCGCCCACATGCCTTCGTCGATGATGACTCCGCACCCGCGGAGATAGACCTATACTTACCGCTACCCCGAGCACCGCGCGGCAGATGACTCCGCACCCGCGGAGATAGACCCTTTTCCGGCCCAGCTATCCAGCATCGAGTCAAGATGACTCCGCACCCGCGGAGATAGACCCGGCCTGGACCGCCTGAAGAATCAACAAGCGGTGATGACTCCGCACCCGCGGAGATAGACCGTAGGCG
>CAZBTM010000149.1:4319-7565 GCA_964494425.1 uncultured Rhodothermales bacterium | reverse complement strand
CTGTTCGCATCATAAGGAGCAAGCAAAGCCGCTGAACCACCGCTCTATCCACCATCTTCCATCCAACGCCCTCTCCTATGAGCGTCCCGCGCGTATCGATTGTCATCGTCACCTGGAACGCGCTGCCGCTTCTGAAGCAGTGCTTGCCCTCGGTGGTGGCCACGGACTATCCGAATCTGGAGATCATTGTGGCCGACAACGCCTCTACCGACGGATCCGCCAACTGGATTGCAGACACGTTTCCGCAGGTGCAGGTCGTGCGGCATCCCCAGAACTGGCGTTTCTGCAAAGGCAACAACCGCGCGGTGCCGTACGCTACCGGCGATTACATTCTGCTGCTGAACAACGACGTGGAGGTGCCCCCCGGCTGGCTCGATCCGCTGGTGGAGGCGTTCGAGGCAGATCCGGAGATTGGCGCGGCCCAGCCTAAGATGCTCCAGTACGACGACCGCGATCGCTTCGAGTATGCAGGCGGCGCGGGCGGATTTATCGACCGGGTGGGCTACCCGTTTACGCGCGGACGCCTCTTCGACACGATGGAGCGCGACCGTGGCCAATACGACACACCCACCGACATCTTCTGGGCTTCCGGCGCAGCGATCATGATGCGCCGCTCCGTCCTGCAGGAGGTGGGCCTCCTCGACGAGCGCTTCGACATGCACATGGAGGAGATCGACCTCTGCTGGCGGATGCAGCGGGCCGGCTACCGTATCCGCTACGTGCCCGACAGCGAGGTGTATCACATCGGCGGGGCTTCGCTTCCGAAGGATGCCCCCGAAAAGACCTACCTCAACTTTCGCAACAGCCTGCTGATGCTCTACAAGAACCTGCCGACCTATGCATGGCCGCGCACGTTTGTCGAGCGTGTGTTGGTGGATGCGGGCGCCCTTGCCCAGCGCATCGGACAGCGGCAGTTTCGCCATGCCGCCGCTATCGTCCGCGCCTACGCCGATGCCCACCGCATGCGCGCCTCGTTCCGCCCAGCTACCGGCGGACGCGTGGTGCGCCCGCCCTACCGGCGCTTTATCGCACTGGACTATTTCGCGCTCGGGCGGCGCACGTTTGCGGCGTTGCCGGAGGGGTGTTTTGAGAACAACTGGACAGCGATCAATGTGGAGAGGGAGGTGCAACCTGCACAATACCCCCCTCACAAAACGTAGGGACGCCCGGCCGGTGCCGGGGCGTCCCTACACGCTGCATCCAACATGTCCGGGGTTTACACCTACCGCACGACGCTAATGCGCGTGGTGGTCTGGAACTGCTCGCCCGTCATGCGCAGGAAGTACGTGCCACTGCTCAGGCCGTCGGCTCCGGGCTGCACCGTGAAGCGCTTCACCTCATTCGGTGCCATCGGGCCGTCGTAGACGGTCGTAACGCGCCGCCCGAGCACATCGTAGATCTGCACCCGCACGTGTTGGGGCTCCTTGACCGCACTTTCCACGGTCATCTGCGCCCCCGCCGGGTTCGGATACGCCCGCAGCTGGTACGGATCCGAAAGCGTGATCTCCGCCTCTACTACATCCGACAGAAGCGCCGTCTCGCCGCCCGCGGCCCACTGCAGCCGGAACTGATGCGTGCCCGGCGCGAGCGCGTCGGTTTCAAGCTGGTAGGTCGGCGCATCGGTAGAGTCAGCCTGCGTCCTCTCCGCGACCTCGACAGTCTGCAGATCGCTCCACGTGGCAGTGCTATCGGCGCGGTGCTGCACACGGAAGGCCCCTTCGCCCATCGAGCCCGTGGTCGTCCACGCCAGTTGGGCCGCCTCGCCCTGGGGTTCGGCTGCAAACGAGCGGACTTCGGCCAACTGTGTTGCCGGACAGAGAAATACGTTATCGGCGCAGTCGGGAGAGACGAACACCGTCTGGCTCGCTTGCACGGTTTCGGATCCTCGGGTGACACTCACACGAACCGCTCCCTCCTGGATCTGGTCGTCGAAGTTCGAGAAGGTATGCGAGCAGGAGTCACCCGAGCAGAACTTTTGCGTCCAGTTGGTCGAGCCGGGGGCCTGCACCGCCCAACTGTAGCTGGTCGATCCTTCACCTCCTTCGACGTCGGCCGTCCAGGTGCCGGATTGGCCACTGTTTACGGTGCTTGGGCCGGAGAGGGTGACTTCGAGGGGAGGTGGAGGCGGTGTTCCTCCTGGTTCGCCAATGACGGTGTACTCGAAGCCCCCGTTTCGCTTGTGCACTGTGGGATCGAATGGGACCCACCCAATCTCCTGTCCATTGACGTTTGACTTGACGTAGTAGAAGTAGGTTGTTGCCTCGGCCGAGCTTTCTGATACTGATTTGGAGAGGTACCGACTTCCGTCGTTGGGATTGGCTGCCGAGAATCCCTGTTCGGTGACGGGCAGCCAGAACCAGGGGGTGTCCTCGTAATAGAACTCGGGGGAGGAGGCCGACGCGCTTAGCTCATACACATCGCAAATGTAATTGCCCGCGCCGTAGCTGATGCCGTTCTCTTTAACAAAGCCATTTGGAAAACTCGTAAGCGCATCCTCGCGGATTTTTGTGAAGGAGGCCGGGCCGTGGCTCACCTCGTTCGGTGGCTGCAGTGCCGCCAGCGCCTCGTAGGCGTTGACGCGACCGTGGCCGTATTCGTTATCTCGCCCCGATGGCCCCAGGTCTTTTGCCGTCCGCTCCAGGAGGTGCACGACATCGTTGTTGGAGAGGTTGTGGCCTTCGTCTCGGCTCTCCGCGAAGAGAAGCCCGGCAATGCCGCTCACGACGGGGGCGGATTGCGACGTGCCGCTAAATCCGTCGTATAGATCGCCATTGATCCCCCGGCTCGTCGTCTCGAACGTGCTCGGAGCGACAATGTCGAGCCTGGGACCGTAGTTCGAATACCCTCGTCGGGAATCGCTTCGGTCTGTTGCCCCAAAGCCGACGATGATCATTCCAGAGGCATACGCGTTGTGGGCGGCCTCAGCACGGGGGCCGAAGGGATTCGTGCCACCTCCGCTGTAGTTGATGATGTCGGCCCCATTGGTCCGGGCATAGTTAAAGGCCTCAGCGACGTTCGACACGGGAGCCCCGCCAGTTTTGTCGCTTTCGACGACTTTTAGGGGCATAATCTGCAGGTCCCACATCAGTCCAGCTACCCCCTCATTGTTGTCGGTACGGGCGCCGATGGTGCCGGCCACAGGGGTTCCGTGGTCGGTCCAATCGCCACTGCTTCTGTCGTCGTCTGGGTCGTTGTCGTCGTCGCCGACGTCCCAGAGGCTCATGACGACCCTTGCCGCGCCAGCGA
>CAZBTM010000149.1:0-4309 GCA_964494425.1 uncultured Rhodothermales bacterium | reverse complement strand
GGTTACGTCGCTCCGCCCGGTCTGGAGCGACCAGGCTTCGGGGGCGTCCACATCGGTGTCATCAAAATCGTCGTATGCCCACTGCAGGGAGAACTTGGGATCGTTGGGCACATTCCGAGGTGGTGTGGCACCACTCGCCGAAGGAATTCTGTTGGGAAAGTCCTCATAATCTGGTGTAGCATTGAGCACCACGGTCAGTTCCTGGAGGCGAGCGGCGAGGGTGTCGACGTTCGTGGTGTCGCGCACCGGGAACCGGTACCACCGTGACAGGTCTTTGAGGCGAACGCGCTCGCCGGTCTGTCGGTGGCGCCCCAGTGTGTCGGCAGGGCTGAAGTTGCGGAAGAGCTTCTGTCCTGGCCCGCGCCGGGCGTTCAGCAGCTGACGCAGCCGGGCGGCCTGCCGACCCTGCAGGCCCAACTCGTCCGGGCGGAGCTCCTGCGGGGGCGTCTCCAGGGCGTCAGGCGCAAACTTGACGAGGATCACGCCCTCGATCGGTCGAGCGGGGTCGGGCGGCCCGGGTTGAGCGGCTGTTGTCGTAGTGAGAAGGAACGCGAATAGGAGGGTTGTCAGTATGGTTCGCATGGCAAACCTCGTTCGGGTTGTTGGAAAAAACGGGAAGAACGAGGGATGCCGGTCACCCATTCCCTTGCGGGTCGGGCGTACCGGATCCTCGCTGGTTGGTGATCTTGGCGGGTCACGTCAGGGAGAACGGGCGTCGGGCCCGTCGAGGGATTTTTAGCGGGAAGACTGTTTTCCTCCGGTCTGTCGTTGACCGTTTAGTTCAAGGGGTTGCGAGAAGGGTCGGTGATTTGCTGCAAGTCTGTACCGTCCCGATGGATTGTCCAGAGGGCGGTGAGGTCGCTGCCCTGGGCGGGTTTGGAGAACACGATGCGCTCCGAGTTTGGGCTCCATGCGGGGAAGCTTCCCCCGTCGGCGAGCTTCCGCTTGTCGGTTCCGTCGGCGCGCATGACCCAAAGCTCGAAATCGTTTTCGTTAAGCGGGGACCAAGCGATCCACTGCCCATCAGGGCTCCAGGTCGGGTAGCGGTCATTTCTTTCGTTGTGTGTTAGACGGGTAGCTTTCGACCCCGTCGAGTCCATAACAAAAACCTCCTCTCCGAATACACCATCCAGAAATCGGAGATGAACGATCTCACTTCCACCCGGGGACCAATCGGGATCGCGCCACTCTCCAACGCCATGTTGACTAATGTCTTCGAGGTTACTACCGTCTGGGTCTATCAGCCAGACAACGTGTGCTCCATTCTCGTCACGGTACGAAGTGTCGAATGCCAACCGGGCGCCGTTAGGTGACCAGGCCGGAAAATAAGAGTCCCCAAACTCGGTCACCTGCCGTAGATCTGAGCCATCGGGCCGGATGGTGTAGATGTTGTCGGTCGTGAAGGCAATGCGCTCTCCGTCGGGCCGCCAGTCGGGACTGCGAGCCGGGCCTTCCACCACGAGGTGCGTCGCGTCCGTCTCCAGGTCCACGACGTAGAGGCCACTTACGTCGGTGGTATCATCGGTGCGCTCAGCATCGTGGTGATAAGCCACGTAGCGCCCATCCGGGCTCCAAGCGGGCGTCTGGTCCACCCGGAAGGGACCCGGGTTCGGATCCGTCGTGTCTTTCGGCGGCTCATTGTCGGTAACAACGTTGGTGACATCACACCCGCTTGCTGCAATCAAGAGCAAAAGTAGCATTGGAAGGAGGGTATAGATGGTTCCAGAATGAGAAGGCATTGGTTTGAAGGTCGTTTTTTTGAAAGTAAGAGCCCATCCGACGTGCGGTAGTTCATTCTGTGCGGGTCGGGCATGCCGGTCCCCCGGTGCTGTTGATCTTGGCGGATCAGGGTCGTGGGATACGGACACGACGGCCCGCATGGGGGTTTTTGTATGTAGGGGACGAATATCTATGCGGCGAGAGTTAATGCAGAAAGCGCATGGCCTCCCGCCTTACCAGTCATACACTTCAATCAGTCATACAGAAGACGGTTAGTCCAACGGATTGCGAGAAGGATCGGTGATCTGGCGCAGACCCGAGCCGTCGCGGCGGATCGTCCAGAGAGCGGTGTGGTCGGTTTCAGGATCTGGCTTGACGAACACGAGGCGTTTTGAATTGGGCTTCCAAGAGGGCTGGCCAGCAATTGGACCGGCAAGGCGCTGCTCGTCACTGCCGTCGGCACGCATGAGCCAGAGCTCGGAGGCATCGTTGGTCACTGCAGTCCAGGCAATCCACTCTCCATCCGGGCTCCAGGCCGGGTCGCGGTTGTCGACATAGTCGTTGTTTGTAAGCTGGGTCGAGTCGGCCCGACTCGTATCAGCGGTGAAAATATGAGTCTTATCATACACGAGCCGTTCGCCAGACGGGGACCAATCAGCTGGAGTAGCTCCAAATCCGAATTTGGTAAAGGTTGAGTCGGTGAGGTGAGCAAACCATATTCCTACCTCTTCTTGGTTGCCGGACCTACCAAACGTTAGTATGTTACTACCAGGAGACCATCGCGGCTGGAAAGAACTGCCGAATGACGTTACGCGCCGCAGGTCCGAGCCGTTCGGGCGGATGGTGTAGATGTCTCCTGCAGAGAAGGCAATGCGCTCGCCGTCGGGGCGCCAGTCGGGGCTTCGGGCCGATCCCTCAATCACTAGCCACGTGGAGTCGGCCTCCAAGTCCCGAACGTAGAGCCCGCTCACGTCGGTCGTGTCGTCGGTCCAGAGGGCGTCGTGATGATACGCAATATAGTTTCCCGACGGGCTCCAGGCCGGGGCCTGGTCGGTCGGAAAAACCTCAGGGGGGTCAGGGGGCTGCAGCTCCGGAATATCCGGTTCTGAGGACATATCACACCCGCCCAGCCCGACGGCGCAGGCCCCGAGCAGAACAAGACCTGCATACCGCAATGCGTACCGCAAGCAACCGTACCACAAGCGACGAGCATGATGCGAGAAACGTGACAGACACACCGGTATGGAAAAGGGCATGGGAACGCAGATGTATACAACGAAACGGGGAACGACCCACGACATGAAGAGCCGATGATTTGAAACACATGCACTGGTAGCATACAAGGCGGCGCAGCCATTGTAAAACCGCCTCCCCCCGATGCTAACATAAACTTAACATTAGGTCGGCATGCATGCGACTGATCCCTTATGGGACAGCTTTCAACACGCCCTCGGGAAACAAACCACAGGCAATCTACACGGCGCAATGCCCTCCCACAATATACAGGTGTTCCCTCTTTCCGGTACAATTGTAGACCGGTGCAGGGTACATCTGTAGATAATTCGTAATTCGGGGGCTCCTCTTCTCTGTAGTAGGCAGAAGATTCGTGATCCGTGAAGGCTTCATCCACGGTCCATCCTGACTCCCGACGACGGTTGGAGAGACGAATTGGAACGCCCACCTCGTACGCTCGGCACCACGTTCACCTCATTTCTGTCAGAGCGGCTGAACGGGTCAAATCAGAGTCGAAGGGATGCGCTGTGTATCCACTCGGCTGCAAATTCGTCGCGCTGGACTCCTTCGCGCTTGGGCAGCATCACTGTACGGACGTGTTGAAGAGGTGCGTTCCTTTCGCCCCTGCCAGGTGCAGCGGACGCGCTTACTATGATGATTCTTGAAGTAATGTGTCATCTGGTTTAGGAGTTGCCGTACGGCTCCGATACAGCACCACGAAGGCAACTGCTCCCAGCACCACGACCATCCCCGCAGCCGACCACGGCCCCGGCGCCTCCCCAAACAGAACGTACGCGAGAATCGAGGCGCCGACCGGCTCCAAAAGCGCGAGCATCCCGATAAGCGCCGCAGGCACCCGCTGCAGCGCAAAGTTAAACGCGCTGTGGCCGAGCACCTGCGGACCCAGCGCCAGTCCGATGCCGCAGGCGTAGACCACCGGATCGAACCCCGTTAGCGGTACGCCTTGTCCCGCAGCAGCAACAAGCGTAACCAGTGCCGCCACGCTGTAGAGTGGAATCAGGTAGGCCAGCCACGACACGCGCTGCCGAATCGCTCGCCCGATGAGCAGGTAGATGCTCACGAGCAGCGCTGCCGACAGCGCCAGGGTGTTGCCCCACCACGCCTCGGGACCAAAGGCCACTGCGCCCGCATCCGTAAGCCCCATGAGCGCGGCCCCGCCCACAGCCACGACGATGCCGCTCACCACGGGCCACGCGAGCCGGTCTTTGAGGATCAGGTAGCCCAGCACGGCCACAAACACCGGACTTGTAGTAGCGAGCACGGAGGCGCTGGCTACCGAGGTGTAGTAGAGCGCTTCGATCCACGCAATGAAGTGTGCCCCAAGCGCCGTGCCCGA
>CAZBTM010000148.1:5560-7580 GCA_964494425.1 uncultured Rhodothermales bacterium | reverse complement strand
ATCTTGAGCCCGCTAAGAAGTTCGAAAAAGCTGAAACCGAGTAACTGATCCGCCGCGCAGTCCAAGGCACTTACGATGGCAACCGGGTCACCCGTGGTCGCATCCATTGTGTTTAAACCACATTCGAGGAGATCATCCCACTCTTCCTGGCCAATCCGCTTCCACGTCTGCACGTCGAGCAGGTCGTCTCCGCGGTCAACGGCATCTTTGATCTTGCGCCCGATCTTGATGGCTTTGCCCCAGCCGGCTTCTTCCTCGGGTTCGTCTTCAGATGTCTCCTCGTCGTTACACTCCGTCCCTCCAGGATCGCCGGCCCCTCCCGGATCGGCTGGAGTGGGATTGTCAGGATAGTCCGGGTCAAGTAAGTCAGATCCTGAAGCCGGATCCGCATCGGGCTGCGGGATCAGCCAGGTGGGCACGTCATCAGACGCCGGGTAGGCCGTGGTGCTTTCGGGCGTTGGGCCTTGTAGGCTGCCGCTGCAGTCCGTTGGGTCGGATGGGCTGCCCCCGCCTGAAGGAGTTCCATCGTCGCCGGGGCCGCTGGGTGCGCCGGGATCTGGAGGCGTGGGAATGGTCGGCGTATACCCGCCACCACCGTCTGCAGTGACAGTGACCTCATTGAAAAAGCACACCATCGCGCCGCCTCCACCATCAAAACAGGTCAGGTAGTCCGGCACATCCTGCACGTAGTTCGACCGAAATGCAGAGCCGTCGTAGCTGTCGTCTTGTCCAGCGCGCTGTGCATTGCTCTGCGCTTGGCCTGCCGCACTGCTGTCGGAATCAACAAACCGATAGCCGTTTTCGCCAAACTGGGCCTGTAGATCCGCTTCAATGCGGTCGGCCATGAGAGCCAGTGCCTCTTCCGTTGGGGGCACGTTACACCGCACGCGCGAGGCGGTCTGGCGCGCGGTGCTGTCGGCTGCCGTGCTGTTAGCGGTGGGCTCCAGCGAAAGCGTGAAGTTGAACTCGGTAAACTCCGATTCGACCTCGGACGAACTGTCGGCCCGAACGCTATCCGGAAAGGCCAGCGCCAGGTCGTAGGTGCGGTAGCCTGCTTCGGCCTCGGGGTCAAACACGTTGGCGGTGCAGCGATACGCAGGGCCGGTCTCAGACGATGCCTGTTGCATGCCTCCGGGAAGCAGCGCTACAGATAACGCTGATGACGACGCGTCGGGGTGCTCCGGCGGCGGGTTGGTGTCCTCCATTGGGCTGACAGACGGGTCGCAGCCGGTCAGTCCAATGAAAAGTGCCAACACGAACACGCTCCATGCAGGATGACTCCACCTGGAGCGCTTCCATTGGCGATGCGAGACAGAACGAGAGTGCGGAGAGAGGGAAGAGGATTCTTCCGAAGAGGAAGAAGACGAGCCAACAGGCATAATGGAGAGACGATACAAGCGCCAGAACAACGATAAGAGAGAGGCAGCACTACGGACGCAACGGAAGAGATGCGTGCATCTGCACACACGTAGGATATGCCCCCCCCCGAGACTTTCAACCGATTCATGTTTTGTTTGTGTAAAGGTGTGGAGCACGCCTACACATAACAAAACGCCGAGCCATGGCCTCAAAGCCATCACCCGGCGGTCTTCGCGTTTCTGTTTGTGCGAGGGTGTCTGCCTACATCGACGCAGGCGCGTCAATACCGAGCACGGTGAGGCCGTTGCGCAGCACCGTGCGGGTGGCGTCGGCCAGCTTGAGACGGGCTGCACCGAGGGCTTTGTCTTCACCGATGATGTGGCACGAGCCGTAGAACTGCGAGAACGTGGTGGCCACCTCGCGCAGGTACGTGGCTACGTGGTGCGGGGCGCGCTGCGCGGCGGCGCGGTCAATCACTTCGGGGAAACGGAGCAACTCTTTGATGAGCGCCGTCTCGTCGTCGTGCGTGAGCAGGGTCAAGTCGGCATCGTCTGTCGCATCCAGCCCGACCTCGGCGGCCTTGTCGTAGATCGAGCAGATGCGGGCATGGGCGTACTGTAGGTAGAAGACCGGATTCTTGTCGCTGGCCTCCGTCGCCAGA
>CAZBTM010000148.1:4866-5508 GCA_964494425.1 uncultured Rhodothermales bacterium | reverse complement strand
GCTGCGCATCAAGAAGAAGAAGCGCGTCACGTCGGCGGTGACCTCGTTGATGAGGTCGTCGAGCGTTACGTAGTTGGCGCGGCGCGTGCTCATCTTGACGGGTTCGCCGCCGCGCACCAGCGTCACGAACTGGTAGAGCAGCACTTCCACACGGTCGGTGTCGTAGCCCAAGACATCCAGCGCGCTGATGACATCCGGATACGTGGCTACGTGGTCGGCGCCCAGCACGTCGATGATCGCGTCGAAGCCGCGCTCGAACTTGTCGACGTGGTAGGCAATGTCGGGCGTACGGTACGTGGGCTCGCCCGTCTGCTTGATGAGCACGGTGTCCTTGTCCTTGCCAAACTCTGTGGTTTTGAACCAGAGCGCATCATCTTTTTCGTAGGTGTAGCCCGCCTCCGTAAGACGCTCCACAGTCTCGTTGACGCGGTTGTCATCGTAGAGGCGGCGCTCGTTGAAGTAGTCGTCCATTTCGATGCCAAGGCGCGCCAGCGTGCCCTCAATCTCGGCAAAAATGACCGCTTCGGCCTTGTCCTGAAACGGGCGCAGCGAGTCGGTCGTCAGGAGCGCGGCGCCGGTGGGCGTGACCATCTCGCCCCGGGCGTCCAAGCGCACGGTCGGGGTACCCGCCTCGGCCAAAAG
>CAZBTM010000148.1:2370-4856 GCA_964494425.1 uncultured Rhodothermales bacterium | reverse complement strand
GTGCTCGTCGGCCAACTCCTGGGCAATGTCAATAATGTACGCGCCCTGATAGCCGTCATCCGGAAACGAGACCGGGACCTCTACGGTGGTGCCATCGTCGTGGGTGAGCGTCTTCATCTCCACATCCGCCACGAGGGCTTCGTAGCGCGCCCGCACCGACTGCGCCAGCACGCGCATCTGCCGCCCGGCGTCGTTGTAGTAGTACTCGCGGGTGACGTCGCACCCCGTCCATTCGAGCAGGTTCGCCACCGTATCCCCAAGCACCGCATTGCGCCCGTGGCCCACGGTAAGGGGGCCGGTGGGATTCGCACTGACGTACTCTACGATCGCGGTCGTCCCAGCTCCGGTGGTGGTGCGCCCGTACGACGAACCGGCCTTGAGCGCGGAGGCGAGTTGGTCGGTCAGATAGGTATCCGCCAGCCGAATGTTGATGAAGCCGGGGCCGGCCACCTCCACCGCCTCTACGCGTTTCGGATCGACGCGTGCACGAAGCTTCTCGGCCAGTTCTTCGGCGATGGCGCGCGGGTTGTTCTTGAGCACGCTGGCCAGGCGCATCGCGGTGTTGGTGGCCCAGTCGCCGTGCTCGGGCTGCGCCGGACGCTCCAGCTCCACCTCAAAGTCGGCGGGGACGGCGTCGTAGGTGTCGAGGATAGCGCGCAGGTGCTGGCGGAGTTGGTCTCGCATAGCGGCAGGCAGTCATACAAAAGGGCGATGCGTACACGTAGAAGGTGCACGCATCGCCCAACGTAGGCAGCGCAGGCGTATCCCGAAAGACACCCCAGCAGGTTTGCCGAAAAATTAGCTGGTGTGTCCGGCAACCTGCATCGAATCAGCGCATGTCGAACACAATGCGGGGCTGCTCCATGCGGCTGTGTAGTACGTCGTCGAACGACTCGTTCACGGTGTCGAGCGTGCGGGTTTCGCGGAGCACAGTCGTGTGGCCGTCGGCGTGAAGCTGGAAGACCTCCTCCAGGTCGCGGCGCGTGCCCACAATGGAGCCTTTGATGGTGAGGCCCTGCAGCACCGTCTCGAAGATCGGCAGCTGGATGTGGTTCTCGGCAGGCAGCCCCACAAACACGAGGCGTCCGCCACGGCGCAGCGACTGGTACGCCTGCTCAAAGGCGTTCGGCGACACCGCGGTGCTGATGGCGGCATGGGCCCCGCCCATCTTCTGTAGCTCAGCCACCACGTCGTCGTGCTTCGGATTGAAGGTGTAGGTCGCGCCCAGTTCTTTCGCCAGCTTCAGCTTCTTATCGACCAGGTCGACCGCCGCTACGGTGGCTCCGGCAATGCGGGCGTACTGAATGGCGAGGTGCCCGAGCCCGCCAATGCCGAATACGACCACCAGTTCGGAGGAGCGCGCTTCGGATTCCTTCACGGCTTTGTAGGTGGTGACGCCCGCGCAGGTGAGCGGGGCCGCGTCGATCGGGTCGACGCCGTCGGGCACCTTCGAGACGTACTTACCGAATCCGCGCGCGTACTCGGCGTACGAGCCGTCGATGCTGTATCCGGCGTTCTCTTGCTGTTCACAGAGCGTTTCGTGGCCCGAGACGCAGTGCTCGCACGAGCCGCAGGCGTACGCGAGCCACGGCAGCGCCACGCGGTCGCCTTCTTTTACGTTTGAGACATCGCTACCCACGCGCTCGACCCGGCCAATGCCCTCGTGGCCGGGAATGAGCGGCATTTTGGGCTTCACGGGCCAGTCGCCGTGTACCGCATGGATGTCGGTATGGCAGAGACCCACCGTTTCGATCTGAATAGTGACTTCGTTGCGGTTGGGTGTGGGCTTATCGACTTCGTCGATGGAGAGCGGTCCCCCAAACTCGTGGGCAACCGCCGCTTTCATGGTGGTACACATGGCGAATGTAGGGTATGCATGAGCAGGGAATGCGTGGAAAAAGCAGCGGGCCAGTAGGAATTACTCCGCAGGAACGGCATCTTCGACCTCGACCACATCGCTGAGCTCGTCGTCCTCGAACATGCGCGATTTGGTGAGGAAGCGCACGCCGAGGGGGATTTCGAGCGAGAAGCTGGCGCCGCGCCCGGGTTTTACGTCGATGATAAGCTGCATGTACTGCCAGTACTCGTACTGATCGCGCGCGATGTAGAACGGGCAGTCGTGGATGGTGCCGAGCTTGATGTCGCTCGTGCCGACTTTGAACTCGTCGGCGGGATAGCACATCGGCTGGGAACCGTCGCAGCAGCCGCCGCTCTGGTGAAACATGAGCGGACCGTGCTCATGGCGCAGTTCGTCGATTACGGCTTTCGCGTCGTCGGTTACAGTGACTCGGGGAATTGGCATGGTAGACAAGCGGGTTGCGACAAAGTGAGCGTATATGCAGCAGCCGAGCCGCCTCGAAAGGCGACTCGGCCATTGCATCCAGTATGCTGATAGAACAGCAGGTTAGAAAAAACCCATCGCGTTCTTATCGTACGAGATGAGCATGTTCTTCGTCTGGCGGTAGTGGTCGAGCGCCATCTTGTGC
>CAZBTM010000148.1:0-2360 GCA_964494425.1 uncultured Rhodothermales bacterium | reverse complement strand
GAAGCCCGACTTCTTGTAGCCGCCAAAGGCCGCGTGGGCGGGATACGTATGGTAGCTGTTCACCCACACGCGTCCGGCTTTGATAGCACGTGGCACCTCGTAGAGCTCATGCGCATCGCGCGTCCACACGCCCGCACCGAGTCCGTAGAGCGTGTCGTTCGAGATCTCGATGGCCTCCTCCTGATCCTTGAAGGTGGTCAGCGACGTGACCGGGCCGAAGATCTCTTCCTGGAAGACGCGCATCTTGTTGTGACCCTTGAAGATCGTGGGCTGGATGTAGTAGCCCTCGCTGGGCATGCCGTCGCCGCCCATGCGGTAGGCATCGCCACCGGTCAGGACTTCCGCGCCCTCGTCCTTGCCGATCTGCAGGTAGTTCAGGATCTTCTCGTACTGATCGCTGGAGGCTTGCGCGCCCACCATGGTGTCGGGGTGCAGCGGATCGCCCATCTTGATGTTCTCGACGCGCTCGATGACGCGTTCCACAAACGCATCGGCAATCGACTCTTGCACCAGGATGCGGCTGGGGCAGGTGCACACTTCGCCCTGATTCAGCGCAAAGAGCGCCGCGCCTTCGAGGCACTTGTCGAAGAACGCGTCGTCGGCATCCATCACGCTCTCAAAGAAGACATTCGGGCTCTTGCCGCCGAGCTCCATCGTCATCGGAATGATGTTTTCCGAGGCGTACTGCATGATAAGACGCCCGGTCGTAGTCTCCCCGGTAAACGCGATCTTGTCGATGCGCGGCGACTGCGCCAGCGGCTTGCCAGTTTCGACGCCGAATCCCTGCACGATATTGACGACCCCCGGAGGCAGAATGTCCTGCACAAGTTCGGCCCAGAACATGATGCCGACCGGCGTCTGCTCCGCCGGCTTCAGCACGACGGTGTTGCCTGCGGCCAGGGCCGGACCCAGCTTCCAGGCGGCCATGAGCAGCGGGAAGTTCCACGGGATGATCTGCCCCACCACGCCCAGCGGCTCGCGCACCTGCATGCTCACGGTGTCTTGGTCGAGCTCAGACACGGTGCCCTCTTCGGCGCGAATGGCCCCCGCAAAGTAGCGGAAGTGATCAATCGCCAGCGGCAGGTCCGCGTTAAGCGTCTCGCGGATCGGTTTGCCGTTGTCGACCGTCTCGACGCGAGCAAGGAGCTCCAGATTCTCCTCCATCACATCCGCAATTTTCAGCAGGATGTTGCTGCGCTCCTGAGCAGACGTGTGATTCCACGTTTTGGCAGCCTCGTGCGCCGCGTCGAGCGCCTTCTCAACATCGGCTTTGCGCGAGCGCGCTACGCGACAGAAGGGCTTGCCGTCAACAGGCGACACGTTGTCGAAATACTCTCCGCCTTCAGGCTCGACAAACTCGCCCCCAATGAAGTTGTGATAGGTATCCTTAAACGTAGGCCGGTCGTAGGCCTTTTTCTCTTGTACAGCTTCCATAGCAACGGTGTGGATCGATGAAGGTGGAAAACAACGGGCAAGCTTTGCTTCGTCCTCAGTTAACACGTACCCGGAACCGCTTCCAAAGTTTGGGAGCAGCTCCAGCTAAACGTGACACAAAGTGCAGCGATAGGAGCAGACGAAGTGCTCTTAACATCGCCTTCGCAACGACAATTCACTTGTTAAATCTTCCCAATTTGTTGTATATTTCTGTCAATCCGCTGTATGCGCGTTCTTCTTTAGAATGTTATGGCTGATATTGACCCGTTCGAGGCCATCCGCGCGGCGCATCCGCCCACCGATCTCATCGAAAACCGAACGACCTTCGGCGGGCCCGATGCCGAGCTGTCCATCTACGACACGTACAACGAAGCTACGCATGTACGGCTGCAGCGCTCGCACCCACTTATCTGCGGCATGATTCGCGGCAAAAAGGTGATGCACGTTGCATCCAACGAACCGGCGCTGCCGCATGCGGAGGCAGACGGCGCCCCCACGATGATTGCGGATGCGACCTTCGACTTTATGCCGCACGAAACGCTTATTTTGCCATCGGGGCAGCCGGTGTTTATCGACTTTCCCGAAGCTACGCCCAACACCCCGACGACGTGCTTGACGGTCGAGATTGATCGCGACCGCATTCAGCAGGTGGTCGACCGCATGAACGAGCACATGCCACGAACGCCCGAGTCGGGGGCATGGACCTACGATGACCTGCGTCCGCAGCACTACCGCCACCTGCCCGATGTGGACGAGACGGCGCGGCGCCTGGTGCGCGTGTTCACCGAAGACCGTCCGTACAAAGACACGCTCATCGACCTGGGCATCACCGAACTGGTGGTGCGGCTGCTTCGAACGGAGGCGCGCACGCTGCTCCTGGCGCACAGCGAGGAGGCGGCAGACGCAAACGGACTGGCGGCAGCTAT
>CAZBTM010000147.1:0-7589 GCA_964494425.1 uncultured Rhodothermales bacterium | reverse complement strand
CGCTGACACGCTGCGCCCAACATTAGAGGGGCCCCGTCCTACCGATACGCGCCCGGGCGAGGCTACACTCGACGGCACCGTACAAGCAGTCGATGAATCTGCGTCGGCACCGCCCGACGCCTCCAACAGTGCTGCCGAGACGGCGTAGCCAGACTCGGCATGCTGTTCCATAAACGCCCGCCCGCAGGCTTCTGACACTGCGGACGTCCTCAACGCATTACGGTTCTTACGTCTGGGCCCTGTTTGATATGCCTTCAACGGACACACAAAATTCTCTCAACGCGCTGGAAACGCGCGATATCACCCTGCCGCGGCGGCTCTGGTCGTGGCTGGTTACGCAAGCCAAGAAGAGCGGCCGTTCTGTGGATGAGGTGATTGCCGACCTCATCGACGCCCACCGGCATCCCGAAGTCCCACCGTCCGAGTCGGAGGAAGACCAGGACCAGGGGGCAACGGGACAAAGCAAGGCGGATACGAGGCAGGCAAATGCTCCCCAAGATGATACTTCTGCGCCGTCTGCTTCGCGAGATAACACCGACTCCTCGCGTCCGCAGGGAGCACCGCCTCCCAGCGCCAATGCTCCTCAGTCCACGGAAGCGGATACCGACAACGAGGGCGGCCCTGACACCTACTCGGCAGCCGATCGCCTTCGTAAAGCCAGCGATCGGTTGCAGCACCTAATGAATGAGGAGGAAAGCGAGGCAGATGACCAGACTCGTGAGGTGCAGTCTTCAAAGAGCACGAGCACGCAGATTCAGGATCTGCTCAAGAACAATGATAAGCTCCAAACGCTGGAGCCGCCTGAGCCTACATCGAAAAAAGATCCTGATGAGGGCGTTTCTATGTTCGATATGGCTGCGGGCGCTGATGACGATGCGGGCGGCACCCCGTAGGAAACGGGAATGCAGGAGAGCAACATCGCCCTCGTATGAGCGCAGCATATCAACCGGCTTTTCTGTCTTGTGCGGCGGGGCGGTGTTAAGACGTCATATCTGATGCTTCAAGGCCTCTACCCGCTGCACAACCTCAGCGCGCTCCATCGACCGATACGGCTCAGGCAAAAGCGCCCGGCTGGTACACTCCAATACCGCAGCCAGCGTCTGGAGCTCGATTTCTTGGGGATACGTAGGCGGGATGAAGTCCTGCACAGTCGTTTCCAAAATCTCGGGCGTTACGTCCGTGCCTTCGGCAGCGCCGCGAAACGACGCGCGCGTCATGATGGCTTCCATATCGGCCCCGCTAAACGTGCGGTCGCCCGTGAGGAGGAGGTCGGGCACGTCGTCCATGCTGAGAGATACACCCGTGCGCTGCATCATAATTTGGAGCAGTTCTTCGCGATCCTCGCGGGTGTGTGGATAGAACAGCGCGAGGTGCTCCTCGGCGCGGCCCTGGCGTTTCAGGTCGACCGGCATAAGATCGGGGCGGGCTGTCATCAGGAAGAACAAGACCCGTCCGCGGTGCTTCGGATTGCTCATAAACGAGACAATCTGGCTGAAGACGCGCTGCGACACGCCGGAGTCGCCCTGTGCGTTGCGATTGCCAAGCGCAGCATCGGCCTCGTCAATCATAACCGCGACGGGCGTCATTGCCTCCAGCAGGTTCAAGATCTTCTCCAGGTTGCCCTCCGTCACGCCCTGCCACTGCGAGCGGAAGTTCTTGAGCTTGACCATCGGGATGCCAATCTCGCCTGCAAAGCAGCGGATGAGAAACGTCTTTCCGCATCCTACTGGCCCACAGATCAGGTAGCCCATGGGCATCACATCGGGGCGATTGGCGCGGAGGGCACGGGCCGCTTGGCGCAGATGGGTTTTGGCTTCGCGATGCCCGGCTACGTCATCGAGCGAGAAGTCGGTATCCACAAACTCCAGCATGCCGTACGCCTCCGCCTCGATAAAGTCCTTGCGGAGGTCAGAGAGCCGCTCGAAGGTGAGCGCATTCTTGTTTTCGAGGACATCAGCCAGGATGGTGCGCAGCTGCGTCAGGTTGAGCCCCGAGGTCGAGTCGGCCAGGGTGTCGGGGGGCATCTCGGCGTGTTCGGCGTACGCGTCGGTGCGGTCGCCAATGTACCACCGGGCATAGTCGGCGCGTGCGGTGTCGTCGGGAATGGGCACCTGAATTTCGGCAGTGTGCGGACTCTGCACCAGCTGCTGGTTCAGATCGGTCAGGTTTTCGGTGACGAGGCAGAGCGTAAAGTCGTGGTCCAGGAGCAGCGGGTCGCGCGCCCATTTTTGCAGGTAGACGAGCGCCTGCCGATCTTCCGCCGAATACATGGCCGCCTCGGCCATAGGGACGATCGTCTCGGCGTAGTCGATAATACAGGCCATGCGCTTGCCTTTAGAGAGGCGCAGGCGAAAGTAGTTCTCCAGCAGCGCAAACACGCGCGTGGGTTCTTTGGGGAGCTTACGCTGGTAGTCGGTCCCAAAAATGCTATCGTAGCCCGATACCGCTCGGTTGAAGTCGCGCTGCGAGGCCTTGTCCGGAAAGTGCAGCCCCGACGAGCGATCGTACTGCACAATGAGGTCGCGCGCAGCGAACAGGTCGTCGGTCAGAAAGCGCGACAGCGGCACATACGTAGGTGCGCCGGTGTCCGGGTTGGTCGTGCGGATGACGTCGCGCACGTCGCCGTGCAGCAAGAACGTGGAGATTGTTTTTGTAAGGTACTTTTCGCCGAGCTCGCGGGCCCAGTCAGGGTAGTGTGCTGTTGGGGCATCAGTCGCCATGGGGAGTCAGCAAGGGGTGAGATGAAATAGAAACGCATATCACGGCGCCCCGTGCGCATCCTCCTACAACAGGCGGAGGCCACACGGGGCGCAGGGTACGGTCGTGCATTCGCAGCACAAATGTACTGCAAGCAGCGCTACGCCACGGTAACGCTGTCGTCGAGGTAGACGTCTTGCAGGGCGTTCACGACCTCAATGCCTTCGTCCATCGGGCGCTGGAAGGCTTTGCGGCCGGTAATCAGGCCCATGCCGCCCGCGCGCTTGTTGATGACAGCCGTGCGCACGACCTGGGCTTTGTCGTTCTTGCCCGATCCGCCGCCCGAGTTGATGAGTCCGCAGCGCCCCATGTAGCTGTTCATGACCTGGTAGCGGGTCATGTCGATGGGGTGCTCGCCCGAGAGTTTCGAGTAGATGCGCTCGTCGAGCTTGCCGTAGCTGGAGTCGCCCATGTTCAGCGCCTTGTAGCCACCGTTGAGCGTGGGCTGCTTCTGCTTTACGATATCGGCTTCAATGGTGACACCAATGTGGTTGGCCTGGCCGGTCAGGTCGGCCGAGGCTTCGTAGTTGTCGCCGTCGATTTTGAAGCCCGAGTTGCGCACGTAGCACCACAAGATGGTGAACATGCCCAGTTCGTGGGCCCGTTCGAAGGCACGTGATACCTCCTCAATTTGGCGAGGCGACTCATCTGAGCCGAAATAGATGGTCGCGCCCACGCCTACGCATCCCATATCGAACGCTGCATCGACGCTGGCATAGAGCGTCTGGTCGTACGTGTTCGGGTAGGAGAGCAGTTCGTTGTGGTTGAACTTGAGGATGAACGGAATCTTGTGGGCATATTTACGGGCCATACTGCCGAGCACCCCGTACGTGGTGGCCACGCCGTTGCATCCGGCCTCCATAGCCAACTTGATGATGTTCTCCGGGTCGAAGTACATCGGGTTTGGAGCGAAAGACGCGCCGCCGGAGTGCTCAATGCCCTGGTCAACGGGCAAGATCGACAGATAGCCGCTGCCGCCAAGGCGCCCATGATCGAACAGCGCCTGCATGTTGCGCAGCACGCGCGGGTTGCGGTCGGAGTCCTTCCAAACGCGGTCCACAAAGTCGCCGCCGGGCAGGTGCAACTGCTCCTTGTCGATCATGCACTCATGCGTAAGCAGGTCTTCGGCCTCGCTGCCGAGGAGGTCTTGAATATCGGTGGTCGGGGTATCAGCCATAATCAGAGAGGGTGCGCTGTGAGATAAACAAACGGGAACAGAGTCGTGCACGCCGAACCTCGAAGGTGCCGAGGACACATGCATCGCCTAAGATACAAGTCAGAAAGGGCGCTGTCCACCCCTTAGGTGATGAAGATATGCAGGTTTGACGGAGATAACAGAGGGCAGATGGCGAGATGCGGGGGGCTCCGCCGTCATATGCCGAAACACTACAGCAGCGTGATGTACACAGCCAAGAGCCCAAATGCTCCAATGACGCGAGAGATGAGGTAGTTCTTGCCCGTGGCCTCCAACTGCTGCAACTGGTTCTTCTCGTACCGTGTAAAAGCGATGAGGGATTAGGGTTTTTCCTCGTGGTCGGGGTACTCGTCGGGGTATTTTTTCGAGGGATGCCGCCGGTGGCGCTGGGCGTACAGGTCTTCGCCCTCCTCAACGCGCCGTGCGGCCCGAAGCTGCATGTATGCCCCAATGCCGGTGCACAGCACCACGAACGTGATCAGTGCAGGCCAATACGGGGCCTCGAACCCGAACTGCGCCGCGCGGATGTCGGGATAGCGCATGGCTTTGTCAACCAGCCAAGCGGTGATGCCACCGCCAATGAGAACAAATGTGAGAGCGCCAAGACGGAGTAGGCGAGCGGGGGTCATGATGCGGAGGTAGGAACGGTGCGAATGGGACGAATCGGCAGGTCGGCATCCAGTAAGAACGACTTGGCTTCTTCCACGCTGTACTCGCGGAAGTGAAAGATAGAGGCAGCCAGCACGGCATCGGCGTTGCCATCGCGGAGGCCGTCGCGCAGGTGCTCCAGCGACCCCGCTCCCCCTGAGGCGATCACAGGAATCCGCACGCGCTCGCTGATGGCCCGCAGCAGTTCGTTGTCGTAGCCGGACTTGGTGCCGTCGCGGTCCATGGAGGTAACGAGCAGTTCGCCGGCGCCGCGCTCTTCGGCTTCTTCGGCCCATTCGAGCGCGTCGAGCCCGGTGGGTTTGCGTCCGCCATGCACGAACACCTCCCAGCCGTCGCCATCCTCGCGGCGCCGGGCATCAATCGCAACGACGATGCACTGCGAGCCAAAGGCTTCGGCCCCTTCGGTGATGACATCGGGGGTTTTGACGGCCGCGGAGTTGATCGCAATCTTATCGGCCCCGGCGTGCAGCATGGCGCGCATGTCGCTTACCGTGCGAATCCCGCCGCCTACCGTAAGCGGAATAAACACCTCATCGGCGGTGCGGCGCACCACGTCGTGCATAATGGCGCGGTCTTCGTGGGTGGCCGTGATATCCAGAAACACGAGTTCGTCGGCCCCGGCTTCGTTGTAGAAGCGGGCCTGCTCAACGGGGTCGCCGGCATCGACCAGATCTACGAAGTTGACGCCTTTCACAACGCGTCCTTCGTCGACGTCGAGGCACGGGATAATGCGTTTGGCTAACGGCATGTTGTTTGGGGAATGGAGGGATGGAGGGATGGAAAGGGTGGCAGCGGATCAATGCTAAGTGATGGGAGAAATAGGCCAGTAGCCGGAGACTGGTGGCGCCTCCAGCGCGGACGTCTCCGGCGGGGCTGGCGACGGCGAACGGGGGACCGTTCGCCCCAGGGAAGGTTTTTTATCAGGGGAGCTATCACTTGGCGTCTACCCACTACCGAAAGGGGAAGAGTTACTGCAACACCGAAGGATCACGCAGCGGGGCGGTGGAGAAGGTGTCGAGGTCGATCTCGTCTTTCTGGTTCCAGCTCCAGAATTGCTGGCACGGAAAGACGTTCTCGTAAAGAGCCTTCCCCACGATCACCGAATCTATGCCATAGTTGCCCAGCGTCTGGATGCTCAGCAGGTCGTTGTGCGCGCCCACGCCGCCTGAGGCGGTGATCTTCGTCGTTGAGAGCGCGGCGCCCATGGTGCGATACGCCTGCACGTTGGGCCCCTCCATGGTGCCGTCGCGGCTGATGTCGGTGTACACGATGCGCGAGACCCCGCGCTCCTCCATATCCAGGGCCAGTTCAACCGCATCGACGCCCGATCCCTCAGTCCAGCCCTGCACGCGCGCCTCGCCGTCGCGTGCGTCAATGCCCACGACAATGCGCTGCGGGCCGAAGCGCTCTACCGCTTCGCTAATCATGGGTGGGTTGCGCACGGCAGCGGTCCCGATGATGACACGATACACGCCCATCTCCAGCGCCGCCTCGATGTCGTCGAGTGAGCGGATGCCACCACCCATCTGCACGGGGATGTCCAGGGCATCGGTGATGCCGCAAATGGCCTCGCGGTTTGGGCTCTCGTCGCCGCGCGCTGCATCCAGATCCACGACGTGGAGCACGCGCGCGTTCTGCACGCGCCACAGCTTCGCCATCTTTACGGGATCGTCGAAGTAGACGGTTTCGTCGTCGTACGAGCCTTGGTGGAGGCGCACGCAGCGTCCGCCACGTAGATCGATAGCGGGGATGACAAGAGCCATAATGCGGGAGACTGTGGGGGAGGGAAGCCGGATGGATCCGGTTGTATCAGGAAAGGGCGGCAAAGTTTTTCAGCAGTTGCAAGCCCACGGCATGGCTCTTCTCGGGGTGGAACTGCACGCCGAAGACGTTGTCGCGCTGCACGATAGCGGGAAAGGCGTGGTCGTATGAGGCAGAAGCCAGCACATCGTCTTCGTGCTCAGCTTGGGCGTGGTAGGAGTGCACAAAGTAGACGTAATCACCAGGCGCGATATCATCCAAGAGCGGCGAGTCGCGGTGCACGTCGAGGGTGTTCCAGCCCATGTGCGGTACTTTGCGCGTGGGCATGCAGACGCCCAAAAACGGGGTGCCTTGTGACACGACCTCGCGCACTACCGGGGTCAGGTTTCGAGCGGCGACTTCGGTCATGCACGCGCCGAACGCGCCGACGCCCGGCAGCACCACGCGGTCGGCGCTAAGAATGGTATCGGCGTCGTCGGTGCGCACGACATCGGCCCCGACCGCCTCGAAGGCCTTCTCGATGGAGCGCAGGTTGCCAATGCCGTAGTCGATGATGGTGGTCATAGGGAAAAGAGCAAGTAAGAATAGACTGGGGGATGCGGCGCGCTGTGTTTGCCGTGCGTACTACTCGTCGGATTCGTTCAGCTCGCGGGAGCGTCGGGTAGCGGTGTCTACCGCGTTGATGATCATGGTGCGCAGGCCGTGCGCTTCCAGTTCCGACACCGCAGCAATGGCGGTGCCGCCGGGCGTCGTCACGCCGTCGCGCAGGATGGCGGGGTGTTCGCCGGAGTCGCGCGCCAGCTTGGCAGCGCCGAACACCGTCTGCGTGGAGAGCCGGGCCGCCACGTCGCGGGGCAGCCCCTGGCGCACGCCCGCATCGGTGAGGGCTTCGATGAACATGAATACGTAGGCGGGGCCGCTGCCGGACAGGCCGGTTACCGCGTCCATCTGCTTCTCGCTCACCACCTCGGCGGTACCTACGGCTTCGAACATGGCTGTGGCCAGGTCGAGATGCGTCTGGGTTGCTGTGGCCCCCGCGGCCAGAGCGGTGGCCCCTGCATCCACAAGCGCGGGCGTGTTCGGCATGGCGCGCACAATGGGATTCGTGCTGTCGAGTTCGCGGGCGAGCGTGTCGCTATGAATCCCGGCCAGTACCGAAATCACCAGGGCGTCGCTGTTGAGCACGGGACGAATCGCGTCGAACAGG
>CAZBTM010000146.1:0-7612 GCA_964494425.1 uncultured Rhodothermales bacterium | reverse complement strand
CGCGAAGGCGGGCACACCGTCGGCGCCGGCGTCGTCACCGAAATCCTTGACTAACAACAACCTTTTATAGCGACCGGGCCTGCCTACGAAAGGCGGGTCCGACACACGGGCGTAGCTCAATTTGGCAGAGCAGCGGTCTCCAAAACCGCCGGTTGCGGGTTCAAGTCCTGCCGCCCGTGCAATGAGCGTTCTTCTCATCAAGCATGCTGCCCATTATGCAGCACGCTTTCAAGCCCCCGCATGTTATGACGTGGCTTCGCGACTACATCCAAGAGGTGATTGCCGAAATGCGTAAGGTGAGTTGGCCCAGCCGCGACGAGCTCGTTAGCAGCACGCTCATCACGCTTCTTGGAACCGTTCTGATATCAGGCTTCATTTTTGTGGCCGATCAGATTGTGAGCACCATCATGGGGTTTATCTACTAATCGAGTACGAACTGGATGCATGCCGCAGCATGCGCCATGTGCATCCGATGCTCTGCCAGCCGTTGCTCCACTCTCTTGTTCTCGCCCCTTACCTCTACCAGCCCCCATGCCAAGCGGAAACGGCATAAAGAAATGGTTTGTGCTACGGACCTTCTCCGGGCACGAAAAAAAAGTGCGCCGTTTTCTGGAAAGCGAGTTGGAGCGCCTGGATATGGAGGATCTCGTTGACGAGGTCCTCATTCCAACTGAAACGGTATTCGAAATGCGGGGTGGAAAGAAAAAGACTAAAGAGAAGACATTCTTTCCAGGTTACATTTTGCTGCATGCCGTTATGAACGAGCAGTTGCAGCACACCGTGTCAGGGTTGCCCTCTGTCATTGGGTTCTTGACTTCAGGAACCGGTGACGACCCAACACCACTGCGCCCCGACGAAGTGCAACGCATCCTTGGCCGCATGGATCGTGCCGACGAGATGGGCGAACAGCCTGAGATTCCCTTCAAGGTGGGCGACCCAGTGAAGGTTGTTGACGGACCCTTTGATAGCTTTAACGGCTTTGTTGAAGAAGTCTATCCCGAAAAAATGAAGGTCCGCGTTATGGTGTCTATCTTCGGGCGTAAGACGCCTGTTGAGCTTGACTATCTGCAGGTTGAGCACGAAGAGTGACAATGCCGAAATATGACAAGCGGCGCGGGCAACGCACTTGACATCGTGCTCTGTGCCTGAGCATCCTATAAGGCCCCGCCTCCCCTTGGGTGAACAGGGCCTTTTCCTATGTACATTGCTCCGTTACCTCCACTAACGAAATTACGGGAGCCCAGACGGGCGTCTGAACCGTGTACCGACCTATGGCAAAGCAAGTAAACACACAAATTAAGCTCCAGATTAAAGCCGGACAGGCAAACCCGGCTCCGCCCATTGGCCCTGCTTTGGGGCAGCATGGCGTAAACATTATGGAGTTCTGCAAAAAGTTCAACGCCGAGACGCAAGACCAGATGGGTCTTCTGCTTCCGGTCGTCATTACAGTGTACGCCGACCGCTCGTTCGACTTCATCGTCAAGAGTCCGCCCGCTTCGATTTTGCTGAAGCAGGTGGCGGGCATTGAAAGTGGTGCGGGCGATCCGCTCCGCCAGAAGGTGGCTACCGTGTCGTGGGATGACTGCCGCGATATTGCCGAGCGCAAGATGGAAGACCTGAACGCCCATACCATTGAGCAGGGTGCTCACATGATTGCGGGAACGGCGCGCTCCATGGGTATTAAGGTGAGCGATAAACCCGAAGGCTAACCTGCGGAGCCTGCTATCCTCCACTGATCTTTACGAACAGCGCGGGAGTCTGTCTGCAAACAGGCGTTTGTACCGCACAACCTACCGACTTATGGCAAAAAAAGGAAAACGATACGCTGACGCTGAAACCCTCCTTGAAGAGGAACCGAGTCCGTCTACGCTTGAGGAAGCAGCGGACTTGGCGAAGAAGACAGCAACGGCCAGCTTTGACGAATCTATTGACCTGGACCTGCGCCTGGGTGTCGACCCACGCCATGCCGACCAGATGGTACGAGGGGCCGTTGTGCTTCCGCACGGCACCGGGAAAGAGACAACGGTACTTGTACTCGCCAACGAGAGCAAACAAGCCGAGGCTGAGGAGGCCGGAGCCGACTACGTAGGGCTTGAGGAATACGTGGATCGCATTCAGAACGACAACTGGCTCGACTTTGACGTTGTCATTGCGACGCCGGATGTGATGGCCCAGGTGGGGCGTCTGGGACGAATTCTCGGACCGCGTGGCCTGATGCCGAACCCGAAAAGTGGGACAGTCACGATGAACGTGGCTGAAACCGTTGAAGAGGTAAAATCAGGAAAGATTGAGTTTCGTGTCGATAAGCATGGCAACATGCACACGGCTATTGGTAAGGCTTCGTTTTCAGCCGAAGAGCTCGCCGATAACGCTCGGGCCTTCTTGAAGGAAGTGGTGCGCCTACGCCCAGTCTCCTCTAAAGGGATATACCTGCGCTCAATCACCCTTTCGGCTACCATGGGTCCGCCTGTATCGGTCGATCGCAGCACAGTGCTCACAGAAACGCGCTAACCACGCCGTGCGCTCCGCACGCGGCCCCCTGGGCCTCTGTGTGCCCTCCCGTACTCCTCCGTTTCGATCCTCCCTCTGATATGCCTCTAACGCGCGCCAAAAAGGCTGAGATCATTGACGATCTCACCGAACAGTTTGAATCCGCCTCGATCATCTACCTGACGAACTTCTCGGGCCTCACCGTAGCAGAGACCAACGAATTGCGGGCCCGTTTCCGAGAAGCCGATGTCGAGTACACCGTTTGCAAAAATACGCTGGCCCAGCTGGCCATCGACCGAATCGACAATACCGACGTTGAAGTGCTTTCGGAGCACTTTAGTGGGCCCACCGCCGTGGCATTCAGCAACGACCCGGCGAAGCCTGCCCGTGTGATTCAAGACTTTCTTGAAGAGAATGAAAGCGAGCGCCCTGAGCTGAAGGTTGCATACATTGAAGGCGACCTTTACGAGGGGCCTGATGCGCTTGACGCGTTGGCCGACCTGAAGTCGCGCGAAGAACTCATTGGCGACATCATTGGTCTGATGCTTGCGCCGGCGCAGAACATCGCTGGTGCTCTTACCGCTCCGGCCAGTACGCTGGCAGGCGCGATCCAGAGCATCGCTGACGGTGATGACGACGCGTAATCATGCGTTGTGCACCGCCTGGCAGGCCTCTGCTTAGAGGCCTGCTCCTCTGAGGGCGCCCTGTGCGCTCTCCCTATCGTACTCTCCCTTAATGAGCAGCGCAGTGCCCTCCTTAGACCGGGTGCACAGACCGCTGCAGGACCCCAACCTACCTATGGCAGACATCAAAGAAATTGCAGAGCAGCTTGTAGGGCTTACCATCCAGGAAGCCAGCGAGCTTGCCAACTATCTCGAAGAAGAATACGACATCAAGCCGGCCTCGGCAGGCGTAGCGGTTGCAGCCCCCGGTGCAGCCGGTGGCGACGGCGACGGTGCCGAAGAGAAGACGGAGTTCGATGTGGTGCTGACGGGCGTGAGCGGCAACAAGATTGCTGTGATTAAGGAAGTCCGTTCCATCACCGGGCTCGGGCTCAAAGAAGCCAAGGCTGTTGTCGACGAAGCGCCAAGCCCTGTTAAGGAAGGCGTTTCGCGCGAAGATGCTGATGAACTGAAAGCACAGCTCGAAGAAGCCGGTGGCGAAGTCGAGCTTAAGTAAAGAACGCCCACGGCGCCGAAAGTTTTAGCTTCGATGGCCCCGTGTGAACAGCAAAACATACGCTCAAGGGCCGACCCCTGTACATAGGGGTGGGCCCTTGTTCGTATACGAAAAGCATGCTCTCTGCTATATCGGCCCGATAAAGCTGATGGCAGAAGAATCAGTGGCAAAAAGTCGAAGGCTACAAATGCGACTATCTTTCGCCATGATTCCGCGAAATCACTGCGCTGTGAAACAACGTCATTGAGCCCCGGTATTCATCTTTGCTGTGATTCGCGAACCCCGCCCGTGCAATAGCATCCGATACATTTGTTGCACCGGTCCTCCTGCGAACGAACGCCCTCTGGCATTGAAGCATCTGTCACGATTACCCCCGGTTTCCATTCGCCCCAACCCTGTTCTGCGTGCGGATGAAAACACACCCATTTCTGCTTCACCCCCAACGTGTGCGTCGTTCTCTGTAGAGCTACCCGCTTTGTGGAGCCACACTCACAGAGCTGCTTAACGGCTCACACTGGCTCTCTGAATTGTGTCCCACAGGCACGGGTCGCACGCCTGCGCGTATTCCCCAACTGTTTAAGGAATTATTCCGCCTATGCCCACGCTGCTCAGCGGTGACATTGTTACCAACGGTCACCTACAAGATCCCCCCGAACGAGAATCCTTTGCCCGGATCCCTACGGTTTGGGACTACCCGGACTTTCTGGACATTCAGCTCAAGTCGTTCCACGACTTTGTGCAAGACGATGTACCGCCAGAAGACCGGGAGGACGACGAAGGGCTTCAAGCGGTATTCAACGAGCACTTTCCGATTCAAGACAGCCGCGAGCGTTACACGCTTGAGTTTGTCAATTACGGACTCGATGCGCCGAAACACACCATTGAGGAGTGCATCGCGCAAGGTCTTACCTTTTCGGTGCCGCTGAAGGCTACGCTGCGTCTCTCCAGTAAGGAGGAAGATGGCGATGATGAGGCCATTGAGGCCATTGAGCAGGAGGTCTACCTCGGCACGCTTCCGTTTATGACCGACCGTGGTACGTTCATCGTGAACGGCGCGGAACGGGTGATCGTTGCTCAGTTGCACCGGAGCCCTGGCCTGTTCTTTGGCACTGACACGCACTCAAACGGCACGCAGTTGTTTTCGGCTCGCGTGATTCCATTCCGCGGATCGTGGATGGAGTTTGCGACCGACATCCGCAATGTACTGTGGGCCTACATCGACCGGAAGAAGAAAGTCCCCGTTACCACGCTTTTGCGTGCACTCGGCGTATCTTCTGACGATGAGATCATCAACCTGTTCGATCTGGCCGATACAGCAGAGGTCGACAGCCAGGAGGCCTTTAATGAGTACGTAGACCGCGAGCTCGCCACATCCGTCATTGTGGAGCGCAAGGTCGAAATCGTCGACGAAGACACCGGCGAGGTCGTTGAGGAGGAAGTGGAGCGTGAGGTCATCCTACCCGCTGAGCACGTACTGGAAGAAGAAGACTGGGAAACGCTCAGCGAGCACGATATCGAGCGTATGTATCTCGTGCGCGAAAACCGCGGCGAGGACGAGCTCGATATGAGAACGCTCGTGGAAACCCTCAAAAAAGATGCTACGCACAACGAGGAAGAGGCGCTCCGTGAGATCTACCGCCAGCTGCGCGGTTCGGAAGCCCCTGACCTTGACTCCGCCCGCAACGCGCTGGATCGCTTGTTCTTCTCCGATAAGCGCTATGACCTGGGTGATGTGGGGCGCCACCGCATCAACAGTCGCCTGCAGATTGACGTGGATCCTGACACCACGGTACTCACCCGCGACGATGTAGTGGGCATTGTGCAGGAACTCATTCGCCTGAAGAACGGCCAGGTTACGCCCGATGACATTGACCACCTGAGCAATCGCCGTGTGAAAACGGTGGGGGAGCAGCTCGGGTCGCAGTTCTCGCTGGGCTTGGCTCGCATGTCGCGCACCATTAAGGAGCGTATGAATCTGCGGGATGCTGACAAGTTTACTCCGCAAGACCTGGTAAATGCACGGACCATTTCGAGCGTGATCAACACGTTCTTTGGGACGAACCAGCTGAGCCAGTTCATGGACCAGACAAATCCACTGGCTGAACTGACGAATAAGCGCCGCCTTTCGGCGCTTGGCCCGGGCGGGCTGACGCGTGAGCGCGCTGGGTTTGAGGTGCGTGACGTGCATTATACACACTACGGACGCCTCTGCCCGATTGAGACGCCAGAAGGCCCGAACATTGGCCTGATCTCGTCGCTCTGTGTGCATGGTGTCATCAACGAGTTCGGCTTCATCGAAACGCCGTACCGCGTCGTGAAAGATGGCGTGGTAACGGAAGAGGTCGAGTATCTGGCTGCTGACCAGGAAGACCGTCATGTCATTGCACAGGCCAACGCGCCGATTGACGAAGGCGGCAACTTTCAGACCGATCAGGTGACATGCCGCCATCAGGGCGACTTCCCCATTGTACCGCCTGAAAAGGTGGAGTACATGGACGTAGCACCTAATCAAATTGTGTCGCCCTCGGCCAGTCTGGTGCCGTTCCTCTCGCACGATGATGCGAACCGTGCGCTCATGGGATCGAACATGCAGCGCCAGGGCGTCCCCCTGCTGCGTAGCGATTCGCCCATCGTGGGCACCGGCCTTGAAGGTCGCGCCGCGAAAGACTCGCGTGCGGTCATCGTGGCTGAAGGCAAAGGCGAAGTCGAGTATGTGGATGCCGAGCGCATCGTCGTCCGCTACGAAGAAGACGCCGAAAAAGACGACCTGACGTTTGGGGATCCGGTGCGCGAGTACAAACTCGTGAAGTTCCGCCGCACCAACCAGGACACCTGCATGAACCAGAAACCGATCGTGCAGGTCGGCGACAAGGTCGAAGACGGTACGGTGATGACGGAAGGATTCGCCACCGAGAAAGGCGAACTGGCTCTCGGCAAGAACGTGCTCTGCGCATTTATGCCGTGGCACGGCTACAACTTTGAGGATGCCATCGTGATTAGCGAGCGCCTCGTCGCCGACGACGTCTACACCTCGGTGCACATCGAGGAGTTTGAGCACGAAGTGCGCGACACGAAGCGCGGCGAAGAGGAACTGACCCGCGAGATTCCGAACGTCTCGGAGGAAGCCACGAAAGACCTTGACGAACGCGGCATTATTCGCGTGGGAGCCGAGGTGAATCCGGGCGATATCATTGTAGGCAAGATTACGCCGAAGGGCGAAACCGACCCCACGCCCGAAGAGAAACTGCTGCGCGCTATCTTTGGCGACAAAGCGGGCGACGTGAAAGACGCCTCGCTGAAGGCCAAGCCGGGCATGGACGGTGTGGTGATTGACACGAAGCTCTTCAGTCGCCGCCAGCTCGATCCCGCCTCCAAGAAGATGGAGGAGAAGCGCCTCGAAGCAATCGAAGAAACCCACATGCGCGAGGTCGCTGATCTCGACAAGCGGTTCTGGGATAAGTTCTTTAATCTGGTGGGCGGTAAAGCGTCCGGCGGCATCAAAGACCGCGACGGCAACGACATTCTGCCCGAAGGCGCCGAGCTTACGCGCTCAGCCCTCGACAGCGCCGAGCCGCAGGACTTGAGCACCAAAGCGCAGTTTACCACCGACGACGACCTCAACAAGAAGGTGGCTACGCTCTTGCGCAACTACAAAGTGCGCCGCCGCGAGATTGACGGCAAAGAGAAGCGCGAGAAGCACCAGGTCGAGATGGGCGACGAACTGCCCGCCGGCATTGTGCAGATGGCCAAGGTGTACGTAGCGCGTAAGCGCAAAATCTCAGTCGGCGATAAGATGGCGGGGCGCCACGGCAACAAGGGCGTAATCGCCAAGATTGTGCCGGTCGAAGACATGCCGCACCTGGACGATGGCACGCCGGTCGATATTGTGCTGAACCCGCTGGGCGTGCCCTCGCGGATGAACGTCGGCCAGATCTATGAACCC
>CAZBTM010000145.1:0-7716 GCA_964494425.1 uncultured Rhodothermales bacterium | reverse complement strand
AGTAGCCGGAGACTGGGAGCGCCACCCGGCGCGGACGTCTCCGGCGTGGCTGACGGAAGCGAACGCGAGACCCTTCCTGCACCAGCGGTTTGCCCCTGCCGTCCAAAGCGCAGTAGCCCTGGCCCACGAAGGCCGATTGAAGCAGACGTAGCAGCGGATCAATCCCCGGTCCGCATAGGTTAGCGCAATGTGCATCTACCGTGGATGCGCTGTTGCTTCTCTGCCATCTGCCGATGTCTGTCGGCGCCAGCCTCCCCCTGACTTATGAGCGTGAAAGACCACTGTGGCATCTTTGGCATCTTCAACGCCCCCGATGCCGCGCGTCACATCTACTATGGCCTGCATGCCCTGCAGCATCGCGGCCAGGAATCGAGCGGGATTGTGACGTCCACGACCGACTCCGATACCGGAGCGCCCACCATGCCGGTGCATCGTGACTTCGGGCTTGTGCTCGACGTGTTCGACGATCCAAAGCTTTTCGATGATCACCTCATTGGGGATGCGGGCATTGGCCATAACCGCTACTCCACCACGGGCTCCTCACAGAACCGCGCTAACATCCAGCCGCTGGTGGTCCACCACCGCAAAGGCAACCTGGCGCTGGCGCACAACGGCAACCTGTCGAACGCCCGCGAGCTGCGCAAGAGCTTCAGCGAGCGCGGCACGCTCTTCCAGACGACCAGCGATAGCGAGCTGATCTTGCACCTCACGGCCCAGAGCCGCCGCCAGAAGCACCTGAATCAGGTCATTGATGCGCTGATGCAGGTGGAGGGGGCGTTCTCGCTCGTGCTCCTGACCGATGAGCACCTGATTGCCGTGCGCGACCCGAACGGCTTTCGTCCGCTTGCGCTGGGGCGGCTGGGCGACCCCGATCAGGCTGGTGGAGCCGCGTACTGCGTGGCCAGCGAAACGTGTGCCTTCGACATGATCGGTGCCGAGTTTGTGCGCGACATTCAGCCCGGCGAGATCCTGGTCATCGACCGCGAGGGCTGCGCCAACGGCGGCGACTTCGAGAGCTACGAGATCCCCACCAACTTTGGCGTAAGCCAGTGCATCTTTGAGTACGTCTACTTCTCGCGGCCCGATTCCAAGATCTTCGGCGAGATGGTCGACAAGGTGCGCCGCCGTCTGGGTGTAGAGCTGGCCCGTGAGGCGCCCGTGCCCGAGGTCGACGACGACGCCAAAACCCCGATTGTCATCCCGGTGCCCGACTCCGCCAACACCGCCACGCTTGGCTACGCCAACGAATGCGTGGAGCAGGGCTACCGCTGTCGGTTTGAGCTGGGGCTGATCCGCAACCACTACGTAGGGCGTACCTTCATCGCGCCCGGACAAGACCGCCGCGAGATGAAAGTGCGCTGCAAGTTCAACACGGTCGAGGGGCTGCTGCAAGACCGCACGGTCATTGTGCTCGACGATTCCATTGTACGCGGCACCACAGCGCGGCATCTCATAAAAATGCTGCGGGATTCAGGGGCGTCGTCGGTGCACTTTCGGGTGTCGTGTCCGCCGGTTACGCATCCGTGCTTCTACGGCATGGACTTCCCAAACAAGGAAGAGCTCCTGGCCAATCAGTTCGACAGCGTCGACGAGATTGGGGAGTGGCTCGGGGTGGATTCGCTGGCCTATCTTTCAGCAGAAGGTATGAAGCGAGCCGTGTACGGGGCCAATCCAGAGAACACGCAGGGCTACTGCGCAGCGTGCTTCACGGGCAACTACCCCGTGCCGGTGAACATGGATGCCTCGAAAGACGAGAACGAACTGTGGGCACCCGCCACAGCCGAAGCCGCATAGCGCAACGCATTTAAGCATATCTCTACAGATCCGTCAACATACAGAAGCGCCCCACGCTGTCAGAGTGTGGGGCGCTTTGCGTTGTGTTACAGACAACGGCAGGTCAGGGCCCCTGTTGCGACAAAGGCACGCATTGACTACTCTTGCACCTGCAAGTCACTGGTGCGGATGGGGATCAGTTGCGGCTCGCCGTTGAACTGGCCAACCATCCCTTCATAGGTGAAGGGGACCTGCGGAACGGCTGTGCCAGGCAGCTCGGTCTCTGAAGAACGCTGCACACGGAACGCGGCAGTACGCCCATCGCGCTCCACAACATAGTCGGATTGCTCCTCGAAGGCGGTGGCATCGCCCTGAATCTGCAGGCTGTCGACGCGGATGAGTACGCTCTCGTAGGCGAGGCCCTCGCTGGCTACCGTGGGCAGATCAATAGCGATGGGTTCGGGGACATCGGTTTCCCCGGTAATCTCGTAGCTATCCAGGGCCTGCTCATTAATCTGGATTAGTCCGTTGAAATCGCTCAGCGTGCCCGCCACCTGAAGCTGCGTGCCGCGCGTGATGTCGCCGGCTCCAATAGCATCATGGAACGGGCCGGTAGTGCGGCGCACCACGATGCCGCTGGCCCCGACGTCGCCGCTTTCGTCTTGCAGGCGCACGTAGTCGCCATAAGCACGCGTAACGGTGCCGCTGAGCGTCACCTCGACAGGCGTATCATTATCGGCATCTGTATAACACGTGCGGGCCTGGTTCGCAATAAGCAGCGGGTTAGTGCCCCCGCTGTCGTCGGATGGACCTTCGCTGATGACGTTGGCCTCAGCAGGTCCCTGGTCGTCCTCAACGGGGACGACCACGTAGGCATCGTCTTCACTGTCGTAGCGCTTTGAGGCATGCTCCAGCGTGGTGCGCAAGTCGTGGGCCGATTGCAGCCGCTTTGAAGGATCAACCCGCAGCGCATCCAGAAGCACGTCGCGCACCTCGGGCGAGGTGAAGGCATCGGCATCCTGCACAAGCAGCTCCATCGGGTCGGCCTGGTCGTCAGAGAGCCGGTCTTTGGCTGTCGGAAGCTCCTTGCCCGTCACCATCATACAGATGGTTGCGGCGGCAGCGTAGACGTCGGTACCAGGGCCCTGCTCGGCACGGGGCGTGTACTGCTCAATGGCGCTGGTGCTGGGCTGGACAAAGTTGTCAAGCGCATCGAGGTCACGCGCTAACTGCAAGCAGGCTCCGCGGAAGCCGGTAACGAGTACGTTTCCATCGGGCAGTAGGCGGATCGTGTCGGGCGAAATGCCGCCGTGGTAAAGCCCGGCCTCGTGGGCTTCATGCAGCGCCTCGAGTACGGGCATCATAATTGTGAGTGCCGCTTTTTCAGGTAACGTGCCCTTGCTGCGTAAGCCTTCAGCGAGCGACATACTCGGCTGCTGATTGCGCACACGATACATGGTGCCGTTCGCCTCGAACACGTCATAGTCTTGAGGCAAGGCTTGGTGCGAAAGCTGGCGCAGGGCGCGCGACTCCTTAGCAAAGTAATCGAGGCCCTCGTCGAAAGCGGCCTGCTGATTTGTCCCTTTTGCACTGACCGACGTTTTGCCAGACTTGCGGCGGATAAGGGGCGATGGGAAGAACTCGCGGATGATAACCTGCTGACCATCATCGGAGCGCTCGCCCAGGTATTTGAAGTCGAACGGACTGGAGTCTTCCAACGTGCGCCGAACGGTGTACATACCGTTTAGCACGGTGAGCGGAGCTAAATCCATAGTTAATATAAAGAAGCTAAGGCGGGAGGTAGCAGTGAACGAGCAAACAGCTGTGTCCGGCTCCAGGCCATGAGCCGGACATCACCGTCTGGGTACAGGCCGTGCCCGGTTACAAGCACATGCTGAAGGTGGGGGGGAACGTGGGGTACAACCATATAAGTAAGGGAGCGCCTGTTGTTGCTTTACGAAACCAAAAAGGAATCCAGCGCACTATCCTTGAATTTCGGTGACCAGGTCAATCTCGTTGAGCACGGCCTGTACGTCGAAGCACTCTTGAAACGAGCCTTCGTACACGGTGGCCTTGCCCTTGGTGTGCACCGTCCAGGCCAGCTCTTCAGCTTTTGCAGATGAGCATCCGGTCGCCTTCACCAGTTGAGTAATTACCTCTTGAAAGGTGTGTACCTCGTCGTTAAAGAGAACGACCGACCAGGGGGCGTCTGTGTCGGTGCCATCATCCTCCTTTTCGAGGACCTCTACATCGGGCGAGGCGGTTTCGGGGAACGCAGTCGGATAAGCGGCGGCGGCAGGACGCCCCGCTTCCCAGCCCAGCACGGACCTACATCCATCCGAGAGAACATCAGGCGACAGCGGAATAGGAGCCATACGACCGTAAGCTATGTGTAAGCATCTCGGCGAGGCCAACAGCATGAGAGTGCTATGCGGCAGACGGCGAGGCAGCGGTAATACTGATCTCATAGTTTTCCGTAACGGGGTTGGCCAGCACTTTTTGGCACGACGTTTCGGCCACGTCGTAGGCTGTATCTTTGTCTTCAGCCTCGATGGTCAACTCAATGCGCTTGCCAACACGCACGTCGTTCACTGTGGTGTGGCCCAAGTTTTGGAGAGCTTGGTGTACGGCCTTGCCTTCGGGGTCAAGGATCGAAGGGCGAAGCGTAACCGAAATGGTGGCGCGATACGTGGGCATAAGTAGAAAGCAAAAACCAGAACAAACGAACATAGACCCCGGCGGTCTGCGTGCAGATGCGCAGCTACGAAATTGGGGTAGCCAGCGCTTTGCCCAGGCGATAGGCAGCATGGCCCATGCCGTGGAGTACATACAGCGAGAGCACGGCAAGGAGTCCAGTGGCCTGCAATCCTACAATAAGCACACCGGCGAGCACATATGCCAGTACCTTTTGCGGGCGTGCCCGGATGTAGGCGACCGTAGGGCGTGGAATGGCGTCGAAGTTGATGCTCGACACCATGAGGGCAGAAAGCACAATGACAGCAGGAATCAGTATGCGCACTTCGGCCAAGGCCGGTCCCCAAGAGGCGGTTTCGGCGGTAAGAATCAACGCTACAACCGTAACTGCCTGCACGGGAATCGGCAGCCCTTCGAAGTGGTCTTTCTTCTCGCCGTCAAAGCTCATGTTATACCGGGCCAGCCGTACTGCACCGCATAGTGCGGGCAGCGCGGCCACAATGAGCCCGAGGGGGCCAAAGTCATTGAGGCTGTACACGTACACCAGAAACGCGGGCGCAACGCCGAACGACACGACATCGCTCAGCGAGTCGAGCTCCACGCCGAAGGGGCTTACGGCATTGGTGAGACGCGCCATCATGCCATCCAACAGATCGAAGAAGCCAGCCAAGACAATAAGCCAGCAGGCCATTGTGAAGCTGCCTTCCCACACCTGCGTAAGGGCGAGGAAGCCACAGAATAAGTTCATGAGGGTGAAGAACGACGGCACAGCTACGCGGGGCGGCGGGCGCTCGCTACGAGCGGCTCGGCGTTCGGCGCGGTACACCTTAAACCGTTGGCGAATGGCGCGGCGCCGCGAGGCGGTATCGGGGGAGGCGTTGGGCGGAGCCGAAAACGTAGAGTCGGAGGTGCGCATGAGCACGAGGCAGGCTACCAAAGGGAGCAACAGAACGCAGGCTTATGCAGCAGCATCGCGAGAACGTGTTGAGGCGGCACCATTGGGCGACGTGGAAGCACTGGAGGCGGGCACATGCCCAATGATTGTTTCCCCAGCCCGCACCCGCGTACCTACGTCAATGGCCCACTCGACGGATGCAGGCACCAGTACGTCCATGCGCGACCCGAACTTGACGATGCCATAGCGCGCCCCAGCCTCCACCGCTTGCCCCTCATGTAGCGTAAACTCAATGCGCCGGGCCACCGCGCCTGCAATCTGCTTGAAGACAATGGGTATGCCCGATGTGTGGTGCATGCCCACTTCGGACCGCTCATTCTTCTCGCTGGCCTTCGGATGCCACGCCACCAGGTAGTCGCCGGGCACGTAGCGCGTCCATGCAATGGTACCGGTGGCGGGCACGCGGTTGACGTGCACATTCAGCGGCGAGAGAAAGATCGAGCAGCGCCGCACGGGGCCGTCGATAAAGTCGGATGTCTCGTTCTCCACAAGCTCAACGACTTTCCCGTCGGCGGGGGCTACCAGGGCGGATCCAGTGCGCGCTGCATCGGGCGCGTGGCGCTCAGGGTCACGGAAAAACCAGATAGTAAACCCGAGCGCAAGGATGCCGAGGCCGCCCAGCAGCACCAGCCACAGGCCGCCCAGCCAGGCCCCAAGTCCAACCAAAAACAGCATCAGTGTGGCGGCCCCACCGATAAGCGGATAGCCTTCAGGAGCAAACGACACAGTCAAGCAGCGGGTTGGTGGGAGGGGAGCGGTGGGGAAGGCTGGGCCGTGAGCTTATTGATTGGCTCCGTTCATCGCCGGTTCTGACGCACGCGTCGACGTGAACGAGGTCGAGGTGCTAATGTCCATGTCAATCTCTTGCATCTGATTCTGGCCCGGTGGGGTGAACTCGGCAAAGCCGGACACCGAGGCCGACATCTCGCTCGATTGCGTCAGGCCCGATTCCAGGTCGATGGTCATCGTGCCCGACTGGGACCCCGAGAGGAAGGCGTCGGCTTCCAGCTGTCCGAGTTGCAGGGGCGCCCCGTTGGTGTTGATGTCAACAGCAACGCTAACGGTCGCCGTCCCGTCGGTAACGTCGTCGAGCGTGTAGGTGGCGTTCACGGTAAGCGGCACGCCCACGTTCATATCAATCTCCTTCGACCAGCTGTCGCCCACGGCAACCGGCTCGCTGGGGTAGAAGCGGAACTGGTTTAGAATCGGATCGACCAGCATGTCACTGTCGGGGCCGTTTTCGCCCATGAGCGAGTCGACCTGTGCGGTGAGCGAGTCGCGATCGCCAATAAACGCGCCGCCTTGGTCGAGTTCAAGACGAAGGGGCTGGTCGATCATGGGGGCGAGGGCCGAAGCAATCGGGCCGGTGGCGGTGCTATCGGCGCTGTCGTAGGATTGGCCCTGCCCTCCCGGAGCGCTGAAGTCCACCTGCATGCGATCGGTGGTGGTTTCAAGGGTGGTGATGCCGTCTTCGGTATAGTCGGCCACGTGCAGCGTTTGCGTGACCGTCTGTTCTTGCTCGGTGTCGAAGGCGTTGCCCTGCACCATCATGTTGTTCGTAGTGCTCTGTGTACGTTCGGTGGTGTAGGTGGCGCCGCGTTCGGGAGCCAGCCGGATCAGGTAGGTGCCGTTTCCCTGATCCCACGACGGGCGTTCTACGGGCGCAGGAGCAGGTTCGCTGGTGGTCTCTGCATCGGAGACGGCGGTAGATTCGCTGCTGCTGCAGGCTGCGAGACTGAACAAAAGGAGCACGCTGATGCCGAGCATCCATGAGGAGCGTGGCATGGTGATAACTGAACGCATGAGTACAAGGCCGTTGGTGGAGAAAGAGCGAGCAAACTGCTGAAGTTTACATAGAGACACAGAGAACATACGAGTCTGTCTCGCAAACTAAAAGCAGATTTGATGCAAATATTTCCGATGCGGGGTGGGGAAAAATGGAGCCGTACGTGCCGCACTGCATCGAAACGCAGGAGCGGGCGCGCGCCCCTGCCGCCTGAAGACAGGGGGCTACGACGACGATCCGTTGCGGGGGGCATCGGGACGGTCGAAGAGGACGGAGTGCTCCAGCCCTTTGGCTTCATCCAAAAAGAGCTGCATGTGCGGGAAGGGAATCTCGATATCGGCGTCGCGCAGGGCCTCGCGCACTTTCTCGGTGTAGGCCCAGCGCAGAGGGACCTCGGTGGAGGGGTCGCGCAGGTAAAACCGCAGCTTCATGTTTACGCTGGAGCCGGCCATTGCGGTAACGACGACGGTGGGGCTGGGGGTGCTGAGGATGCGGTCGTCGTTCTCGC
>CAZBTM010000144.1:4752-7777 GCA_964494425.1 uncultured Rhodothermales bacterium | reverse complement strand
CATTGCGCGTTGCAATGACTGCCGAGCCCCCTCCCCCTCCGCCCCGGCCCGGGCCAAACGGCTCTCCTGGTTCTCCAACGATGACGGTCAGCACATCCCCTGATTGCACCGCGAATGCGGCCTCAACGGTGGCGCCTGTCCCGCCTCCCGTACCGGTAGTTGTGCTCAGGGCCCCATCTGCGCCACGCGCCTCTACGGTCAATACCCCATTCGATGGTGCAGTGTAGGTGTACGCACCGGCAGTATCGAAAATCTGAGTGTCGAAAATCTGCTGGGCGTGCACAGACGTACTCATCCCGATCAATAGCACCAGCACCAATGGCACCAGCACAAGACGCATCCATCGTATCCCGTAGGCCGCGTGCGAAGTTTGCGGAATGGGCAAGCGGTTGTTCATCGTGCAAGTAGTAACAGCGTAAGTAGCAAGAGCGTGAGTCATAAGGCCGTCGCAAAAAGAAAGCAAAAGGGCAGCAGGTGCATGGAGCAGCATGTACCTGGCGATTATATTGTGTACCTTCAAGAGGAAGGCATGTGTGGAGACCACTGTAAAGACCACTACGGAAACAGGGATTCCTGAGACGTTGTGTTCTCTCCTACATGCAAGCGTCACCAGCTATAGGGCTTATGCCACAACGTACCTGTTTGGCGAGACATATGCTTTCGCCTGCGTCCCAAATCTTTTACCATATGTCCCAAATGGCATGATATCGACGTATAGAGCCGCAGAGGGCCGAAGAAAGAGTGTACGGAACTGAAAGAAAGAAGCGCCGCTGGGAAGCGCGAAACGGACATTTAGCAAGGCTGAGGATTCAGCGCGTTAACGTTTTATGACGTGAGACGAGCATTTTTTTTGAAGGCTTTTACAACGCAACTTGACAATCAGCAAGGCTTTAATGAATACTCTAATCTATATATTCTTTTCTTATGGAATCCTTAAGCGCTGCACCAGACGAATGCCAAGGGCAGCCCTGCATAACCATGAAACGCCCTAAGCATGGATGGCTCCGGTGCGGCTGGCAGGACGAACGAGGGACCGTCCGCCCCAGGGAAGACTCCTGTCTGGAAAGCTATCACTTAACGTCTATCCACTACCGAAATCTGAAGTACTGTTTCAATTTCTGGGCAATGCATGGATGCGGTACAACCCGACGTGCAGCCCTCCGTTGAGAGGCTTCAAACAGACATACTCACTAACCCCTTGCTTCTCATGAAACGACTCGGACTCCTTGCAGCCGCTCTTCTTCTCTTTGTGGGCACCAGTCCAGAAGAGAGCACTGCTCAAGCGCGGTACTGGCAGCATCAGCTCTACTTTAACGGCGGCCCCCAATTCGTCACGGGCGAACAGGCGGATGCGTACAAGACAGGGCTGGCCATTGATGGCGGCTACTACTACCGCGCTTCGAGATCCTTCTTCATCGGCGTTGCAGGGGGATACCATCAGTTCACCAGCGAAGGCGGCGCTCCTGATGTAGACATCATCCCCGTTCATCTCGCCGCCAAATACAACCTTTCGCTCACTGGTGTGCAGCCATACATCGGAGCCGAGGGGGGCCCCTATTTCATCAATGCCGCAGAGAACTCCACAGAGATTGGAATCGCGCCTCGACTGGGACTCCGCATCCCGCTCTCCCGTGGATTTGACCTGGATCTGAACGTGAAGTACAACGTGATCTTCCAGGAGAATGACGAATTCACCTACGTCGGGTTCAATGGCGGTCCCGCGTACATCCCCAGCCGCCGCGCCCGGTAGGAGGAGCTTGCCATTTAGGAGACAAAATCCGGCGGATCTGGCTCTTGCAGCCTGGGTCCGCCTTTTTATGGGCCTGCTTGTGTCCTCCACAGTAACCATTCTCCAACCGTGAAAAACACGGTGAAACCACCGGTTCAGGTCGACACCGTGGCTACGTTCTGTGTATAGTGTAAGTCCTGTTTAGTCTCACTGCTCTCGACGACGCGCTCCTATGTTTGCTTTCACCACCCGCTCGCACGTCCCAATTCTTGGTGTTCTGGCGCTCATGCTTCTCCTGACGGGCTGCCGCACCTATGGCGGCTACGACACCGAGGCGCGCACCTACGCGCAGATGCAACAGGCCAACAGCCAGTTTGCCGACGACCTGACACGTGCTGAAGGCGAGCTCGATGCCCTGCAAACCGCGGCATCCACCAATGCCGATCTTCAGCCGCTGGCCGAGCGCTACGCGGACCTGGTGGCGTCGCATCGCGAGACGATCGAAACGCACCGGGCGCTTGTGGAGAGCCTGAGCGCGGACACCGATTACCGCACATTGAGCCGCCAGTACGGGCGTCTTGTTACCGAGCAGCGCATGCTCAGCCAGAACTATCGCAGCGTCACCGAACGCGTGTACGCCGCCGTGACGGGAAATCCTGAGCCCACGCGCATTGTGCCGGAATCGGAGTCGTACACGTCGCCGTACATCTACCGGCGCATGGAAAACCAGCCGATGCGCACCATGAGCGCTGCGCTGAATGGACGCCTGTAGCCGGAGCAGTCGTAATGCGTCACGTCTAACAGCGCATCAGGCGTCAGGACGCGCCGCTTCGATATCCGATGCAGGGTGGGCCACCTCGGCACTGAACGCTTGGGGGCGCGCCGCAAACAGGGGCTTGACCGTGGCCCACGCCGAGCGAAACAGCTCGCTCGCCCGGTATGCCTGTAGCGCGTCGTCATCGGCCCAGTGGCTGTGCGTGATGACCACGTTCGGATACGTTGCATCCGTCCATAGCTCCAGGTGCTCGCATCCGTCAAACTCGCGGATGCGCGGGGCGACCGATTTGAAGTGGTCGCGGAACGCATCCACATGGGCAGGGTCGAGCGTGAGGCGCACAATGCGGATGAGCATAGTGTAGGGCGTCATTTCTTGAGAGCGTCGTACCTCCCAACGTATATACAAGCAGCGCCCGCTGCTACGAATTGCACGTGAGGATCGCCTGCCCCACCGCACACTGCAAACAGCGCCCCTCGCTGCAAAGCGTCCGGTAGAGCTGATGGGCTCCCTGGGCCTCC
>CAZBTM010000144.1:0-4742 GCA_964494425.1 uncultured Rhodothermales bacterium | reverse complement strand
CTGTGGACGCGTATCCAGATCACGAAACAGCCGCGTTATGCGGTCGGTGGTGGTGGGCAGACACTCCAACAACCGGTCGATTGCATTCCGTAGTGAGGCATCGGTACGGGCCATGCGCATGAGCACCGGCACCAGCGCGTTCAAGATGAGCGTGTTGCGACGGCTGGAGCCCAGCGTGGGATCGTACGGCTTCGAGGTGCGATCGAGGCGGCGGTGCATAGTCCAGAAGTCGCCGGGCGTGCTGTCGAGCAGCTCGTGCAGCGCGGCCTTCGGATTCTCTGTGCGGACTGCGTTATCAAGCGCCGTTAGCGGATCGCTGCGCAGCCACCCGCCCGGAGCCATCCATTGGGCCACCTGCGCCAGTCGTAGCGGTGGAAAGTTGTTCGGGCGGAGGCGGAAGAACGTCCATTGCTCAGCAGGAAGCGGGCGCGCATCGTGTCGAGATCGCATGCGCCGAAACCGATCGCGCAGGTGCATGACGTAATCCACAGTCGAGCGCTCGGCCTCTGCAAGTGTCGCCGGGTTCGGCAGCAGGCCGGCCCAGCCCAGCAGGGCCGCTTCGATGGTAGATGCATCGGGTAGGGACTGAAGCAGCGCGAGCGGACACCGTGCTGCCAGGTCGCTCATGGGGCTGTCGTTCTTGGCGTAGCCCATGCCTGCGCAGAGACGCTCGAACAGGGCCTCCTTTAGCGGGACATTGAGTGCGTCTGCTTTCTGATTTAGCCGCTTGCGTCCCAGTTCGCGCATCCAGGCCGAGCGAAGCGTCGCATCCACCTGCGGCCACTGCGCTGCACATACGATGGGCGTGTCGGTGTGTGTCAGGAAACGATGCAGCGCCGCACGAAGCGGCTGGTTCAGGACGCGCTCCAGCACCAACTCGGGCAGTGGCGAGCCGTCGGCGCGTGTCAGGCGGCCCGTCCACATGTCGGTCGCAAGGGTGACGTGCAAGACCACGCTGTTGTAGCGCGGGTCGTCTTGATGCTGGTGGGCACGCCATCCGTGCGACTGGTTATGAATCTCGACATCGCCGTGCCAGGTGACGTCGCCAATGCGGAGGTGCGCGTCGCGAAAGTCGGGTCCGGCATCGGTGTTGAGCGTGCCCGGTGATAGAATCTGCACCGGTGCGCCGTCGACCGTGTGGCAGCGGTCGGTGTTCAGGTGCTGCTGGGCCCAGAGGTCCTGCACAAAAGCTTCAGGCACGCGCTCAGCGAGCGGAGCCTCGGGTTCGTGAAGTGCAACTGCAATGCGCTGCCCGGCTCGGGTGTGCACGTAGGCTGGGGGCGGCTCATTAGATGTGGGAGACGAAGACGAATGGGACATAGTCATGACATGAGTGCACGTTAGCCACACAAGCACGAGGTACGACGGGCCATACAGACCCGCGTATCCGGCGAACGTAACGTGCTGGGGATGCCGTTGCTGGGCCGGTTCCTTTAGTAGCGGGGCGGACGCGGCTGCTGTTGTTGCGGGGGACGGGGCATATCTTGCGCGGGCTGATGCTCGGCCAGCCGAAAGGGCACCGCGATTTCGGTCTCCACGTACACGGGCTGCCCTCCAGCGCGCCCGGGCGTCCAGTCGACGGCTTGCAAGACGCGTAGCGCCTCGCGGTCGATCGAGGGGGCCACTGACGATAAGATGTCGGGCTCGTACACGCGTCCGTCGGAGCCAATGACGAGTGACACGCGCACCTGGCCCTCAGTGCCATCGTCAAAGGCATCGCTGGGGTAGTCGATCTGGCGGACCAGGGCGGAGCGCCCGCCGTCGATTTCGGGGCCGGTGTCGACCTCGCTACGTGTGTGGATGGTGACGCTATCGGGCACCGATCGGTAGACGACCGGGGCGTTGTCGGCGGTGTAGGTTACGCTCTCCATGGCACCGCCTCCGCATCCGACTAAACCCCAAGCGAGCAGCGCAAGAACCAACGGCGTTGCCGTCCAGCATGGGGAGGCCATGCCGCAATGTGTCGTATCCATAATACGTAGAATAACCCCGTGGAAGCTATGACGTACACACGGGGCGCAACGAGCAGCCGGGGCGACCGATCCGTGCGGCGCCGGATGCATCAAAAACAGATGCCAGGGCCGCTATGCGTTTACGCGAATCGAGCTGAACGAGATGGCAACTTCGGACCGCGTGAACACCGGATGTCCGCGAAATCCGCCCGGCACCCACTGTACTGCGTTCAGCGCGCGCAGAGCAGCTGCATCGAGATAGGGGTTGAGCGACTGTTTGATGGTGGGTTCGAATAGCGTGCCATCAGGACCCACAATGAAAGAGATGACCACGCGGCCTGCAGATTCGGTCTGGGCGTTGGGGGCAATGGCAACGGAATCGAGAACGGCGTTGAGTCCGCCCACAATGCGAGGAACGGGAGCCACCTGATATTCGAAGTAGACCCCGGCATCTTCGGGAAGTGGGGGCATGGCGGCAAGTGCCTCCTTGAGGACGAACATATCCTCGGGCTCGGAGTCAGCGGGCTGAGTGGTGGTACATCCGGTTCCTAAAAACAGAAAAGCGGTGGCCAGGAACAGGGCAAAACGTATCATTCCGCAAGAACTGTGCATAGCTGCGCTGTGATCGGCAAGAAAGGAAGGATTGCATAGCAACGTATCAAGCAGCTATAAAACACGCAACCGCGCAGCGACCCGTTATAGACACGAGCCGCTGCGCGGTTGTTGTTGGTCCAGTTGGGCGTGATGGTCTACTCCGGAAGCTGAAACCGAATGGGCACCGCCAGCTGTGCGTTCACAGCCTGGCCCTCGTGCTCGCCAGGTGTAAAGGTCATATTGCGGACGGCCTCCAGGGCGGCGTCTTCCAGCGACTGCGTGGCGGCCTCGGGAGGCGTAGGGCCGTCGCCCTGTACATCGGCGTTGAGGACGGTGAGGTCCGTGGGGGTGCCATCAGGAGCAACCACGAACTGCACGACCACGCGGCCCTCTACGCCATGCTCTTGGGCAATGTCAGGATAGGTCACAGCACTATAGAGCGCCTGCATGCCGCCATCCAACTGCGGCTGGGTGTCGATCTCAGCGGGGTGCACGGGTGCATCCGGCGCGGGGGCGTCGGAGGGCTCTTCGGTGCCCACGTCGCCGCAGGCCATGAGCGTGAAGGTGGTTACGAGAAGGAGCGCGCTCAGCACAAAGCTTAGCGCGGGGCGGGATGTTGACGTATGCGACATCATAGCGGAAATACGCGATTTAAGGGTAGACGACGAATAGGCAAGTCCAAGTGCAGAGGCTGGGGCAGAGGCGGTGCGCTGCGTCCATTGCAGCAGCAGGGCCGCGTAGGTCTTCTGCCGCACGTGCTGGGTAGCCAGCACAGACGCGTCGCAGGCGTGCTCGCGGTACGTGGCCACAGCGCGAGCGTAGACATGCACCAGCGGGTGTGCCACGAACAGTGCGCGCACCGTGCGCACCAGCACGTGAACCACGTAGTCGAAGCGCTGCACGTGTACCAACTCGTGCGTCAAGGTCATGGCAAGCGCCTGCTCATCCGAACAGAGCGATTCAGGCAGAAATAGACGGGGGCGCCCCCCGCCTACCGTCATGGGCACGGCAATGTCGGGCGCACAGCACACAGACACCGGACGGGTGATGCCCCGCGCGGTGGCCTGCGTATCCACCTGTTCCTGTACCCATGTAGGGGCGTTGGGGGGATGCGCAGCACGAAACCGACGGAGCGCATAGGCATCGGCAGCCAACCGGGCAAGCGCCACGGTCGCAGTCCCGCCTGCACTCACAGTGGCTACGCCCACGCCAACAAACAGTCCGCGCCACGCAGGAGCAGCGGAGGCATCCACCGCTGCCGCATCCACCACAACGGGCGCGAGCGTGCGGCCCAGCCAGGGCATGTCAGACACCGAGCCTAAGGCAGTTCCAGGAAGTCCCAGATCGAGCAGTGCTGCCGCGAGGCCGAGCGGAAGGGCCAGGAGCACGCCTACGCGCGCCCAGTACTGCACCAGCGGATGGCCGGGCACCAGGCGTAGCCCGCCCCATGCGGCCCCTGCCATGAGCGTCCACAGCACGACGGGGCCTGCTACTGTCGTAGTAACGAAGCGACCGAGCGCGTCGAGCACGAGAAGAGCGTCAGGAAAATCAAGCATCGGAGTCATCCATCTGGTCGATCATGGCACGAATGGCGTCGAGGTCGTCGGCAGAGAGATCCTCTTGCTGCACCAGCGCCTGGGCCAGCGATTGCGGTGAGCCGTTGAATACCTTCTTTAGCAGATCGCCCAGCAGGCTGCGCTGCACGTCTTGTGCCGAGCGAGCCGGCGAGTACACGTATGCGACTCCCTCTTTGCGATACTGCAGGTACCCCTTTTCGGCCAGGTTCTTCAGGACGGTCATAACCGTGGTGTAGGCAACCTCGCGCTCCTCCAAGATACGTTCGCGGACATCGGCCACGGTGGCCTCTTCCAGCGCCCACACGTGATGGAGCACTTCCATTTCGGTCTCGCCAAGCGAGGTAAGCGATCGTTTGCGCATGCGACTACACGGGTTGGTTCTTGATGCTATGCATGACAATAGTACTATTTTATTAGTATAATGTCAAGTGTGTGGACTGCTATCTCATATTTAGAAAGATAAGGTCCTGATTGATAGTAATTTGTCGGTTAGAAGCTGCGCTCGTACTAAAGGGTATCTTGGGTAGCGGTACAGCGCTACGTGACGGAGGAACTGAATCCGTAGCCGAAGAACGTGCACCGAATACTATCGGTGCTGGAAGCGCCCCCGGCGCGGACG
>CAZBTM010000143.1:7023-7881 GCA_964494425.1 uncultured Rhodothermales bacterium | reverse complement strand
GCTCGCGCCCAGGCCCACCTCGCGCTTCAGCGCGATCGCCCCGACGAAGCCCGCGAACTCTTCGAGATGGTTCGCCGCCTCGCTGCAGATGGTGCACTTATCGGTCAGCAGCGACAGGCCCATACCTCCAGCGGACAGATGGATGAGCACGCCGGCCACCTGAATTCTGCGCAGCATCACTACGAAACATCCATTGCATTAGCCAATGCTGAAAACGAATCCATTCGTGCCACGCTCTGGTCGATGCACTCGTTCTCGAACCAGCGCTACGGCTACGACGGCCTGATGCGCACGCTCCGCCAGCAGAACAACGACGCCCAAGCGTTCGAGGTGTGGTCCCAGTCGCGCGGACGCTTCTTGCGCGACACGCGCTTACAGGCGGCCCTGCTCAACGAAATGTCTGCCGAGGTGCGCCTGCAGTACGACAGCCTGACTACTCAGCTCAATAGCTTGCGCACCCGCCGCGCTGCCGCTGCCGATACGGCCTCTGCCAACGCATCGCGCGGATCTCAAATGGAACAAGAAGCCATGCTCATTGCCCAGCGCAACGAACTGGTTGACCTATCGGCCTACGTGCCCTCACTGCCCCAGGCTGATCTGCAACGCTGGCTGCACGACACCAACCGCACCCTCATCGCCTACCACGTTGACACGCCGAATGCCCAAGTACCGGTTCAGGAAACCGTTTCGGCCTATGTGATACGCCCCGACACCATTGTTGCCGTTGATCTACCGCACACGCCGCAAAGCCTACAGGCGCTGGTGGCGCGCGTTAGTCCGCTGCTCGTAGATGACACGGCCTCTGCCTCACTAAACGCCTCAGCTTTCGACCTACATGCGCTGCACGAGGCGTACGAA
>CAZBTM010000143.1:1560-6978 GCA_964494425.1 uncultured Rhodothermales bacterium | reverse complement strand
CGGCGGCCTGGTCATTGCGCCCGACGGACCGCTGTTCCAGCTTCCGTTCAGCGCGTTGGTTACCGAAGCCCCCGCATCGCGCTACGCGTACCGCAGCGCCCAGTACCTCATTGATGAGCGTCCGGTGCTGTCTACGCTCTCGCCCGCTTTGCTGGTGGAGGACGCAACCGCCCCTGCGCGCGCTACCGACCTCGACATTGCAGCATTTGGCGTCTCCGAGTTCGGCGGTGCGGCTCCGCCCGATAACCTGCTGGCTTCTGAAATCCGGCTGCGCAGTGGAGCCGACACCCTCGCACTGCCTGACTTGCCCGGCGTATCTACCGAACTGAACCACCTTCAGCGTATGTTTGCGGATACGCACCTGGCGCTCAATAACGAAGCGACCCCGCACGCCGTGCGCACTCACAGCCCTAACGCGACCGTGGTGCACCTGGCGTCGCATGCCTTGCTTTCCCCCACCACCCCCCTGAACAGCGCATTTGTCCTGGCCCCCGATGACCGCAGCGATGGCCTCTTGCGCGTCCACGACATTATGCAGCCCAGCGCGCACGTGCCGCTCGTCGTGCTCAGCGGATGCAGCACCGCGCGCGGCGCGCTCCGCTCGGGCGAGGGCCTGCTCGGACTGCAGTATGCGTTCCAGGCCTCGGGCGCCCGCAGCACGCTCTCGCACCTGTGGCCCACCGACGATGCCACCGCCGTTGCGCTCTCAACGGCATTCTACGAGCAATTGCGCAGCGGCCTCCCCAAAGAGGTGGCCCTGCAACGAGCCCAGCATGCGTTTATGGAGGCACATCCGGATCGGCGGTCTCCGTTCTTCTGGGCCAGCCCGGTGCTCTTTGGGGCCCCTACCCCGCTTGCTCTCGAACCGACATGGTCGAGGTGGACGATGGCAGGATGAGCCGCGCTTGGACTTGGGGTCATCGTAGGACTGCTGCTGCTCATCCGACGCTATCGTATTACGGCTGGCTAACTACCGTTTTCATCATCTTCTTCCGAGAGGGTATCATCGTCGTTATTTGGGTCATCGGGGTCTCTGTGCCCGCCGTTGTCTCCTCCGTCCGTATGTGCGCCCCCTGCCAGCGTGGTTGCTTCGTTATTACAAGTATCCATGAGAGTCCTCAAGACATGAAATAGTTATTTTTACTGATGTATGCATTATTTGTGAACAAGCGCTCATTGTTTCATGCACTGCGTCGCCTCTCTGCTCATGCACCGTTTGGTGGCATACTCTGTATTGTAGTTGTATGTCTGGTGGGATGCGTAGCAGCGCCTCTGTACGGACAGTCCCCCGACAGCTCCCCATGCAGTGACCTATTGGAACGGAGCGATTCATTATCCACGAGGTCGTTCACCGATGCGTGGTATGGCGATGCAGATACCATTGCCCCCCAGTTGGATGCGCGCTACGCTGTTCTCAAACGCGCAGAACGACAATGCAGCGACGACGCGAAAGCCGAAGCCATCGCGGAGAAGGCGTATGTGGAGGCGCAGCGTCGCGACTTTGCAGCGATGACGTCTACCTTCAGCACCTTCTTCGAACAATACGGACGGGCTCCGACCGATACGTCCACAATCACGGCAGCAGGGTTTAGGAGCGTCCACCACTACTACGCGTTTTTGCACTACCAGATGGGCGACCTGGCCGAGGCGGCCCAGGGCTACATTCGAGCGCTTGAGGTCACCCCGAAAGAGGATATCACACAGCGCATCAATCTTACCGAAAACCTGGCGCTGATGCACCAGCGGATGCGCGACCGCGATGCGGCGATGCGCGCCTATCAACGGGCCCTCAACTGGACCGAACAACTGGATTCTGAAACCGACACGTATCAGCAACTACGGGCTGATCTTCTCTTCGGACTCGCGGGTATGCAGGCCGAACTGGAGGCAGCGGATAATCCAGACATCTGGCGGTCCATTGCGGCCAATCTCCGCGAGAGTTTGGATCTTGCCCCCGCCCCTGGCACGGCGTTTCGAGCCAACCGCTTGAGTGCCTTGGCAGAAGCACACGCCAATCTGGGTGACATCGACACAGCACTTACATTGAGCACAGAAGCCCTCGCCGAAGCCCGGGTGGCGGAATCGGATCGCACCCTGGCGTTTTTGCAGCATGTGCATGGCAGCATTTTAATGATGGATGGGCAGTTTGATGCGGCAGAGCCGTACCTGCGGCGCGCCGTTCAGGCTCAGCCCGAGCGCCGCTACGAAGACCGCCGCCGCGTTTTACAACGCATCGGGGTCCTGTACGAACGACGTGGCGATCTCTCTGCAGCAGCATCCTACTACCAGCAGGCCATTGCAACCGTTGAAGCCTACCGTTCGGGACTCCGGGCCACCGATTGGGCGGCAGCGGCGTTTGGCGGCTGGCAGACTGCGTATCGCGGGCTGGCCCGTGTGCAACTGCTCCAAAATAATCCCGAAGACGCGCTGCAGACGTTGGAGCGCACACGGGCGCGTCATCTTGCCGATCTGCGCCTGGAAGCCGACGTAGCCCACGCCATGGCCCCCGATCAGCGCGTACGGTATGACAGCCTTACCCAAGTGCTGCAGGCTGTGCGTTCTGAACGGAGCCGCACCGATAGTCCGATGCGTGCCATTCAGCTCCGCCGCCGCGAAACCGAGGTGATCGCTACGCGCCAGGGGCTGCTCAACTTGCCCGAAGCGACGACCGCCCCACTTTCCACTATCCAAGACACCCTGGCCGCGCAAAACCGCGTGGCCGTGTCGTACATGCTCGATACGGGCGACGAGCGGTTTGGGCGTGCAGCACAATCCCACGCCTTCGTCGTCACCGCCGACACCGTTCACGCCGTAGCGCTCGACATCGACGAATCGACCCTGAACGAGAAAATGGCCGCGGTCTCCCCCTGGCTTGCGAGCGGGCAGGAAGACGCGCAGCCCAACACGGGCATCGGCAGCACCCAGGTCGACCTGCATGCGCTGCACGACGTGTACCAGGCCGTCATGGCCCCCGTGGCGCCCCACCTGCCCAAGGACGCCTCGCTCACTGTCATCCCCGACGGAGCGCTCTTTCGGCTTCCAATCGCTATGCTCGTTTCCGCGGCTCCGCAAAGCCGCTACGACTACGCATCGGCCCGCTTTCTGATTGACGACTATCCGCTGTCCAGGCAGCTCTCGCTGTCATCCCTTACCGACGGATCCGCAACGCAGCGCCGCCCGCTCGACATTGCCGCGCTGGGACGCTCCGAGTTCGGTGCGGTGATGCTCGACTCGCTCCTGGCCGAAGCCGTACGCCCGCGCTCACTACAGGGAACTCGAGGACGCGTAGGCTACCACTTGCCGCCGCTGCCAGGGGTGGAGCGCGAGCTTCGGCGCGTCGCCGATCTCTTCCAGAACAGACGCATGCTGCTCAACGACGAGGCTACGCCCAATGCGCTGAATGTCCTGATGGACGAAGCCACCATTCTGCATCTGTCGTCCCATGCGCTTGTGAGCCCCCAATTGCCCCTCCAGAACGCGTTTGTGCTCTCGCCGTCCAATACCGCCGATAGCACCGACAGCGGATTGCTCTACCTGCATCAGCTTCAGGGACAGTTCGCGTCAATTCCCCTCGTCAACCTCAGCGGCTGCGAGACGGCACAAGGGTCGTTTCATGAAGGCGAAGGCATGCGCAGCTTACAGTACGCCTTCCGCGCCGTTGGGGCCCATGCTACGCTCTCCAACCTGTGGCCCATTGACGACGATGCCGCGGTCATGCTCAACGAATCCTTCTACAATCATGTGCGCAGAGGGATGCCCAAAGACGCCGCCCTGCAGCAGGCCCAGCTTCAGTACCGGCGCATACATCCCGACAAAAGCCCGTTCTTCTGGGCCGGCACGATGCTGCACGGCTCGCCCGCCCCGCTCGCCGTTTCAGGGCCGCCTCGTTGGTGGCGCTATGCTGGCGCACTCGTCCTGTTCGGGGTGATCGCACTCGGGGCATACGGATGGCAACGCCGGACCGCGTAGCCGCCCGCCGCCGTTAGTGCTGCATCGTTTGCTGTTTGGATTCACCGGCTCCGCCCTACATGCCTGCTTTTTCCTCGCCCCACGCATCGCCTTCTGATAATGCGTCGCTCTCTGACGACCTACAGACGCGCGCCACCGAGCAGCGCAACCCGCACTCGCAGCATATCGACACCGCCTCCACGCCCGAGATTCTGGAGATCATAAGCACCGAGGATCACCGCGTGCCCATTGCTGTGCGGCGCGAGCTGCCGCGCATCGCTGAAGCCGTCGATGCCATCGTCGATGCCTTCGATACAGGCGGACGCCTCCTGTACGTGGGCGCAGGCACGAGCGGACGCCTCGGCGTGCTGGATGCGTCGGAGTGCCCGCCTACCTTTGGCACCGACCCCGAGCAGGTGCAGGGCCTCATTGCCGGGGGACGCGAGGCGGTGTTTCGCTCGCAGGAAGGCGCCGAAGACCAGCCCGAAGACGGCGCGCAAGCGCTTCGCGAGATCAACTGCACGGCCCGCGATGTGGTCTGCGGCATCGCTGCCAGCGGACGCACGCCCTTCGTGGGCGGCGCGCTCGACCATGCGCGCACGCTCGGCTGTACCACCGTCTACGTAGCCTGCACCCCGCCCGACACCCTGAACGCCACCGTCGACATCGCCATCTGTCCTATCGTCGGGCCCGAAGTCATCATGGGCTCCACCCGCATGAAAAGCGGCACCGCGCAGAAGATGGTGCTGAACATGCTCACCACCGCCAGCATGATTCGGCGCGGCACGGTCTACGAGAACATGATGGTCGACCTGCAGCGCACCAGCACCAAGCTCGTCGAGCGCGCGCGTCGCACCCTCATGATGGCCGCCGACACCGACTACGCCACCGCCGAGCGCACCCTGCAGGATGCCAATGGCCACGTCAAAACCGCGCTGGTTATGCTGCTCGGCGAGGTGAATGCCCGCACGGCCCAGCGCTTGCTCGAGCAGTCTGACGGTTTCGCACGCCCAGCTATCCAAGAGGCGCTGGTTTTGCGATAACCTGCTGATTTAGTTAGTTTCACGTGGAACAAAATCGGCCCTCAGCGCCGACAAAGGCTGGTTTTGGCGAGTAGCCTGGGCCGCCAAACACCGCCTCTTTAGGAAGCGGTTTTTATGATGCAAGCAGATGATAACATGGCAGGTGTCTTCGTTTCAGAGTGCATTGCACCCTCGCGTTGGGCGGGTGCAGGCTGTTGTTTGGGAGGATACGACACGCACAGCTTTTTGCCATACTGGATCGCACAACAAAGGCCGCGGCGCTCCCGCTCCCCTGTCTCGGCTGCACAGCGCCCCAGCCTGCGGCACGGCCCATCGCATCTCCAACACCTTTTTTGCGGATGTGAACGAATCTCTCAATCCGCATTTCGGTTGCTATATCGTGCACGTCTCGTGCCGTCCCTGCATCGTACCGCAGGCCCCACCCGGC
>CAZBTM010000143.1:0-1550 GCA_964494425.1 uncultured Rhodothermales bacterium | reverse complement strand
GTTCCGGTTGCTGTATCGCATGCATCATCCCACTGCTTCGCATACGCGCTGCCGGGCTCGCCTGGCATGCACGCGGGGCTGCTCCGCTTCCAATACGTCCTGTATCCTGTGGCTCTTTCCGATCTCGTCCGTCGCGTTGAAACTGCTCCGATCCTTAGCGACCTGCGTCCGTGGGTACGCACCGCCCAATCATCCGATGCGCTCAAGGTAAAGCGCGCCGCCGGCTCGCTCTCGGCCCTGCTGCTGCACGCGCTGCGTAGCGATCCGGGCCGTCCACTCTGCTGCGTGGTGCCCACCGAAGATCAGGCGGCCTACGTGCAGAGCGACCTGGAGCACCTCGCCGGCAGCGATCGCGGCATCGTGCGCTTTCCGGCCACGCACCGTACGCCCTACGACACCGGCGCCCTCCGCGACTCCAGTCCGCTCGTGGCCCGCGCCGATGTGATGCAGCAGCTCTCCGACCGCTTCGAGGGCGTCGTCGTCACCAGCGTCGAAGCCCTGAGCGAGCGCGTACCGCCGGCCTCCGAGGTCGACCACGACACCCTCGCTATCGCGACCGGCGACGCGTGGGCGCTCGACGCGCTGGTGGAGCGCCTCGTGGACCAGGGCTTTACGCACACCGAGTTCGTAGAGCAGCCCGGCGACCTCGCACGGCGCGGCGGCATCCTCGATGTGTTTCCGTACTCGGGCGTCCACCCCATCCGTATCGAGTTCTTCGGCGATGAGATCGACAGCCTGCGCGAATTCGATGTGCAGACGCAGCGCTCCGTAAGCCAGCGCTCGGAGGTGCGCCTGGTGCCCAACCTGGAGCGCGATGCCGCCGACCGCCAGGCCGTCGCGTTTCTGGAGCACCTGCCCCCCAACACGGTCCTCGCCACATTCGACGAAGACCGGCTCATTGAGGATGCCGAGGCCCTCTTCGACACCGCTACTACGCGCTATCAACAGGCGCTCGACCGGGCCGAGGACGCCCCCGACGATGCGACGGACGAGGCCGACGCCGACGCCCTTCCGCATCCCAACGACCGATTCCTAACTGCCGATGCCCTGCGCCAGCACCTGCAACAGCATCCGCGCCTGCTTTTTGGCACTTTCACGCACGGCACCGACCCCGAAGGCACCGAGACACTCGACGCGGGCGGCGCGCCGCAGCCCTCGTTCAACAGCGAGATGGATGTGCTGCGCGATCGCCTGAAGCAGAACAGCGAGCGCGGCCTCGACACCTTTATCTTGTGCGACAGCCACGGCCAGGCCCGCCGCCTGCGCGACCTGCTCGAAACCGACATCGACCACGGACGCGCCCGCCTGCAGGTCGAATCGCTCCACGAAGGGTTCGAGCACGAGGCCCTTGGCCTCGCTGTCTACACCGACCACCAGATCTTTAACCGCTACCACCGCCCCTCCACCAAACGGCGCCAGCAGCGCACCGGCGGACTCAGTCTGCGCGACATCGAGAACCTGTCGCCCGGCGATTTTGTGGTGCACGTTGACCACGGCATTGGCACCTTCGCGGGGATGAAGAAGATTACCGTGCGCGGCAAACAGCAAGA
>CAZBTM010000142.1:0-7902 GCA_964494425.1 uncultured Rhodothermales bacterium | reverse complement strand
CCAGTCGGGGCTTCTGGCCGTTCCATCATGTGCTGGAGAATGGCATCGACTCGCCCTATGCTGACTGGTTTCACTTACACGGCGAGCCGCTGCGTCCGTACGGCCCCGAAGACGAACCGGCCAACTACGACGGCTGGGCCAACTTGCGCGGGCTGCCTGAGTTTAACACGGATCATCCGCCCGTGCGCGATTTCCTGTTCGATGTGGCGACCCACTGGATAGAGCGGGGGATTGACGGATGGCGCCTGGATGTGCCGGGCGAAATCGACGATGCCAACTTTTGGCGCACCTTCCGCACGAAGGTGAAAGCTGTGAACCCGGACGCCTACCTCTGTGGCGAAATATGGACGCACGCCGACCGCTGGCTGCAGGGCGACCAGTTCGACGGCGTTATGAACTACCCGCTCACCGATGCGCTCTTCGGGTTCGTTGCGCACGACACCATTCGCGGCTTTGCGCATCAACACTTCGACTTTGCGCCTCGTACTGGTACACAGTTCGTCGAGGAGGTCCTCGACACGCTGACGCGCTACCCCCAGGCCACCCAGCAAGCGCAGCTCAACCTACTCGACAGTCACGATACCCCGCGCGTGCTGCATACGCTGGGCGGATCAGTCGAGGCGCTCCGCATGGCCGTGCTCTTCCAGATGACCATGCCCGGTGCGCCCTGCATCTACTACGGCGACGAAATCGGCCTGCAGAGCGCGGGCGACCCGCACTGCCGCGAAGTCTTTCCGTGGCACGACGAGTCGGTGTGGCACACCGGCCTGCTGGCGTTCTACCAGCAAGCCACTGCGCTGCGCCACGAGCATCCGGTGCTGCGCACGGGCCGCGTCGAGGCGCTGAGCGCCACAGAACGACAGGTCGTATTTCGACGCCAGACCGCCGAGCGCGAGGCCCTCATTGCCTTCAACACAGCGGATAATCTGGCTACGCTTACGGTGCCTGCCCCCGCCCTGAATCACGCTGCCTACCAGCCCGTGTGGCCGCCCGACCGCACCGCTGGGCTGCGCGCCTCAGATCCGACGGTGCAACTGCCCGAACGCAGCACAGCAGTGTGGATGAGTCCGGCCGCTGCCGCATAAGTACATCCTTCGCATCCCCCTAACCAGTACTTGTTTGATTTCATGCCTACCGTAGCCATCACCGGAGCCGCTGGCGCTATTGGATCTGTCACTGCACGCGTGTTCGCAGATGCGGGCTGGCAGCTTGGCCTGTTCGATTATGATGCCGAGGCCGTAGATGACTTGCGTGCCGACTACCCCGATGCGTATGTGGCCCAGGCCGACCTCACCAACATGGACGCAGCCCGCACCGCGTTCGACGGCATGGCCGAGCAGCACGAAGCGCCCCACGCGGTGCTTGCTATTGCAGGCGGATTCGCCATGCAGGCCGCCACCGAGGCCACCGATGCCGATTACGCCCATATGATGGACCTAAACATGCGCACGCTCTTCAACACCGCGCGTGCTGCGCTCCCGCATATGCAGTCACACAGCGAAAGCTTTCTCTTGGGCGTGTCGGCGCCTGCGGCGGAAGATGGGGCCGCGCGCACCGGGCTCTATGCCGCTTCGAAAGCAGCGGTGGCGGCGTATCTGAAGTCGCTTCATGCCGAACTGCACAGCACGGGCGTGCGTGTATCTACGCTCTACCCCATGGGGGTTGTGGACACGCCCGCCAACCGCGAGGCCATGCCCGAGGGAGACCCAAGTACATGGATTGCTCCGCATGAACTCGCCGAAACTATGCTACACGCCGCTACGCGCACTGCCCGGGGGCACATTCAAGCCCTTAAGGTGTACGCCGCCACGTAACGGCTCGTTCGACGCCATTTTGTCTTTGCCTTTTGTTGCTCTATGACCACAACGGAAAAACTCGAAGCCATTGCCAATAACCTCTGGTGGACGTGGACGCCCCGCGCCCGCACGCTGTTTGAACAGGTGCATCCAGAAGCCTTTGCTGCGGCGGGGAATAGTCCGCACGCTGCGCTGCGTGCCGTCGACGAGGAGCGCCTTGCCGACCCGGAGCTTGCGGACGAGGTCGATGCGGTGTACGACGCCTTTGAGGCATACATGAAGGCACCTTCCGAGATCAGTGATGCGCCCGAGACGGCGTATTTCTGCATGGAATACGGCTTGCATGAAAGCATGCCGCTCTATTCGGGCGGGCTCGGCGTGCTCGCGGGGGATCACACCAAGGCCGCCGCGGACCTTGGCCTCCCCTTTACGGCGGTTGGGATGCTACTGCGCGAAGGTTACTTCCACCAATCGTTTGATGAAAACGGGAATCAGCAAGCCAACTACCCGCCGCTCAACCCTGAAAAGCAGCCGCTCTCGCTCGTTACCAACCCCGACGTAGAGCCATTGCGCGTGTCGGTGCCGCTCGGCGATGCCACCGTGCAGGTGCAAGCCTGGGAGGCCAAGCTTGGCCACGTATCCCTCTACCTGCTTGACACTGACCACGAAGGCAACCCCGAGTCGCTGCGCGGGCTTACGCGACGCCTGTACCAGGGCGGCGACCGCGAGCGCATCCGGCAAGAACTCGTGCTGGGCGTGGGCGGACTGCGCCTGCTGCGCGCGCTGGGCAATCAGCCCGACGTGTACCACGCCAACGAAGGGCACTGCGCCTTTCTCATGTTCGAGTTGATGCGTGAGCTCATGGAAACCGGCTACACGCAAGCCGAAGCCGAAGCCGCGGTGCGCGACGAAACGGTCTTTACCACGCACACACCGGTGCCTGCAGGCCACGACCGTTTCGCACCCAAGCTGTTCGATACGGAGATGGCCGGATACGCCAACGAGCACCCGCTTGGCATCGACGACCTGGCTGCTTACGGGCGTGTCAAGCCCGACGATGACACCGAGGAATTTGTGATGACGGTGCTCGGGCTCAACCTGTCGCGCGCGGCCAACGGCGTGTCCAAAATTAACGGACGCGTGGCGCAGCAGCAGTGGAAAGAAATGTATCCCGACCTGGAGGTCGACGACGTGCCCATTGGATCTATCACCAATGGCGTGCATCTGCCGACATGGACGGCCGCGCCTGCGCGCGACTTCCTGGCCGTGCATACCGACGGCGACTGGGCGCACGAGCGCCACACCCCCGAGTTCTGGGCCCCCCTCGCCGAGGTGGACGACGCTACGCTCTGGGCCTACCGCTCGAAGCTACGCGCCCGGCTCTTGAACTATGCCACCGACCACGTGGCGCATCAGTCGCTCGATATGGAGGCCGACCTCGACCCCGACGTGCTCACGATCGGGTTTGCGCGTCGCTTTGCCACCTACAAGCGCGCCCCGCTCATCTTTACCGACTTGGACCGCGCTCGTGCGCTCTTCGCTGATGCGGAGCGGCCTATCCAGATCTTGTTTGCCGGCAAAGCCCATCCCGATGACGCCGCCGGGCAAGCGTTCATCCGCAGAATCTACGAGATCAGCCAGCAAGACGGCTTTCGCGGACGCGTGCTGATGCTTGAAAACTACAACATGGAGGTGGGCCGCATGCTCGTGTCGGGCTCCGACATATGGCTCAATAATCCGCGCCGCCCCATGGAGGCCAGCGGCACCAGCGGGCAGAAAGTAGCGGCCCATGGCGGCCTCAACCTGTCTGTGCTCGACGGCTGGTGGCCTGAAGGCTACACCGGTACCAACGGCTGGGCCATTGGACCGGAAGCCACAGGCGTGTTTGCCCCGCGTGGTCCAGAAGGCCAGAAGAAAGAAGATGCCCGCGATGCCGAATCGCTGTATACGCAACTGGAGACGTCGGTCGTCCCCGAGTTTTACACGCGCAATGCCGAGGGCGTCCCCAAAGCATGGGTCAACCGCATGCGCGAGGCCATGACCGAGCTTCCGCCTGCGTTCTCAGCGAAGCGCATGGTCATCGATTACGTAAATACCATGTATCGCCAACCCGTAGAGCAGGTGTAAAATTGGGGATCCCGATCTCATCTACCTGCGATGATGTGCAATAAACGAGAACGAGGCGCTCCAGACACGGGGCGCCTCTTTTTTTGTAGCTACCAGGATCGGTATAGCTCTCTACAGAGAAGGTCGTTAGCGCCGGGCGCTGCGCCAGCGGTCCGTGATTTCTTGCTGCCGCGTACCCGGTTCAACCGCATACGGGTCTTGAGGAAGCGTAACGCGGTTCAAGACCGGGTAACGGCGTCCGTAATCGAACAGATTCGGGTGGCCTGCTGGGTCGTCGCCGAGCACGAGCACCATCGAGCCCGGCTCTTCGAGAACGCCCTGGCTTGAGGTAATATCGGTGCGTCCGGTTGAGGTCTCCCACGGATCGGCCCAGTGATAGACCCACTCCGCATCAGCATCAATCATGCGCACACAGCCGCGGCTGGTAGGGCCACCGGTGGGCATCGGGTACTGGTGGATGTGGATGCCCCGCGCGTTGTGAAAGTTAAACACCCAGTACATCTCCCAGTCTTCGTCGGGCGGGCTGAGGCTGGAGACGCGGTACTCCTCTTTCCAGTTGAAGTTAAATCGCCCATTTGGGGTTGGATACTCGTCGGGGGCGCCGGTATTGACGATGCCCCAGCGCTGCAGCACCCCGTACTCGTACGCAGCAAATGCCTGAACCTCCTTGTGGATAATGAAGAGCTTGTCCTCGTTGCTCGCGCCCGGGTAGTAGCGCGGAAACGGCGAATAGGCGCGGAAGTCGATGCCAAACTCGGTAGGCACAATCACCGTGTCGCCAAGCGCCAGTTGACCCAGCGAGGTACGATTGATCAGCTCTACGAGTTGGGCCCGCTTGCGTCCGACCTCCATATCGCCGTTGCCCAGGTCGCGATACATGGCAGCACGGGCAATGACGGTATTCTTGCGTGGGTCATCGAACTCGTAGTACTCGTAGTAGACCTCAGGGAGCGCATCCAGGTTTTCGGTGCGGGTATTCAGCAGATCTGAAACCGCAAACTGGTCGATATATCGCTGCGCATCCGCAGAAAGCGGGGCAAGCAACAGCAGTCCAGCCAGCAAGGCAATAAAGCGACTCATAACAAGCTAAATGCGGTAAAGTTACGCAGGATGAGCGAGCGAGAAGGCACGGGCATGCCAGCTTGTCCCGGCAGGCTGTTCAAACGCACCATTGCAAAGGGCGCTGAGCGTAGACAGGCTGGGGTCGAACACCGGTGTGGTGGCGTCTACAGTGTGAGCGCGCGCCAGCTTCGCAAACGCAGCACGATCAGCTACAGCTACCGACCCGTTGTCCGTGCGGTAGGGCACCGACAGGGCAGGGGCCCAGGTGATGTCGTGTGCGGTGGCTGCTTCGCGTATGGTGTGCACAAGCGCGTCGGTGGCACAGCCCGATACAGCAGCCCCCTCGGCGGTTACATGGGCCGTTATGAAGAGGAAGCGGTCGTCGCGCCAGGCCATATCGGCGGATACCGGCTGGCCATGCGAATCCCACGACGCAAAAAACGAAGCGAGATCATCGCGCAGGGCTTCTTGTGATGCACGCGGTACGTCATGGCGAGCCACATGAATCCAGAGGCGTGCGGTGCCCGGGCGATCGGAGAAGAGGGACGTGTATGCCATAGCAGCAAGCAAGACGTAACGGTAAGGAGGAATGCACAACACTTGTAAGCACAGTGCGGGAGCGAGTTGCAGGCTGCACGTGCTGTAGCCCCAAACGAGGTTGTGCCCGATCCGAGTCTCATTTACGGGTTCACTGTATGTCCATAATTCGTAACGAGTGGCCTGCTCGGGTTCGTATAGTCGTAACGAAGCCGATGTTGACGTAACACAGGGCAGGAGCAGCGGCTTTAACAGTCACACAATATTCAACAACCACTTACCTGATCCCAACAGACGTCATGAACCGGATACAACAGTGGATTGCCTGGTTGCGCGACAATCCTGATGTCGTGATCGACGTGATTCGGGTCTACCTGGGATTCGGCCTGTTTGTGCGCGGAATCCTGTTCATCTCTCATGCCGATGGCGTAGCTGCGCTCGTTGACCTGTCCGAGTTCTCGCTTGCCTCGGCTGCGCTGGTGCACTACGTCACGTTTGCCCACCTGCTGGGCGGGGCCATGCTGGCCGCGGGGCTGTTTACGCGGTTTGCGGCACTTATCCAGATTCCGGTGCTCGTTGGCGCGGTGGCTCTGGTGCATGTGCAAGAGGGCCTGCTGACTGCGGGGCAGTCGCTGGAGTTTTCGGCGCTGGTGCTGTTTCTGCTGGTCGTCATCTTTGCGTACGGCGCCGGGCGTCTGTCGGCCGATGCGCATGTCTTTTCAACGAGCAATGAGGAGGATGCTGTGCCGCGCCCCGATTTCATGAAGCCCGAAGAGATTCGCAAGCGCGCTGCGGATATGGAGCCGTCTGGTGCCCCCGTTGCATCAGCCAACATAACGGCGTCGGATGCGGATACGACAACGGCTACGACCGCGGATACCTGTACCTGCGGACACGACCTGAATCATCCACGCGTGGTGGCAGAGCCGCGCTACAGCTTGTGGTCTGGGTTTTTCTTTATGATGGGCATATCGGCGCCGGTGAAGGAGGTTGTCTTCTACTGCCAGGAGTGCGGCACGATTATGAAGCGCACCAAAGACCCGGCTATGCTGCGCCGCTACCGCTGGCACACGGGGTGAGAATTCAGCAACACACGTTGTCTCAAGAGATGCGCAGTGCAGGAGCCCGGAGCGGCTGCACTGCGCTTTTTTGTGGGGAGGGTCAGTTGTCGTCCAAATCCAATTCGTGCATGCGCTGTTCGGCCGCGTCGAGGCGGTCGAGGCAGCGCTGGGCCAGCGTGACGCCTTCCTCGTAGGCGTCGAGGGCATCGTCGAGGGGCGGCGGGTCGGTTTCAAGCTGGTCCACAATGGCTTCGAGGCGAGTCAGGTCGTCTTCGAAGGGCTGGTCGTTCGGGACGGAATCAGCAGGCATAGTTGAGCAGGTATGGTGGGGAGCAGGATGCGTTGTGCATCCGCCTGTACGAACCGAACAGCAGCAAGATGCATCTCTATGTGCGTGGTTTCGTTGGGAGAACCAGATTGCTTTGTCTCCCAACAGATAGAAAACACGTATGGATTTGCGACTGACGGACCGCGTGGCGCTTGTAACCGGGGCCAGCCGGGGCATTGGGGCGTACATTGCTGAGGCGCTGGCGCGTGAGGGCTGTGCCGTGGGCATCTGTGCGCGCTCGGAAGAGGATCTGGCGGAAACGGCGGATCGCATCCGCGACGCGCATGGTGTGCCGGTGTACGAGGAATCGTGCGATCTGACGGAGCCGAAAGCGCCGGGGGCGTTCGTGGAGCAGGCCGCTGAGGCGCTGGGCGGCGTGGACATCTATGTGGGCAACGTGGGCGGCAACCAGCGCGGCACGTTCATGGAGGTGTCGGATGCGGACTGGGACGACATCATTGACCTGAACCTGAAGTCGCACATCCGCGCCAGCCGTGCGGCTATTCCGCACATGCGTGATGCAGGCGGCGGGTCGATCTGCTACATCAGCTCAATCTTTGGGCGCGAGCTTGGGGGCGCGGGCCTCTCGCTCTACAACACCACCAAGTCGGCGCTCATCAGCATGGGCAAGGTGATGGCGCAGGAGCTAACGCCCGAGGGCATCCGTGTAAACACAGTTGCGCCAGGGTCTATTCGCTTTCCGGGCGGCAGCTGGGACCGCCGCGTGAAGGAGGATCCGGAGGCGATGCAGCAGTTTGTGGAAGAGAATCTGCCCATTGGACGCTTCGGACGCGCCGAGGAGGTGGCCGACGCCGTAGCGTTTCTGGTGTCGGAGCGGGCGAGCCTCATCACCGGCGCTTGCATCAACGTGGATGGCGGACAGTCGCACTCGCTTATTTAACGGCATGTGCAGGTTTCCTTTTTCCCTTGCTGATCGCCTTGTGGCAGAATACGCGGTCCTGGCATCCCCCATTCCCTCACGCTGTTCGGG
>CAZBTM010000141.1:0-7917 GCA_964494425.1 uncultured Rhodothermales bacterium | reverse complement strand
CTGTTGTTGCTGAATGATCCAGGCGAATGTGAGCCAACTCATGATGCAAGATCCAGCCAGCAGCGCAAGCTGCGAGTTCAGTTGCTGCGTGTTCATGGCTGCCGCAAACTGGATTATTGCTGGGAGAGGGTAGATGTTGCGGCCACTGTTTCGAAGCTTGATTCAGACACTTGTTGAGTGCCCACTCATACAGCTCCACCGCGTTCTGCAAATCAGGGTGGTCATCAAAAAATATCTCGTCATCTCCACGCTTAGAAGCGTCTTGGGCCTTTTGATACAGAACCCAGTAGGTATAGGACGCAGCCCACAGAAATTCCAGGCCCACAACTGAATACAGTATATTATTCTCGACCGTATCTGCTGCAAACGTGAAAGATTTTCTTCCAACTTCTTTGTGCTCTACCGAGTCTTTTTCCATTATCTCCCGCAGTTCCTCCTCTCGCTCTGGGGCAACGGTCAACATGGCCCCAACGAGAGTCGGAATGATGCTTCGTATGGGTGATGCGTTGCTGTTCATAACGATTAAGCTCAGGTGCAAGGGGCTCTCTTTACTTGTACAGAAGCTACTTCGCTAAACGACTCCGCCCGACGAAGTATCCATCTTCTTGCGTGAACACTTTGGGCTGGCGAAGTCGAACCCGCCTGGCTGACCTCGAGCGAAACCGGCACCCGCCCCTTGTCAGCTGTAGCGAGTGTTATACCCCCTTTCTATTCTTCGTAATAAAGGTCATCACCTACCTCAATCATTATAGACCATCTTGGATACACCTCAGTACCTTCATAAGAATCTTCAAATTTATACCTTACCTCCTCATTGAATAAATGCCAAAAATCATCGGGTACATTCTCAGTTTCGTTCTCGTTTTCTGAAAAAGGGTAAGCAAACTCAAGTCTTCTTTCTAGTTGTGGATATTTTTTCAGAATAGAATACCTCAGCTTGGGATAGGCAATAAAAGGACATTCCGACAAACAGCGCCAAGGAAGTGTATTAGACTTCTGGTGTATATCCTCAAACGTTCGCTTACCGTGATTGCTGGTCGCCCAATCAACTACGCTAGCGGGCGTGACAGTGCACCCCAGCTGTTTGATTTCCTGGCTCTGGTGACAGCACTGCCAATACTTATCGTAGTCGTCTTTGTCAGCATAGTTGTACAGGCAGTACAATGGCGATGCATTTCGCCTGCTCGCAAATCGCCTCAAAATTGAAAGTTGCTCTTCTTTATCTACGACATCTCCATCCTCTTTAGTTTTCACTATCTTTTTCAATGTATCATACCTATTCGAAGATGAAGCCTTTATGTTCACCCTTTTAGCCTGCACTGCATATCTACTCCAACCTGTGTTTGTGCTTCCAATTAGCATATCCCAGTCTACCCCTGTCTCCGATTCAAGGTGCTTTGGGCATTTTCTAACCTTGATACGACCATCACCAAATCGTTTTATATCTAGTAAATTAATATCCGTGATAGTTTCCTCGCCTTGGCTGACTCCGTACTCCCTGGCGTGGTGCAAACGTTCCCATGTAGCTTGGGCGAGAGTCTCAAGTATGAGTGTTGCACGTTCTCCCATCACGGTTGACATATTGAAAATGAGTGTAAGTATAACCTATAAATACCTACACAGGAGACGTTAATCTGAATCTCCTCCGCCTCCTCCACCTGAAGATCCTCCATTTCCATCGGATCCTCCATTTCCTTCATTTCCGCCTGTACCAGTCGGCTTTTCAGGGGTAACGAAGGTTGGACGCTCCGGCCCTTCCGGTGGAGATGCACTGCCTTCGTATATATCGTCCCCCTCTGCCGGCCGGGTTTGGCCACCTTCTGCTGGTTGGGTTTGTTTTCCTGACTCCGAGGCAGTTTGTTCGGACTTGGAGTCGGAATCTTTGTCGTTACCCATGGTACCAATACGTTTTAAAAAAGATTAAGGCTAGTGAATATGAGAAGGCAAGCTGAACCTACCACGAAGAAGCCGAAAGAGAGCTGATTGAAACTGTTTGTTACCTCAGCTGGCTTGTTCTCCTCATCTATCTCGGTATGTTCATGTTCAGACGGAGGCTTTCCATAGTTACGAAAGTAGTCTTTTTTAATAGCTCTCTGACGCTTTTTCAGAATTCGCCGCCCCTCTTGAAATGCTCTGTGACTCTTATAAAGCGCTGCCACCGTAATGTTGAGGGAGAGCCCAAATAGAATCCACGCCGCCAAAAGCCACCCCTTATGCTGAGGATCCTCAACCGCCCACCGCAGATAGGTTAGAGAAAATCCCAACGCACCGCCTGAGAGAGTTAGCAAGGCTCTGGCAAATCCTTCAATGGCACTGTACTCTGCCTGTACGTACATTTCTCGTTCGTCCAGATACTCCTCACGAATCTGCCGAAGGTCTTCTCTCTGAACTTCAACATTTCGTTCTGACTCCATACTGAACGATAGTGTATTACAGGCAACGAATTCTGTTAACTGCTATCTTCCATCAACTGCTCAAGATCAGACTCGATTTTGTTTGTCATCGGCCGCTGTAGAGAGTCTTCAAGTGCTGCGACAGGTTCACCATCAATGCTCAGAATCCAATAGTCAAAACCGTCGATTCGAGCGTACTCGTACTTTTCTACAGCCTCAGGATGTACAAATGCAACTCCCTGATGTCGAAGAGGAGGATTCTCACCCATGACAGGGTCTTCACCCTCAACGAAGAGGTAGCGGTCGAACTCACGATCTCCCCAGTCAAAAAGTTCATTGTAGACGAACTGGTACTTATTCGTGTGTTCACCAGTGAAAGCAAGTTCTACAGTATACGCCCCATCTTCTGATTCAACTGTAATCAGTCCATATTTACCGTTCTGATCAGTTTCTTTGAGACGTACTGCGAGAATTGATTCGGAATCGAAGGATTTGAGCACTGCTAAAGCAGAGCTCTCTTCATCCTTTACGGGAAGCAAGATTTTCATTCTGCACAGAGGATTATCACGAGGTATAACTTATAATTATGTCAACCCGCTGGACATAGGCAAACCCCATAAGTACGAGCAATTTGCTATTTCTCAGAAGGATAAGCCAATCTGGTGTCGACTTATGTCAACCAAGTGGACATAGGACGTTATGGATTCGCCTCCCGACGGGTCTATGTTGCTGAAGGAGTCTGTATACGTATTTCATGGTACCAAGGCCCTTCATAAATCGCAAGTCTCCGGCGCTCGGTCCGCTGTTCCCATGTCCAAAAACCGCCCAAGCTGCTTGATCAAGTCCGCACGACGTGCCGTCGGTTGCAGTACAGCATCCACACCGAAAAGGCGTACGTGCGCTGGGTAAAGCGGTATGTGCTGTTCCACGACACACGCCATCCGCGTACGATGGACGCCGCTCACATCCGTGACTTCCTAAATCACTTGGTCCTGGAGCGCAATGTCGCGGCTTCCACACAGAACCAGGCCCTCCATGCGCTCCGGTTCCTCTACAGCCGTGTGCTGCGCATCGAGTTGGACGCCATCAACGAACTGGAGCCGGCTCAGCGTCCACGACGCTTGCCGGTGGTCTGCACACGCAACGAGGTCCGGCAGGTCCTGGGCGCAATGAGTGGGACCAATCAACTCGTTGCTGCCCTGCTCTACGGCGCAGGGCTTCGTCTCTCGGAAGCGCTCCGCCTCCGGGTCAAGGCCCTCGATTTTGATCGAGGTGCGTGCCTCGTCCGAGATGGCAAGGGGCGCAAAGACCGTGTTCCCCCACCGCCTGCATGCGCCGCTGAAACGTCACCTGCGAGCGCGAAAGGTCTTACACGAAACCGACCGCAGTGAGGGGCACGGCTCGGTACACCTCCCAGATGCGCTGGGACGCAAGTATCCGAACGCTGCGTACGAATGGACATGGCAATTCGTGTTTGCATCCACCAAGCGATCTACCGACCCCCGAAGTGGACAAACCCATCGTCACCATCGCTCGACCTCTGCTGTGCAGAATGCGGTAAAGAAGGCCGTGAGCGCCACAGGTATTTCGAAGCATATCACCTGCCACACCTTCCGCCACTCCTTTGCGACCCATTTGCTGGAAGATGGCTATGACATTCGAACCGTACAAGAGCTATTGGGGCATGACAGTGTGGAGACGACGATGCGGTACACGCATGTCTTAAATCGGGGCGGACGCGCGGTACAAAGTCCACTGGAGATGCTCTGACACCCATTTCCGAGTACGTTTAGGGAGCTGCTTCGGGTAACCCATCGCCGTCTGGACCTGCAAGGTGGTGTAGCGGGCGCGGCGTTGCGAGTCCGCTGGATGCGCTGGCGGGTTAGGATACATTCACCAGCTCTTCCTTCGCCGGGCGTCGCAACTGCTTGATCGCGTACTCGCGCTGCATGGCGGCGGATTGGTTGTCGTACGTTTCGGTGTGGATGACTTCGACCGGCGTGCGTCCGCGGGTGTATTTGGCGCCGGTCCCGGCGTTGTGTTCCTCTACACGGCGCTCCACATCGGTGGTGTAGCCGGTGTAGTAGGTGCCGTCCGCGCATTCGAGGATGTAGACGTGGTGCGGCATGTCAGAGTTCGCTGTTGTTGGTGACACAAGATTGCATGCGTTGCCTATCGCTTCGCCTACCAGCGGGGGTCCTTTTTGTCTTGGTAATCACTGCCCGGGATCTGATAGCCGGGTACCCTGTGCCAAACGCTATCGGCATCGCTTGCGTCTCCGGCGTTTGGGCTGCTTCTGCAAACAGCAGCTGCCCGATATGCGGGAGATGGTTCGGCACTCTCCGTACCGACAATGGTCGGTACTTCGCCTGCTCACCATGACAGGCTTCGTGGGGGCTGATTGCAGGGCAACTATCAAAATGAGGATTGACACAGCACTAATCGTTCCCCACGAAGAACACGGCGTTGCTCATGAGGAGCTGGCCGTTGTGCCAGAAGCCACGCGTGAGTGGGTTGTCGACCAGGTAGGTGATGCGTCCCTGTCCGTGCGGCTGCACGCCGAAGACGAGGGTGTCATCGAGCTCTTGCTGGGCCTCGTGGCCCATGAATCCGGTGAGCGGAGCGGCGTCTTCGAGCGCGGCCACGGTCCAGCCGCCGTCGAGGTAGGCGAAGGCGCGGGCGGAGCGCTTCAGCGTGAAGTACCGCTCGATACCAAACGCCAGCGGGTGCGAGCCGTCGAGCGTGGTGGCGTGGACGCTTCCGGGCGTGCCCCGGGTGGCGGCCTCGCGGGCACGGTCCTCGTAGCGGGTTAGTTCGGGGGAGGCAGCGGCGCTGTCTTCGTCTGCGGAAGGTGTAGCGAGATCGAAGCCGTCGCGGCTCGACAGGGCGCTGTTTGCGGCGCCAAGAGCAATGAGATGACCGCCGTTCTGGACCCAGCTTTGCAGGGCCTCGGTGCGTGCGTCGGTGAGCCAGTCGCCGTACGATCCGCTGGGCATGACGAGCACATCCAGGTCGCTCAGCCACTCGTCGCGGAAGTTGCCCGGTTCGAGCAGCGTAGCCGGATATCCGAGCTGCTGCTCAAAGAAGTGCCACACCTCGCCCACGTTCAGTGAGGAGAGCGGGCTGCCCGCCAGCACGCCCACATGCGGCGCGTCGATGTAGCGGATGTTGCCGGAGCCCAGGTCGGGCTCTTCATCCATGAAGCCGGTAGCGGTGCGGTAGAGCGAGCGCGCGTGCTCGGTGGCGGTCTCTTGCACGATGCGGTCGAAGTCCGATCCCATATTGCGGTTGTTGGCGCGCAAGATGGCGAGCGTGCCCGGCTCGAAGGTGCGTCCGTTCAGCTCGAACGCCTCGCGGGCAAAGCGCACCTTCACGCCCGCCTCGATCAGGTCGGACAAGAACGAGGCGTCGGCGATGCTGTGCCAGTTGGCAAGATAGGCGTACGGCCGCTCGGTGTCGGCCCCCTGCAAGGTCGGCGGCGCGGCCTCTGCATCTCCCGAAACCGACACGGACTGCTCCAGCGCGTAGGCCTCCAGTCCGTAGGCGTAGGGCAGGCTCCAGCCGGTCATGTCGTAGGTGACGGAGTCGACGACGGTGGTGCGCGGTTCCATCAGCACTTTGGCGAGGCGGCCCTTGGGCTGGTTGAGCGATACGACCAGATCGCCGGGTTCGATGGTGGCGGACTGCTCGGTCTGGTCGGCGTAGCGCAGGCCGCTCCGCTGCGTATCGGTTCCAGCGCCTGCAATGGTGGCGGCAATGCCTTGCGCCTGCAAGTGCTCGTGCAGTGCCTGGATGCGATCATCGGGCGTGTTGGGCACGCCGCGGTCTGCGACGTTGCGCGCTTTGACGAGGTAGGCGGCGTAGTCGCCGGGCGGATTCGAGGCGGCGGTTTCGTGGTACGATACGAACTCATTAACGAGGCGGTCGGCCTCGCGGGCGGCGGTTTCGACGGTGGAGAGGCCGGTGGTGTGGTGTCGCACAAAGCGGTCGCGCAGGCTAAGGGTGTCGCCCTCGGCGGTGTGCACCATGAGTCCGGCACGCCCGGAGCCGCCCTGCTCGTAGGTCATACCGATGGCGCCGTTGAAGGTAGGCCAGGTGTCGCCGTAGCCGGGATAGAAGAGGTCGAAGCGCTCGCGGGTGAAGTAGCGCCAGCCGTTCTCGTCGAAGTAGCGGGCGTGATTGCGTCCGATTTCGGTCTGGATCTCGCGCTGCCACGCGGCAATGTCTTCGTGGAATGGGTCGGCGGCGGGCGCAAAGTAGTGCGGACTGTCGATGCCCTGCTCGTGGTAGTCAACGTGGACGTGCGGCATCCACCGGTTGTAGAGCTGCAGGCGGTGCTGCGTCTCTTGCTGCGAGGCCCAGGCCCAGTCGCGGTTCAGGTCGAAGTAGTAGTGGTTGGCGCGTCCGCCGGGCCAGGGTTCCTGGTGCTCGCGGGCCATGCGGCGGGCGTTGGGCTGCGCGCCGACGGATTCGCGGTAGAAGTTGACGTAGCGGGCGCGTCCGTCGGGATTCACAACGGGGTCGAGCAGCACCAGGGTGTTGTCGAGCCACGGCTGGGTCTGGTCGTTGGTAGGATCCGCCAGTTCGTAGAGCGTCTGCAGGGCAGATTCGGTGCTCACGCTCTCGTTGCCGTGCACGTTGTAGCTAAGGTAGACGATGGCGGGCGCATCATCGGCGGTGGGCGCGCCGTCTGCGAGCCCAATGCGGCGCAGGTTGTTCTGGCGGATGGTTTCGCGCTCGCCCAGCAGGTCGGGGTTGCTGATGTACGCCACCATGAGCGTGCGGCCTTCGTAGCTTTCGCCGTAGGGCTCGGCCTCCACATTGGGCGAGATCGCGGCCACGTGCTGCACGTAATCCATGACGCGGTGGTGCGGGGTGAACTGCGATCCCATCTCATAGCCCAGGAAGTCGGCGGGCGATTGCAGGTCGCTTGCGGACTGCGCACGCGCCGGTGCAACGGCGAGAGCAGTGAGCAGAACGCTGAATAGGACGAGGCGAAGCGGGCGGTTCATAGGCGAGAGCGTGCACATGAGCGATTCGAGCCAGCGGGGGGGCGGGGCGAGTGGAGATCGGTACGCACGCTGCACGGGGCAGGTGCCTATCGCTTTCCCCTAAACATACAAGGTAGGGGATGCACAGGTCGGTGTCCAGTCCGAAGATGGACTAAACGAATGAGGTGCGTGTGGGAACGCACGAAAACCGCTTCCGTAGCGCACAAACCGTTTCCGCGTTGTTCATTCTTTAGCCTGTATACCATATGTCTACCATCAATTTGTCGCAATCGCACAGCATGGGCACCAGTGCCGCTCGGACGGCTGTGGAGAAAGTGGCCGATCAGCTCAAGCAGAAGCTTGGCGCCGACTACCACTGGGACGACGATACCCTGAAGTTTGATGGCGGCGGGGCCAGCGGGGCCATTGACGTGCAGCCGGAGGAAGTGCATGTTGAGATTGAGCTGGGGATGCTGCTCTCGGCGATGAAGGGCACGGTGAAGAAGCAGGCGAAAGGGTATCTGGATCAGTAT